>JAEUHB010000025.1 GCA_016794665.1 Opitutaceae bacterium
CCTTAAACCCTAAACCGACACGCAACGTGCCAGATCAGACGATTACCTCAGTATCCCGGGAGTCCCGGAAATTCAGGCCTTCGGCCGAGTTCAAAGCCCAAGCCAATCTTGGGAGCGAGGCCGCCTACAAAAGGCTCTACGCCGAGTCTGTCAACTCCCCAGAAAAGTTCTGGGACCGCCACGCCAAGGAACACATTGTGTGGCGCAAGCCCTACAAGAAGGTCCTGAAGTGGCAGCCGCCGCACGCGCAGTGGTTCCTCGGCGGCAAGCTTAACGTCTCCGAAAACTGCCTCGACCGCCATCTCGGCACGCACCGCGAGAACAAGGCTGCGCTCATCTTCGAGGGCGAGCCCGGCGATGTCCGCACCATCACCTACCGGCAGCTCCATTTCCAGGTCTGCCGCTGGGCGAATTTTTTCCAGAGCATCGGCGTGGGCGAGGGCGACCGCGTGGCGATCTACTTGCCGATGATTCCCGAGGCCGTCATGGCGATGCTCGCCTGCGCGCGCGTCGGCGCGATCCATACGGTCATTTTTGGCGGCTTCTCCGCCGAGGCGATCAAGGATCGCATCAACGACTGCAAGGCCAAGCTCGTCATCACGGCCGACGGCGGCTGGCGCCGCGGCAAAGTGATCGAGCTCAAGGCCAACGTCGACAAGGCCGTCGATCACACGCCCACGGTGCAGACGGTGCTCGTCGTGAAACGCTGCGGCAACGCCGTCACCATGAAGGACGGCCGCGACGTGTGGTGGACCGAAGCGTGGGAGGGTGCGCCAAACACCCACAAAGCGAAGGCGTTCGATTCCGAGCACCCGCTCTTCATCCTCTACACCAGCGGCTCGACCGGCAAGCCCAAGGGCGTGCTCCACACCAGCGCCGGCTACCTGCTGGGCGCGAAGTTGAGTTCACACTACGTCTTCGATCTCAAGGAAAACGACCGCTACTTCTGCTCCGCCGACATCGGCTGGATCACGGGCCACAGCTACGTCGTCTACGGCCTGCTCTCCAACGGCGCGACCGTCTTTATCTACGAGGGTGCGCCCAACCAGCCTGAGCCCGACCGCTTCTGGCAGATGATCGACCGCCACGGGCTCACGATCCTCTACACGGCTCCGACGGCGATCCGCGCGTTCATGCGCTGGGGTGACAACTACGTGCTCCGCCACCGGCTCGACTCGCTGCGCCTGCTCGGCTCCGTCGGCGAACCGATCAATCCCGAGGCGTGGATGTGGTATCACACGATGATCGGGAAAAAGAAGTGCCCTATTGTCGACACGTGGTGGCAGACCGAGACCGGCTCGATCATGATTACCCCGCTGCCGGGTGTGACGCCGACCAAGCCCGGCTCGGGCACACGCCCGTTCTTCGGCGTGGTGCCAAAGGTCGTCGACGACAAGGCCGTCGAGGTGCCCCGCAACAACGGTGGCAAGCTCGTGATCACGCAGCCGTGGCCCTCGATGCTTCGCACGCTGTGGGGCGACGATGACCGATACGCGCGCCAATATTTCAGCGAGTTCCCCGGCCGGCCCGACATCTATTTCACCGGTGACGGCGCGCGGCAGGACAAGGACGGCTACTTCTGGATCGTCGGCCGCATCGACGACGTGCTCAACGTCTCCGGCCACCGCATCGGCACGGCCGAGGTCGAGAGCGCGCTCGTCTCGCACCCCGCGGTCGCCGAGGCCGCGGCCGTCGGCCGTCCGGATGAACTCAAGGGCCAGGCGCTCGTGGTGTTCGTCACGGTCAAGGCCGGCGTCACCGCCAGCGAGGAACTCAAGGAGCAGCTCCGCGCGCACGTCGGCAAGGAGATCGGCTCGCTCGCGAAACCGGATTCGATCCGCTTCGCGGCCGGCCTGCCGAAGACGCGCTCCGGAAAAATCATGCGGCGCATCCTGAAGGAAATCGCCGCCGGCGGCGAGGTGAAGGGCGACACGACGACACTGGAGGATTTCTCCGTGGTCGCCGCGCTCCAGAGCGAAGATTGATGGGGGTAGGGCGCGGACTCGGCTCCGCGCCGATTCAACGTTCGAAGTGGGAAAGGCGCTCACGGAGTGAGCGCCCTACCTTCATTCACTTCGCCGGTCGCAGGACTTCCAGCGCCGCGATCGCCGCGGCGTTGCGCGTCTCCAGGCCGAGCTTCTGGAAGATGTGCTCCACGTGCTTGTGCACGGTGCGCACATTGGCGCCCAGAATCGTGGCGATGTCCGGGTTGCTCTTGCCCTGCGCGATCCAGTAGAGGACCTCCGCTTCCCGGGGCGTGAGGCCGAGGCGGGTGAGCGCCGCGGGGCCTGGGGGCGAGCCGCGCTCCTCGAGCACAAACATCTGCAAATCCGTTCGTCCGCTTTCGGAAAACCGTCGCGCCACGAGCGGCCCATCCGGACCGAGGCCGGCCGGCAGGGAGCCGGGCGGGCGCGCGGGAAAATGCTTGTGCAGCAAATCCTCCGCGAGGCGCGAGCTGAACACGATGCGCCCGGCGGCGTCGGCCAGAACCACCGCGCGATCGAGCGACTGGGCGAGCTGGTTCTCGGCCTCGATCCGCGCGGTGAGTTCCTCCGCGAGGGATTTCTGCAACGAGCGGATCTCGAGGTGCGCGGCCACCCGGGCCAGGACCTCGGGCACGTGCACGGGCTTCGTGATGTAATCCACCGCGCCCGCCTCGAAGGCGCGCACTTTTTGCTCCGGCTCGTCGAGCGCGGTCATGAAGAGCACGGGCACGTCTCCGCACCCGGGCAGGGCCTTGATCCGCTCGCAGGTCGCGAAGCCGTCGAGGCCGGGCATCATCACGTCGAGCAGGATCAGATCGGGAATGTTGTGCGCGAGCAACGAGAGCGCGCTGCGTCCGCTCTCGGCGACGAGGAGCCCGTGGCCCGCGGCCCCGAGGGCATCAAGCACGAGCGCGAGGTTGGCGGGTGTGTCGTCGACGACGAGAATCTTGGCGGGGGCAGGGGGCATCACCGAGGAGATTGGAGGAACTCCTACGCGCCCGCCACGCGCAAAAATGCCTCGAGCGCGGGATCGGGCGCGGGTGCCGCGCGCCAGCCGAGCACGAGCCGGCTCTCCGGCGCAGGGCCGTGCAACCGGCGGAACGCGATTTCGGGCGGGAGGTGTTGCGCCTCGGATGGCGTCATGAACGTCACGCCGAGGCCCGCGCGCACGAGGCCGACGCCGTTCGCGCGCGGCCAGACTTCCTCGGCAATCCGAGGCGTAACCCCGGCGCTGGCGAAGGCCGCGAGGATGCGATCGTAGAAACCAGGGTTGTGCGTGCGCGGGAAAAGCACAAAGGGCGTCGCCGTGAGATCGCGCAGGCGCAGGGTGGCGCGCTTTGCGAGCGGGTGGGCGGCCGGAAGGAGGATGCCGTTGCGTTCCCGGAGCAGCACACGGGTGCGGACACCCGGCGTGGGGGCATCCGGGTGGAAAAATCCACAGGCGATCTCGCCCGCCTGCAAGGCCGTGAGCTGGGCCGAGGTGGGGGACTCGATCAGCTCGAGCCGGATGCCTGCGTGCCGCTGGTGAAACTCGCGGATGATCGGCGGCAGCACCGTAGCCATGGCCAGGCCCGTGAAGGCCACCCGCACGTGGCCGGTCTGGCCGCTCGAGAGGGCGCGCAGGTCGCGCTCCATCGCGGCCAGGCTGCGGAACAGCGGATCGATGCGCTCGAGCAGGAGTTGGCCCGCCGGCGTGACCTCCACGCCGCGGCGGGTGCGATTGAGCAAGTCGGCGTCGAGGGCCGCCTCAAGCTGGGCGATCGCGCGGCTGAGCGCGGGCTGCGCGACGCCGACGGCCTCCGCGGCCTTGCGGAAATGGAGCCGCCGCGCGACCTCGCGGAAATACAGAAGGTGGCGCAGCTCAAAGGGGAGTTGATACTCTGCGGGCATCACAGGCAGCGAAAAGAGTATTTCCCGGCATGACAAGATTCTGCTACGCTCACAGCCTTTCACTCATGCCCAAATCCCTTTTCGAAAAAGTCTGGGACGCCCACGCCGTCCGCACGCTGGCCAACGGCCAGACGCAGCTCCTCATCGGCACCCACCTCATCCATGAGGTCACCAGCCCGCAGGCCTTCGGCATGCTGCGCGACCTGAAGCTCAAGGTCGCGATGCCGCACCGCACGTTTGCGACCGTCGACCACATCATCCCGACCGATCAGCTCGTGGAGCCCTACAAGGATCCGCTCGCGCAGGCCATGATGGACGAGCTGCGCAGGAGCTGCGCCGAGTTCGGCATCACGTTCTTCGATCGCGCGACGGGCAAGCAGGGCATCGTCCACATCGTCGGGCCGGAGCAGGGCATCACGCAGCCCGGCACCACGATCGCGTGCGGTGACTCTCACACGAGCACGCACGGCGCCTTCGGCGCGATCGCGTTCGGCATCGGCACGACGCAGATTCGCGACGTGCTCGCCACGCAGACGATCGCGCTCGGCAAGCTGAAGGTCCGCCGCATCAACGTCACCGGCAAGCTCCGCCCCGGCGTCTATGCGAAGGACGTCATCCTGCACATCATCCGCGTGCTCGGCGTCAACGGCGGCACCGGCTTCGCCTACGAATACGGCGGCGAGGTCTTCGATCGCATGACGATGGAAGAGCGTATGACCGTCTGCAACATGTCCATCGAGGGCGGCGCGCGCGCCGGCTACGTGAATCCTGACGAGACGACGTTCGCTTACCTTAAGGGCCGGCCTTACTCGCCGACCGGCGCCGCATGGGACGCGGCGGTCGCGCGCTGGAAGAGCTTCGCGAGTGATCCCGGCTGCCGCTTCGACGATGTCGTCAACATCGCCGCCGCCGACATCGCGCCGACGGTCACGTGGGGCATCAATCCCGGCCAGGGCATCGCGATCACCGAGTCCATTCCTGATCCCGCCAAGACGACCGCGGTCGACGAGAAGGCCTCCATCGAGGAGGCGCTCGCCTACATGAAGCTGAAGCCCGGCGCGCCTATCAAGGGCACGAAGATCGACGTGGCCTTCATCGGCTCGTGCACCAACGGGCGCCTGAGCGACTTTCAGGAGGTCGCGCGTTTCGTGAAAGGTCGCAAGGTCGCGAAGGGCGTCAAAGCCATCGCCGTCCCCGGCTCGCAGATCGTCGCGCTCCAATGCGAGAAACTCGGCCTCGACAAGATTCTCGCCGAGGCGGGCTTCGAGTGGCGCGCCGCGGGCTGCTCGATGTGCCTCGCGATGAACCCCGACAAACTCATCGGCGATCAGCTCTGCGCGAGCTCATCGAACCGCAACTTCAAGGGCCGCCAAGGCTCGCCCACCGGCCGCACCTTGCTCATGAGCCCGCTCATGGTGGCCGCCGCGGCGGTCACCGGTAGCGTCGCGGATGCCCGCGAGGTTTTCGCCGTCAACTGATCGGTTCTTTCAACCCTCAACGTCTCACTGTCATGGCCCTAGCCAAAATCACTTCCATCACCGGCCGCGCCGTCTGCGTGCCGGGCAACGACATCGACACAGACCGCATCATTCCCGCGCGCTTCATGAAGTGCGTGACGTTCGACGGCCTCGGCGAGTTCCTCTTCCACGACGTGCGCAAGCACGCCGACGGGAGCGACAAGCCGCACCCGCTCAACGAGGCGCGCTTCAAGGGCGCGACGATTCTGCTCTCCGGCGCCAACTTTGGCTGCGGCTCCTCCCGCGAGCACGCGCCGCAGGCGATCCAGAAATACGGGTTCAAGGCCGTCGTCGCCGAGAACTTCGCCGAGATCTTCTTCGGCAACTGCACGACGCTCGGCATCCCGTGCTTCGAGGCGAGCCGCGAGGACATCGCGAAGATCGCCGCCGCGGTCGAGAAGGACCCGAAGGTCGAGGTCGTCGCCGACGTCGCGAACCAGGAAATCCGTTTCGGCGGGGAGTCCGTGAAGGCCGTTGTGCGCGCTTCGTCGCGCGACGCGTTGATCAACGGCCGCTGGGACGCCATCGGCGAGCTGCTTGACGGCGTGGGCGCGATGAAGTCCACGGCGGCGAAGCTGCCCTATCTGGCCGCCTGAGCGATGTGGGATCAGCGCTACGCGGGCGACGAATTCGCCTACGGCACTGACCCCAACACTTTTCTCGCGCAACACGCGCGGCTCCTCTCCGGTCCGGTCCTTTCCCTGGCCGAAGGGGAGGGCCGGAACGGCGTGTTCCTCGCCACGCTGGGCTTGGAGGTGCTGGGAGTGGACAGCTCCAAGGTCGGCCTGGCCAAGGCGCACAAACTCGCGGCGGTGCGGGGCGTGAGCATTCGCACGCTCGTGACTGACCTCGCGGACTACGAGCCGCCGTCGAACACGTTTGGGGCGGTGGTTTCGATCTTCGCCCACTTGCCCAGCTCACTTAGGCGACGGCTCTACCCCTTGGTCGAGCGCTCGCTGAAACCGGGCGCTGTCTTGTTGCTCGAGGCTTACGCCAAGGCGCAAATCACCCGGGATACGGGCGGTCCCAAGGATCCCGACATGCTCGTGGCGAGCGCCGATCTCGAGCGATCGTTTCCCGGTTGCGAAGTCATCCTCTCGCGGGAGATCGAGCGCGAGGTGGTGGAGGGCAGGTTTCACTCCGGCATGGCCTCGGTCGTGCAGTTCATCGCCCGAAGGAAAGCCTGAGGCCGGCCGCGACGCGCGATTCCGGGCGTTGCCGCGCGGCCAATTTGCATTGAACTTTTCCCTCGCCGCGGCGTCACACCGCGGCACGTTCACCGTTCCCTGCCATGCTTCTCGCTGCTGCCGACACCTTCAACCTCATCAGCGTCTTCAAGGGCGCGGGCGTTCTTATCTGGCCGCTGTTGCTGTGCTCGGTGACGGCCGTGTTCATCGTGTGCGAGCGGGCCTATGCGTTGCGCAAGGCCGCGGTCATTCCACAGGATCTGGTTGATGCCGTGGTCGAGGGCCGCCCTCTGATGGGCGGCAAGCACACGGTGCTCGCGCGCATCGTCGACTTCGCCGAGCGGCACAAGAACGACGAGGGCGCGGTGAAGGCCTTCGCCCGGCTCCAGCTCAACCGCATGGAGCGGGGCATCCCGTATCTTGACGTCATCTACGCGGCCGCGCCGCTCATCGGCCTCACGGGCACGGTTGTGGGCCTGCTGCAGGTGTTCTCCCAGATTTCCCCGGACACGGGCCTGCCCGATCCGGTGGCGTTCACCAAGGGCGTGGCGCTCGCGCTCTCCGCGACTGTGATCGGCCTCTGCATCGCGATCCCGTCGCTCGTCGGCAGCGGCTACCTGCAGCGCAAGATCGAGAACTACGCGGCGCAGCTTGACGTGCTGCTCGAGCGGATTCTCCAGCGCTCGCGCTGAGCCCGAGGCATGAGCCTGCTCGCCCACAAGAAGCGGAAACGGCCCGAGATGAACCTCGTGCCGCTGATCGACGTGCTCGTGATGCTGATCTTCTTTGCGTTCGTCACGATGCAGTTCAAGTCGGCGGCGACGCTCAACATCACGCTGCCCAAGGTCGAGACGGCCGGGAAAAACGAATTCCGCGGCAACGTGACCATCGCGATCGACAAGGACGGAAAGCTCTCCTTCAACGGCAAGCCGATCAGCGACGCGGAGCTGCCGGCCGCGCTCGCCGCGGTGAAGGACGTGAGCAAGGACATCCCCGTGCTCATCCGTTCCGATGAGAAGGCGACGCTCGATCGCCTGACCTTCGTGTGGGACGCGTGCCGCAAGGCCGGCCTCAACAAGCACAACCTGCAGAGCCGGTAGCGCCCGCCGGGGGCGGGCGCCCGGATGCGGGTCAGGCTTTGTCCCGCGTCGGCTTGCCGTCCACGAGGCGCAGGAGGCCGAGCGGGTTCGCGTGCTTCAGCGCCTCGGGCAGCAGGGAGTCGTCGAAGCCTTGGTAGCACACGGGGCGCGCGAAGCGCAGGATGGCCGCGGTGCCGACGGAAGTGAAGCGCACGTCACTCGTCGCGGGGAAGGGGCCGCCGTGGTTCATTGCGGGGCAGACTTCGACGCCGGTCGGGAAGCCGTTGAGGACGACGCGGCCCGCGATGGTCTCGAGTGCCGAGAGCAGCGGACGCGCTGCGGCGAGCTCCGCGTTCGTGCCGTGCACAGTGGCCGTAAGCTGCCCCTCGAGCGCGGCGGCGCAGGCGACGAGTTCCGCCGGATTGTCCGCGGTCACGAGCAGGGTGAATGGTCCGAAGGCCTCGGTCGCGAGCTCGGGGTTCGCGAGGAAATTCCGCGCAGTGGTGGTGGCGACAATCGGGCGCGCGGCCTGGCCGAGGTCCTCGATGTCCTCGACGGGTTGCGACGCGGCGAGGACGGAAACACCGTCGATTGCGGTGATGGCGTCGCGGTTCGAGTGGAAGGCTTCGCGGATGCCGGCGGTGAGCATGATGGCGCACGGGGCGTGACGCACCGCTTCGGCGAGTTTTTCGGCAAAGGCATCGGTGTCGGCGCCACGCACCGCGAAGACGAGACCGGGCTTGGTGCAGAACTGGCCGACGCCGAGAGTGAACGAGGCGAAGAGCCCCGACGCAATGGCGGCGCCGCGTTCCTTGAGCGCGCCAGGCAGCACGAAGAGCGGATTGAGGCTGCTCATCTCGGCGAAGACCGGGATCGGGTGCGGACGGGCGGCGGCGGCCTCCATCAGCGCGCGGCCCGCGGCTTGCGAGCCGGTGAAGCCGACGGCGGCCGTCTCCGGGTGCTTCACCATGGCGATGCCGACGGTGGCGCCGCCGCCGTGGATGAGCGAAAACACGCCCGGGGGCAGGCCGCAGGCCGCGGCCGCGCGGACGATTGCGCCGCCGACGAGCTCGGCGGTGCCAGGGTGGGCGCGGTGGGCCTTGACGACGACGGGGCAGCCGGCCGCCAAGGCGGACGCCGTGTCCCCGCCCGCGACGGAAAAGGCGAGCGGGAAATTGGACGAACCGAACACAACGACCGGCCCGACCGGGATCAGCATGCGGCGCAGATCGGGGCGCGGTTGCGGCTGGCGGTCGGGCAACGCGGGATCGATGCGCGCATCGACCCAGGATCCCTCGCGCGCGACGGCAGCAAACAGGCGCAGCTGCGCGCAAGTGCGGCCGCGTTCGCTGGTGAGGCGCGGAAGCGGGAGACGAGTCTCTTCATGGGCGCGCTTGAGCAGCGCGTCGCCGAGCGCCTCGATCTCGGTGGCGATGGCCTCGAGGAACTTTGCGCGGTCGGCGCCAGAGCGGGCGCGATAGGCGGCCGCGGCGCCGGCAGCGAGGTGGATGGCCTGGTTGGCCTCGAGTTCCGTCGCCTCGTGGAACTCGGGGTCAAGCTTGGCGTTGGACGCGGGATCGACCGCGCGGAACGTGTTGTCGCTGTGCCGGCCGAGGGCACCGGCAATGAGGGAGAGACCGTGGAGTGGCATGGGAGGATAAGGGAAGGTGGAGCGGGAAGACGTAGCGGGACCTGTAATCAGGCCACGGAGTTGATGAGCGTGCCGACGGGATCAAGAGTGATGCGGATGTCGTCGCCGGAGCGGAGGGTGAAGCTGTCGGGCGGGACGGTGCCGGTGCCGGTCATGAGATAGGCGCCGCGCGGAAAGCTGTTTTCCTTGAAGAGCCACTCGGCGAGCGAGGGCAGCGGGCGCTTGATCTGGCCGACGGTGGTCTTGCCCGCGAACATCTTTTTCCCGCGGCGGCGAATCTCGATCGCGATCACGGTGTTGGCGCCGGGTAGCGTCTCGGTCACCACGAGGCACGGGCCGAGGGCGGCGCTGCGGTCGTAGACCTTGGCTTGCGGGAGATAGAGCGGGTTCTCGCCCTCGATGTCGCGCGAACTCATGTCGTTGCCGATCGTGTAGCCGAAGATCCAGCCGGCGGCATTGATGGCGAGCGTGAGTTCGGGCTCGGGGACGTTCCACTTGGAGTCGGCGCGGATGCGCACGGGCGTGCCGGGCGCGGCGACGCGGTGGGGCGTGGCCTTGAAGAACAGCTCGGGGCGCGGGGCGTCGTAGACCTTGTCGTAGAAGGTGCCGCCGCCGGCGTCCTTCGACTCCTCCATCCGCGCGGTCTTGCTCCGGAGGTAGGTGACGCCCGCGGCCCAGACCTCCTGCGAGCCGAGCGGCGCGTGGAGTGAGGCGGGAGCGGGCGCAGGCACGCGCTTGCCGCGGGCGAGGGCCTCGCGGGCGAGCGCGTGCGGGTGTGCGGAAGTGAAAAGCGCATCGAATGTGAACGACGTGGGCGCGGCGAAGTGCGCGCCCTTCTTTTCGATGACGATGCCAGTGGGGGTGGAGAAGAGGCGGAGCATGGGTGGAAGAAATGGGGGAGAGGATGTGGCGTGGACCGAGCGAGCGGGTCGAGGTGGCGGAGGCTATTTGTTTTTCTTGGCGGCTTTCTCGACGTTGCTGGCGGGAACCATGCCTTGCACGGTCCAGCCGCCGTCGACGAAGAGCGTCTGGCCGGTGACGTAGCTCGACGCGTCGCTGGCGAGAAAAAGCGCGGGCCCGATCATCTCCTCGGGTTCGGCGGTGCGGCCGAGGGGAATCATCGCGCCCCAGACCCGGCGGTAGTCGGGGTCGTCGCGCAGGTTGCGCTCCACGTTGACGGGGCCCGGCGCGAAGGTGTTCACGCGGATGCCGAGCGAGGCGAGCTCGACGGCGAGTTGCTTCGTGAGGCCGTGAATGCCGGCCTTGCTCGTGCCGTAGGCGACGAGATTGCGCACGGCGAGCTCCGCGCACTGCGTCGAAATGTTGACGATGCTGCCCGCGGTCTTGGTGTCGCGCATCCAGCGCGCGGCGGCGAGCGAGCAGAAAAATGTGCCCTTCAGATTCGTGTCGAGGACCGTGTCCCATTTCTCCTCAGTGGTGTCGAAAAATCCGGCCCAGCCGGTGAGGCCGGCGTTGTTGATCAGGACGTCGAGACGGGGGAAACGCTTCCGCGCCGCGGCAAACATCCGCTCGATCTGCTTCACGCTGCGGAGATCAGCGCGGACGACGAAGGCCCGGCGGCCGAGGGCGCGGATTTCCCCGGCGGCGGAATCCGCGCCGGTCCGGTCGGTGTGAAAATTGAGGATCACGTCGGCCCCGGCGTGCGCGCAACCGAGGGCGAGCGTGCGGCCGATGCCGGTGGCGGCACCAGTGACGAGGACAGTTTTGCCGGAGAGGCTCATGACGGGCGGAAAGCGAAAGGTAGGCTAATGCAGCAGGGTTTTGAGGTCGGCGAGCGAAAGTTTCGCGGCCGCGGCGTCGCTGGCTTCGAAGACTCCGGCCAGCAACGCGCGCTTCTCGTCCTGGAGCGCGAGCACCTTTTCCTCGACGGTGCCGGCGGCGATGAGCTTGTAGCTCGTGACGGCGCGGGTCTGGCCGATGCGGTGCGCGCGGTCGGTGGCCTGTGCCTCGGCCGCGGGGTTCCACCACGGGTCGAAGTGCACCACGGTGTCGGCGCCGGTCAGGTTCAGGCCCGTGCCGCCGGCCTTGAGCGAGAGGAGAAACACGGGCACGTCCGCGCCCGCGGCTTGGAAGCGGTCGACCTCGGCCTGGCGGGCCCCCGTGGGCATCGACCCATCGAGGTAGCAGTGGGCAATCTGCTGCGTTGCGAGTTCAGTCCGGAGCAGCGCGAGCAGCGAGGTGAACTGCGAGAAGACGAGCACCCGGTGCCCGTCGTCGACGGCTTCGGCGAGGAGCTCGGAGAAACTTTCGAGTTTCGCCGACATCTCCGCGGGCGACTCGGGCGCGACCAGCCGCGGGTCGCAACAAATCTGCCGGAGGCGGAGGATTTGCGTGAGCGCCGCGAACTGGAGCTTGGCCTCGCTCGCACCGCCGGCCTCGAGATCGAAGAGCTCGCGCTCGGAGCGCTGCTGGGTGTCGCGGTAGAGCCTGGCCTGCGCGGGCGTGAGTTCGCACCAGATGACGTGTTCGAGCTTGGCGGGCAGCTCGGGGGCGACGGACTGCTTCGTGCGGCGCAGGATGTAGGGAGAAGTCTGGGCGCGGAGGCGTTCGTCAAACCAAGCGCGCTCGTCGCCGCGCAGGCCGGACGGGACTTTTTGCAGGTAGCCGGGAAGGAGGAACTCGAAGAGCGAGCGCAGATCGTCGAGTGAGTTCTCGAGTGGCGTGCCGGTGAGGAGGAAACGCGCCCCGGCGCGGAGGGCGCGGAGCGCGGTGGCGTTCTGGGAGCGGCGATTCTTGATGTGCTGCGCCTCGTCGGCGACGACGACGGCGAACTCGACCGCCGCAAACAAAAGTTGATCGCGCGCCAGCGTGCCGTAGCTCGTGATGACCAGGTCGTGCGCCACGAAGTCCGCGGCGCCCGCGAGACGATTCTCGCCGTGATGGACGAAGACGCGGAGCTGCGGGGCGAAGCGCGCCGCTTCCCGCCGCCAGTTTTCGAGGAGCGACGCGGGGCAGACGACGAGTGTTTGGTAGCCCGGCTCGTGAGAGCCGGGACGGGACGCGGTTCGGTCCCGGCTTTCACGAGCCGGGCTACCGGAGCAGACCGCGCTCAGCAGTGCGACCGCCTGAAGCGTTTTTCCGAGGCCCATCTCGTCGGCGAGCACGCCGCCGAGCCGGTGGCGGTGCAGGTGCCAGAGCCACGCGGCGCCGAGCCGCTGGTAGGGGCGGAGTCGGGCGTCCAGCGAGCTGGGCACCGGCGCGGGTGGAAGCGCAGTGAGGTTGCGCAACGCGGTGCTGCGGGTGCGCCACGTCTCCGGCGCCTGAAAGCCGGGCGAGAGTTCCTCGAGGATCTCGTTCGCCTCCGCGGCCCGCGCGGCGGAAACACGCTGCGTGCGACGGGCCGCGACGCCCGCGGCGGGATCACCGGCGAGCTGGCGCTGAGCGGCGGCGAGGCGCGCGAGCTTCGCGGCGTCGAGCAGGTGGATTTTCCCAGCGGCCTCGACGTAGCCGCGGTTGGTGGCGAGCGCAGTGCGGATGGCCGACTCGTCGGCCGCGCCGGCGTCGAGCCCAAGCGTCACCGCGAAGCCTTCGCCGGTTTGCTCGACGGCCGCCGAAATCTCGGCGACGCGGAGGTGTGCGGTGTTACGCTCGAAGTTCGCCGAGAACTCTGCGCCGAATTCCTCGCGCAGCCGGGCGCCGTGGGCGGCGAGGAAGCTCAAGGTCCGGTGGCGGTCGCGAAGCCACCACTTGCGGTTGGACGGCTCGAGGAGGAAACCGTGCTCCTTCACCAGCGCGAGCGCGTCGCCGTAGCGTGGGTGCTCCCGCGAGGGCAGGGTGAGGGCGAGAAAGTGCTCGGAACCGTCCACGCAAAGCGGCGCGGCACCGGATCTTGGGTTTCCGATCTTGGATGCCCGGGCGGGCGCCGCGCTCCCCGGAGCCGCCGCGGGAGCGGCGACAAGCGCGGCGTGCCGCCATGGGCCGGCCTTTCCTTCCTCGATGAAGATTGGCTGCGGGCCGGCGGCGGCCGCGAGCTCGCGGAGCTGCGCGCGTGTAAGCTGAAGAAAGGCTGGCGGCGTGGCGCCGGCACACCAGCGCTGGAGCAACGCGAGCGCCGGCAGGAACTCGGCCCGGGGCGCCGCGGCGAGGTCGAGCTCGACGCGCACCGGCACGGCGTCGCGGGCCACCGCGGCGGTGAAATTGGGCGGCAGGTGAAGGCGGAGCATCGCGGGAGGGGGAGCCAAAGGGTAAACGCGGTGCGGGCAACAGGGATCAGCCCCGCCCGGACCGCGTGAAATTCGCCTTGGTCGTGCGCCCGCGCCCCCGCAAGCTCCGGATCACGCATGACTCCCCGCCCGGCGTTTCTCCGCCAGCAGCTCGTTCCCGCCGTCGTCTTTTTCGGGCTCGCTTACGCCCTTGCGCACGCACCGTGGGTGCAGCGCATCGAGGACGTGACGCTGGACTTCCGCACGCGTTTCCGCGCCACCCATCAGGATCCGCCGGATCCGCGGGTCGCGGTGATCGGAGTCGATGACGACAGTCTCCAGCGTTTTGGGCGGTGGCAGGACTGGCCGCGCCGCAACCACGGTCTGCTGCTCCACGCGCTCGCCGCGGCGCCCGAAAAGCCCGCGGTCGTCGGCTGGGACATTTTGTTTCCCGAACCGTCCGCTGACGACGAGCACCTCGTGGACGGCGCGGCGGCGCTGCCGGGCCGCGTTATCTTTGCGGCCTACGCGTCGAATGACGCGCCGCTTGCGCAGGCCGCGCCCGACGAACTCTCGCCCGACCTCACGCAGCCGATCACGCGGATCGAGGGTGATGCGGCGAAGTTGTTTTCCGCGCCCTACGCGCTGTTGCCCGTGGCCCCTCTGCGCGCGGTGGGGCTGACGGCGTTTGTCGACACGCCGGCCGGGCACGACGGCGTGCGCCGCACCGTGCCGCTGCTCGTGCGCGTCAAGGACCGGGTCTACGCCAGCCTCGCGCTGCAATGCGCCCTGCGTTTCTGGAATCTCACGGTGGCTGATGTGCGCGTGCGGCCGGGCGAGGCGATTTTCATCGAGGGCAAGGGTGTCACGCGCCGCATCCCGATCGACGAGGCGGGGCGCTTCTTCGTCAACTACCGCCACAACATTGCCGACTACCTCGCGCGCGACCAGGCGCCGGGCCACGCGCAGATCGCGATCGCCTTTCACAAGAAATACGTGGAGCGCGCGGACCCGGGTGTGACGTTGCCAAACCTCGGCGGGAAGATTGCGCTCGTGGGCCTCGTCGCGCCCGGGCTCCCCGACAACGGGCCGACGCCGCTCTCGCCGGAGACGCCGCTGGTGTTTGTGCAGGCCAACATCGTGGGCAACATCCTGGGCGAGGACTACGCGCGGCCGGCGAATCCCTTTTGGGTGTGGGGACTAGCGCTCGCGATCGGCGTGGCTGGGGTGCGCTGGCTCTCGGACAAACGGCTGCGCTCCTACACGTCGTTCTCGATCGGCGTGCCGGCGATTTTCGCGGTCGTCGCCTTCATTGCGTGGCAACGCTGGAGCGTGGCGATCCCGCTGGTGGCGCCGGTGCTGGGCTTCGGCTCCCTGCAGATTTTTGTGATCGGACGGCGGGTGCTTTCAGAGCAGCGCAAGCGCGAGGAAGTGCAGGGGATGTTCGGCACCTATGTATCGCCGGCGGTCGTGGACCGGCTGGTGAAGTCGGGCGAGCCGCCGCGGCTCGGCGGCCATGAATCGGAAATCACGGCCTACTTCAGCGATATCCAGGGATTCTCCCGGTTTTCTGAGCAATTGCCGCCGGATCGGCTGGTCGAGCTGATGAACGAGTATCTCACGGCCTGCACGGATGTCGTGACGGACGAGGGCGGGACGCTCGACAAATATATCGGCGACGCCGTGGTCGCGATGTTCGGCGCGCCCATCGCGCTGCCCGATCATGCCTATCGCGCGTGCCTCGTCGCGCTGCGCGTGCAGCGCAGGCTTGCGGAGTTGAGGGAAAAGTGGCGCGCCGAGGGCGATCGCTGGCCGTCGATCGTGTGGGAGATGCAGACGCGCATCGGCCTCAACTCCGGCCCGTGCGTGATCGGCAACATGGGCAGCCGCACGCGCTTCAACTACACCATGATGGGCGACAATGTGAACCTCGCCTCGCGCATGGAGTCGGGTGCAAAGCGCTGGGGCGTGTTCACGCTTTGCACCCAAGCGACCAAGGTCGCGTGCGAGCGCGACGCGGGAGACCGGCTCGTGTTTCGCTCGCTGGGAAAAATCCGCGTCGTCGGCCGCGGGCAGGCCGTCGGGATCTTCGAGTTGGTCGGCCTGAAGGAGGAAATGTCCGCGGCGACGCGCGAGTGCCTGGCGAAGTTCGACGCGGCGCTGGCGCGTTACCACGCGCGCGACTGGCCCGCGGCGATCGCGGGCTTCGAGGCGAGTGCTGCGCTCGAGCCCTACCAGCCGGGCCGCGATGTCGGGGTGGCGAGCAATCCGTCGCTGGTATTTGCCAAGCTGGCGCGGGGCTACGCGGACAATGCCCCGGCGGCCGGCTGGGACGGAACGCACGACATGCGCGAGAAGTGATTCTCAGCGGCAGACAGGTGCGCTCCGCGCAAGGTCTGCCGGCCGCAGGAAGTCGAAATCGCAGCCACGGTCCGCTTGGGTGATATGCTGGTGGAACAGCCTCGCATAGCCGCGCTCCGGCGCCGCTTGCACGGCCCGCTGGGCGAGCCGCGCGGTGATCTCGGCGGCGGGGATGAGGAGGGTGAGTTCGCGGCGCGCCACGCTCAGGCGGATGCGGTCGCCGGTGCGGACGGCGGCGAGCGGGCCTCCGATCGCGCTTTCCGGCGTGACGTGCAGCACGATGGTGCCGGCGGCGGTGCCGCTCATGCGGCCATCGGAGATGCGGACCATGTCCTTGACGCCCTGCCGCGCGAGCTTGCGCGGGATCGGTAGGTAGCCGGCCTCCGGCATGCCGGGCGCGCCGACGGGCCCGATGTTCTGGAGCACAAGGATGTCATCGGCGGAAACATCGAGCGCCGGATCGTCGATGCGGCGGGCGATGTCCTCGGCATTCGCAAAAACGACCGCGCGGCCTTCGTGTTCGAGGAGAGCCGGCGTGGCGGCGGCGTGCTTGATAAGGGCGCCGCCCGGCGCGAGGTTGCCGCGCAGAAACGCCAGCCCGCCCTCGGGGAAGACGGGCGCTGCCCGCGAACGGACGATTTCCTGAGGAAAGCCGGGGACCGCGGCGTCGAGTTCCTCGCCGAGCGTGCGGCCGGTGACGGTCAGGGCGTCGAGGTGCAGGAGCGGCCGCAATTCGCGCAGCACCGCGGTGAGCCCGCCCGCGCGATGGAAGTCCTCCATGTAGCCGCGGCCGGTGGGCTTGAGGTCCACGAGGACGGGCGTCTCGCGGCCGAGCGCATCGAGCGCGGCGAAATCGATCGTGATGCCGGCACGCCCGGCGATGGCCGTAAGGTGGATCAAGCCGTTCGTTGAGCCGCCGATGGCGAGGAGCACGCGCAGGGCGTTCTCGATGGCGGAAGGCGTGATGATTTTTCCCGGCGTCAGCCTTTTGGCGATCATCGCGACGGCCGCTGCGCCGGATTTCTCCGCGATGCGCATCCGGTCGGCGGTGACGGCGGGTGGCGAGGCGCTGCCGGGCAGCGCGAGGCCGAGCGCCTCGGCGAGGCAGGCCATCGTGCTTGCCGTGCCCATGACGGAGCAGGTGCCGACGCTCGCGACGAGCTGGTCGTTGATGGCGGCGATTTGGGCCGCGTCGATTTCGCCGCCGCGGTGCGCGCCCCAGAAGCGGCGGCAATCGGTGCAGGCGCCGACGCGTTCGCCGTGGTGCGAGCCCGTGAGCATGGAGCCCGTGACGAGCTGGATCGCCGGCACGCCGGCGGAGATCGCGCCCATGAGCTGCGCGGGCACGGTCTTGTCGCAGCCGCCGATGAGCACGACCGAATCCATCGGCTGCGCCCGGATCATCTCCTCCGTGTCCATCGCCATGAGGTTGCGCAGATACATGCTCGTCGGGTGCGCGAAGCTCTCGTGGATCGAGATGGTGGGGAATTCGACCGGCAGCCCGCCCGCGAGCAGCACGCCGCGGCGGACGGCGGCGATGAGGTCAGGCGCGTTGCCATGGCAGGGGTTGAAGCCGCTCGCGGTGCTGGCGATGCCGACGATGGGGCGGGAAAGGGCGTCGTCGGTGTAACCCGCGCCCTTGATGAAGGCCGAGCGAAGAAAGAGGGAGAACGCGGGATCACCGTAGCTCGTGAGGTTCTTGCGGAAGCCAGTCGGGGCGGAGGAACTCATGGAAGACGGTGAGGGGACCGGGCGCCTTGCGCGGCCGGCATGGCGCGACAAGAGCTTTATTTGCGGGGGGCACGCAAGGTTGTGTTGACCCCCCGGTGGCGCGCCGCGCAATCGGCGGACCACCTTGCGCCTACCCCTGAAAGTCCTCCGTTGGATGCACCGGCAAAAGCTGTCGCGCCGCCAACTGCACGGCTCGCGGGTGCACCAATGGTTTGGCGACGGCGTGATCAGCAAGTCGCTCTGGCTGCCGACGCGCGGGTCGCTCGCGCGGGCCTGGCTGGTGGGCTTCCCGATCACGGTGGTGCCATTCCTGCCCGGGCAATCGGTGCTCGCCGTGATCGCCGCGCTGCTGGTGCGGGGGAACCTCCTCCTTTGCATCGCGCTGCAATTTCTTTCCAACCCTCTCACGGCTCCGGTGCACCTGACCGTGTGCTATTTCGCCGGGGAAATCGTGCGCGGGAGGATGCCCGGCGACACGTGGAAGCTGATAGGAGAGGACCTGAAGCACCTTTGGACGGTCGATTTTGTGACCTCCCTGTATCTTGGCAGCGTGGTGGTTGGCATCATCGGCGGAGTTGTCGGCTACGCGGTCATCCTGGCGATTTGGCGGGAGCGGCCCAATCGCCGGCGGCCTGACCGCGGCGAAGAGTCGCTGCCGCCGTTTCGCGTGAAGTAACGTGAAGGCGGCTTCGCGCTCGCCGGCGCATGCGGGTGCTGGTTTGCTGGCGCTTGTTCCACCTCGTCCGATGAGCTGCCGCCGCCACCTCCTTTGCCTTGCCGCGGGCTTGATGCTCCGGGTGCCCGCGGCCGAGGCGGCGGAGAACCGGGTGGTGGCGCTCCCGCCATTCCTCGTCGAAGAAAAGTCGGCCGCCCTGCGCTGGCTTTATGCCGACGTGGCGGGGGCGGAGGTGCTCTCGTCCGGTTCGGAGCGGCTCACGCGCGAACTCATCGGCAACCACCACCGGCTGCACACGCTGCTCGGCGAACTGCTGCCCGCGGAGCTCCAGTTTAGGACGACCGAAAAGCAGACACTGCTCTTCATCGACAGCAGGCAGCAGCCGGCGACCTCGCAGGAAGTGGTGGCGCGCCTGGCCCTGACGTCGGCCGAGGAGGATCGTCTCGCCGAGGCCGCGGTGCCGCTCAACGACGGCCGCCTTCGCCGCCGGCCGCCACCGCCGCGCTATTCGTTCCTGCCAAACCTCAGGTTGTGGGATCGCGACACGGGGATCCTGTTTGCGGTCGTGAACGAGAAGGAATTCGACGCAAAGCGCCTGGCGCTGACGCCAGATTACGTCGCATACCTCCTCCGGAATCGCCTGCCCGCGCTGCCGGCGTGGTTCGTGAGCGGCGTGCTCGCGCTGCAGGCGCGGGCCGAATTCACGGCCGATGCACTCACGCTCGAACGCTTGGAGTGGCCGCTGGCACCGGGCGCGGCGGCCTTGAGAGCGGATGCGCAGGCGCGCCGCGCGCTGCTTCCCCTCCCGGATTTTTTCCGCGGTGACCTGTCGGCGAGCGATGCGGCAACGGCCGAAACACTCGAGCTGTGGCAGGCGCAGGCCGCGTTGTTGGTGCATTGGGGGCTCGGTGGGCGCGGCGCGCCCAGGCGAGCGGCGTTCTGGCGATTTGTGGCGCGCGCGGCGACCGAGCCGGTCACTGAGGAGCTTTTTCAGGAGTGCTTCGGGATCGATTTTGCCCACGCCCAGCAGCAGCTCGCGAAATACCTGCCCGAGGCGGTCGGAGAAAAACTCACTCTCCGGCCGCCGCAGCGCCCGCGTCTCCCGGATTACGCGCTGCGCCCGGCCAGCGACGGCGAGATCGCGCGCCTCAAGGGCGACTGGGAGCGGCTCGAGATTGGTTACGTGAAGGCGCACTTCCCCGCGCTTGCGCCCAAATACATCGAGCAGGCCCGCCGCACGCTGCGACGCGCCCACGATCGCGGCGACCGCGACCCCCGCCTGCTTGCGGTGATGGGCCTGTGCGAGGTCGATTCCGGCAATGACGCGGCCGCGCGCGAGTTCCTCGAGGCCGCCGCCACGGCCGGCAAGACCCTCCGGCCGCGCGCGTTGTTGGACCTCGCACGGCTGCGCCTCGCGGCGCACCGTGCTGCCCGCGCCGACGCCGGCGGGGACCTTTGGATCACGTCTGCGCAGGCCGACGAGGTTTTAGCGCCGCTGGCTGCGGCCCGCGACCAAGAACCACCGATGCCGGAAATCTACGAGCTGGTTGCCGAAGTCTGGGCGGCCTCGGCCGATGCGCCCACACGCGCCCGGTTCGCCGTGCTGGAGGAAGGTGTCCGCACCTTTCCACGCCGCACCGAACTCGTCTATCGCACCGCCAGCCTAAGCCTCCGCCACGGCTTCGCCGAAACCGCCCGCTGGGTGATTACCCTGGGCCTGACCTTGGCCCCCGATCCGGCTGCGCGTAGGCGCTTCGAGGCGCTGCAGGCGCGGCTTGAAGGGCCGGAGTAGCGCCGGGTGGCGACCGCCGCGCGGCCGGGGACTTGAAATCGACGTTGGCTCCCGCCAGCCGATTGGTTTGGCTGGGGGCGCCCCATGAAGACCACCGCGCTGCTTGTGTTCGCTGTCGTCGTGTTGTGGCCCGCCACCCTGTGTTCCGCCCAGCGCGACTCCGCCCAGGAGGAGCTGCAGCGCGCGGAGGCGGCGTTCTTCCGGCATATCCTGGACCACGGTTTCGGCGCGGGCCTCGCCGCCTTCATGGCTGACGACGCGATGATTGCCAACAGCCTGACGCTTGGGCGTGACGCGCAGCTCGCGCGCACCAAGAGCGAAGCCGTGCGCTCACGGGGAAATGTCGTTCGTTGGAAACCGCTCCGCGCCGAGGTCGCAGCGTCGGGTGATCTTGGCTACTCGTGGGGAGTGGCGGAGTCGGGGCCCGCCAAGGACGGGCCCTTCAAGCCCTACGGCATCTACGTCATTATCTGGAAGCGGCAGGCCGACGGGCAGTGGAAGTTTGTCTACGACGCGGCGACGATTCTCGGAGCCGACGCCGTCGAGAAATTCCTGCGCGAGAAATTTCCCGCCGCGGCCACCAATTAATTGGAAGCCTAGTCGAGCGCCGCGAGGACTTGCAGTCCCACGATCGAGTTGAAGCGGGGGTCCCGGGTGAGCAAAGTCGCGCCTAGCTGGAGCGCGCAGGCGGCGACCAGGACGGTGGGGAGTGGAAGGATGGGGGCGCCAGGGCCAGCGGCCCGTGTGAGGCAGAGCGACTGCTCGACGGTGCCGGCATCGAAGCGCTGCTGCACCATGCAGGCGAGACGCGCCCGGAAAAGCCGCTGCACGTGGGGTTCGCGCAGGCCCCGGCAGACTTCGAGCTCCACGACGGCGCAGGTCGCGAAGTCCATTTCGTCGGCCACCCGTGCGAGCTCCTGAAAAGGATCCGTGCCGGCGCGCAACGCCGCGAGGTAGTAGTCGCTGGCGGGCAGAATCAAGCTGCGGGCGGCGGCCATAGCGTGGCTAGGGGGCGATGGCCGTCGGAGCGACGGTGGCTTTCAGCTCCTCGGCGGGGAGGCCCAGGCCGGCGCTGAAGATGGCCTTGAGGTGGTGGCGCCGCGCGAGCTCGGTCAGCGCGAAGTGGACGGCGGCGGTCTTGCTTGGCGCGCCGGTGATTTCCATCACGCGCGCCAGGAGCTGCTCGTCGATGTGCATCGTCATCTTCATGCCGGTGACGATGACGGGTCCGGCGCCAGGGCGCTAGATCGTTTCGAGCAGCTTGTTGAGTCGCGCGACCATCGCCGAGGCGTCGTCGAGCAGGCCGGCGCTAATCAGCGCGTTGTCGAGAAGTTGCTCAGCGACGAGCTTCGCGCGGTCGGCATTGGCCGCGTGCGTTTCAAACAACCGCTTGATCACGGCGTGGCGGGGGTTGATTTCGAGGTTCACGCGCAGGGGAGAGTCGGCGCCTTCTTTGTTCATTGCTTTCATCATGCGGCGCATGTGCGGCGACATGAACTTGTCGGCATTCAGCGCGAGCACCGGCGAGTCCACGAGGCGGTCGCTGGCCTTCACCTCGGCCACGCGTTCGCCGAGCGTGTCCTTGAGCCAGCCGGTGAGCTTCTTCACGTCGTCGTCGCTCAGCGCGCCCTCGGGCTTGGGCAGGTCCGCGAGCTTGACGTC
>JAEUHB010000072.1 GCA_016794665.1 Opitutaceae bacterium
CCCCACCATCAGCACGCGCGTGAGCTCGAGATCAAAGCCGAGGATCAAAATCGCGGGCATCGTCACGCCCACGCCAAACGCGATCGACTCGCCCGCGGAGCCGGCGGTCTGGGTGATGTTGTGCTCGAGGATCGTGGCGTCGCGCCCGCCGACCTTCGACCACGCGCGGAACAGCGCCAGCGAGATGACCGCCACCGGGATCGAGGCGCTCACCGTGAGTCCGACCTTGAGCACGAGGTAGAGCGACGACGCGCCGAACACGATGCCAAGCACGATGCCCGTGAGCACCGCCCGCCAGGTGAACTCCCGCATCACGACGTGATCGGGGATGTAGGGCTCGAATTTTTTCGGGGTGCTCATGGGCTTGGCGGCTTTTTGGCGCGCGCTTTCATCCACTTCCGGAACTCGCCGCCGCGCCAACGCGGCAGCTCGCGTTTGTCGGCCCACGCTTGGAGGGCGGGGACGGGAATCATCTTGGTCGGCAGGTGATTCATCAGCTTGCCGCCGACCAGCGACGCTTTCCATGCCGTCGGCTGCGAGGCCAGCAGCGCCCACGCGCCCATCGGCGGCGTGCCGGGCGAGGGCACGCCTTCCTCCTTCGCCTTGTTGCGCAGGCGGAGCAGGAGATCGGGAATCGGGATGTTGACGGGGCAGACTTCGTTGCACGCGCCGCAGAGCGAGGACGCCTTCGGCAGGTCGGCGAGCGCCGGGAATTTTTCCGCGGCGAGAAGCGGCGAGAGCACGGCGCCGACGGGACCGGGGTAGACGCTGCGATACGCGTGCCCGCTGGCCTGGCGGTAGACGGGGCAGACGTTGAGGCACGCGCCGCAGCGGATGCAGCGCAGGATGTCGCGGCACTCGGTCGCGAGCACGTCGGTGCGGCCGTTGTCGACGAAGATGACGTGCATCTCCTCGGGGCCGTCGGGCTGCGCGGCGGATTTCGGGCCGCCGATGAACTCAGTGTAGACGGTGAGATCCTGCGCGGTGCCGGAGCGCCCGAGGAGGTTGAGCAAAATCCCGAGGTCACGGTCGCGCGGGACGATTTTCTCGATGCCGACGAGGGCGATGTGGCACTTGGTCGCGGCCAGGCAAAAACGCGAGTTACCCTCGTTGGTCACCAGCACGATGCGGCCGCTCTCGGCGGAGACGAAATTGGCGCCCGTGAGGCCGACGTCGGCGGCGAGGTATTTGTGGCGCAGAAAATGCCGCGCGCGGCGCGTGATCGTCTCTGGGTCGTCGTTGTAGGCGCCGAGGCCCTCGCGCTCGAAGCTCGTCGCGATCTCGCGGCGGTTTTTGTGGATGATCGGCCGGACGATGTGGCTCGGGTGGTCGTGATCAATCTGGATGATGAACTCGCCGAGGTCGGTCTCGACCGCTTCGCAGCCGTTTTTCTCGAGGAAATGCGCGAGCTCGATCTCCTCGCTGACCATGGTCTTGGCCTTGACCATCTTGGTCGCACCGCGCGCGCGCATGATGCGGAGCACGGTCTCGCACGCGCTCTGCGCGGTGGCGGCCCAGTGGACCTGCGCGCCATTGGCCTTCAGCTTCTCCTCCACCCGCGGGAGGTAGGTGTCGAGGTTTTCGATCGCGTGCTGCTTGATCTCGCCGGCGATCTCGCGGAGGCGGTTGGGGTCGGTGAATTGATCGAAGAGCAGCTTGGTGCGCTTCTCGTGCGTGGTCTTGGTGCTCTGGTAAACGGACGCGCGCGTGTCGGCCTTCAGTTCCGCGGCAAATTGATCGATTTGTTGGAAGCGCATGGCGTCAGCGCGGCCCGCCCTTGAGTGCGTCGCGCAGCACCTGCGCGAGATGGAGCGTCTTGATCGGTTTGCCCTCTTTCGCGGCGAGCCCGCCCAGGTGCATCATGCAGCTCATGTCGCCCGAGACGAAGACATCGGGCTTCACCGCGCGCACGTGGTCGAGTTTCAGCGCGCCCATCGCGGTCGAGATGTTGGGAAATGAAACCGAGAACGTGCCGCCGAAGCCGCAGCATTGCTCGCCCTCGCCGAATTCCACCACGCGGACGCCGGCGATCGCGTTGAGCAGCGTGAGCGAGGCCTCGCCGCTCTTGGTGCCGCGCGAGTGGCAGGAGCGGTGGAAGGCCACCGTCGCGTCGTAGCGGCCCGGCCAGGCCTTCACGCCGAGGCCGTTGACGATGAAGTCCGCGAGCTCCCACGTGCGGCGGCCGAGCGCCTCGACTTCGCCGACGTCCTTTTCCTTTTCGAACTCGAGCACCGCGCCATGGAACATCATCGCCGCGCACGAGCCGCTCGGCACGACGACCGGCTCCTCGCCCGCAAAGGTCTTGACGGTGTGGCGGACGACCTTGCGCGATGCGGCCCAGTCGCCGCCGTTGAAGGCCGGCTGGCCGCAGCAGGTCTGCGCCTCGGGGAACGCGACCTCGACGCCGAGGTGCTCGAGCACCTCTACGGTCGCGGCGGCCACATCGTCGTAGAAGGCGTCGCACAGGCACGTGGCCATGAGCTGGACGCGTTTGCCGGTGACGGGTTTGCGCTCGGTGTTGAGCATGGAGGAAGGAAAAACGCTGCGGCGGCGCGCGGCACTGGCAACCGAATTTCCCCGCGGATCGCGTGGTGGAATCGCGTCACTTCTTCGCACGCGAGCGCACACGATTTTGCCGTGACGCTGCGCAACGCGCGCGCTTGGTTGCGGGGATGCCTTCCCCCGTCTTCTCCGCCGCCATCGATCTTGGCGCCACCAGCGGCCGCGTCATCCTGGGGCGCTGGGCGAAAAACCGCCTCACGCTCACGGAAATCCACCGCTTCCCGAACGCGTTTCGCACGCTCGGCGCGCACGACTACTGGGACATCGCCGGCCTCTGGCACGAGGTGCAGGAGGGCCTGCGCAAGGCCGCCGCCGCCCTGCCGCGCGGCGCGCACCTCGCCTCGATCGGCGTCGATGTGTGGGGCGTGGACTACGCGCTTGTCGACGACACGGGCCGGCTCGTCTTTCCCGTGCACGCCTACCGCGACGCGCGCACGCAGCCCGGCCTCAAGCGCCTCGCCAACACCCGCGCCGCGCTCGACCGCATCTATGCGGCGACGGGCATCCCGAATGTTTTCTACAACACCTCGCTGCAGCTCGAGGAGGTCGTCGCGCACTGCCCCGCCATCACCGATCTCGCAACGCGCTGCCTGCTACTGCCCGACTACTTCAATTTCCTGCTCTCGGGCCGCATGGAAAACGAGTTCACCGCCGCGAGCACCACACAGCTCATCGACGTGCGCTCCACCGGCTGGTCGCGCGCCGCGCTCGATCATTTCCGCATCCCGGCGCAGTGGTTCACGCCGCCGGTGCTCAGCGGCACCAAGCTCGGCCGCTTGAGGAGGGAGATCGCCGGCGCCTCATCCGCCCTCGCCCAGACGCAGATCATCGCCGTCCCCGGCCACGACACTGCCGCCGCCTACGACGCGATGCCCGCCGCGCCCGACGGCTCCGACCTCTACATCAGCTCCGGCACGTGGTCGCTGGTCGGCTTCGAGAGCGACCAGCCGGTGCTCGGCGCGGAGGCGCTCGCCGCGCGCATCTCCAACGAGCGCATCGGCGACGGCCGCTACCGCCCGCTCACGAATGTCATCGGGCTCTGGATGCTTGAGGGCACGTTGAAGGATTTTTCCTCGCGCCCGGCCAACGACCGCGAGTGGGCCGCGCTCATCAGCGCCGCCGAGAAACTCCCCGCCCCCGCCGCGCCGCTCGACATGGCGTTCGCCGAATTCGGCAACCCCGCCTCGATGAAGGCCGCGATCGACGCGCAGTTGAAGCGGCGAAAGCTCGCCGCGCCGAAGAATCTCGCCGGCTACGTGCGGTTGATCTGCGAGTCGCTCGGCCATGGCCACGCCGGGGCGATGCGCGCTTTCGAGAAGATGGCCGGGAAGAGCTTCCGCCGCATCCTCATCGTTGGCGGCGGCTCGAAAAACCGGCTCCTCTGCCAAGCCACCGCCAACGCGAGCGGGCTGCCCGTGGTGAGCTTTGCGCTCGAAGGCACCGCCGTCGGCAACCTCGCGAGCCAGCTCATTTCGCTCCGCGCCGTGAAAGACCTCGCGACCTTCCGCCGCCACCTCGCGGCGGATCTCAAGCAGACGATCTACACTCCCGGCGCCTGATCTTGCTCGCTACCTCCCGTCGCCGTCGGCGGACAGGCGGTAGACGTCCAGGCGGGCGTTGGTGAAGACGAGTCGGCCGGCAGGCAGCGGCACCTGCGCCCCGTCGGCGAGGCTGCGGTCGCGCAGGATGTAGCTGGGTCCGCCGCTCACGACGCGCGGCGACAACTCGCGGCCGCGGTAGAAAAAATTCGAGGCCAGGTTGGCGCGGATGCGGTGGCGCGTGGTGTCGAGGTGGTAGGCCGGGCCCTCAAACCAGAGCCGGCGCTCCGAGAGCGCCGAGTAATAGAAGTGCACGCCCATGAGCGTGCGGTCGAGCGCGCCCCAGTGATCCTTCTTCATGTTTTCGGGCGTGAACGCGTTGGCCACGAGCACCGCGTCGGGCTCCGTGTGCTCGCGCACCCAGAGCATCGCCTCACGGAGGTCGCGCATGTAGGCGTCGGGCTTGAGATTGGTGGACGTCCGGAGCCAGTCGCGGAAGCCCGTCAGGTTGCGCTGGCCCCACAGCGAGGTCTGCACGCCGAGCACAACGAGAAAGGCCGCGAGCGCTCCCCCGCCCGCGATCCGCCGCCACGCGGCCGCCGGCCGCCAGCCCGCACGCGGCCGCCAGCCGATCACGCGCCGGGCAAAGCGCACGATGCACGCCGCCGCCAGCACGGACATCGGCAGCCGCGCCATCAGGAAGAGGTAGAGTTCGCCGTGACTGTTGAGCGCCATGAGCAGGCCCATGCCTGCGCTGGCGACGAAGAACGCCCCGAGCCAGCCGGCGAGCATCGGATCGCGGTCGGAATCATCGCGGCGGAGCAGGTAGGGGATGGCCAGCAGCCGCACACCGCAGGTGCCCGCAAATATCACGACGGCGCAAGCGAGGCTGGCAAGCGGCGTCGCGGCCGGGATCGGCAGCCATTGGGCCAGCCATTGCCGCCAGCCGGGCAGGTGCTCTTTCCAGAAACCGGTGACCTCGAAGATATGGAACGGCTTCCAGGCCGCATCGCCGGTCCGCCACGCCGACATCGCGGGCAGGTAAACCAGAGCAAACGCCAGGCCGAGGCACACGCCAAACCCCACCAGGCGCCACGGCAAGCGGTGCTCGCGCAGCCAGCGCCACGCCGCCCACAGCCCGAGCGCCGCCACGAACACCGGCGTGACCGTGCCTTTGGCCCCGGTTGCCGTCGCGCCCAGCAGCACCAGCCACGCGACGTGCCCCGGGTCGAACCGCCGCAGCCGAGCACACCGCGCCACCGCAATCAGGAGCGCTCCGCAAAAAATCATGCCGAAGAAAAACGTGGGGCTCACGAAGAGCCACCGCACGAACAGCCCCAGGAACATCGGCGAACCGTAGCTCGGGGAAAACGACACCTCGCTCGCGGCCATCAGCAGGATTGCGGCGACAACGCCTGTCCATGGGCTGTGGGACACCGCGCGGCCCAGCACAAACGCCTGCGCCACGAGCACGGCGCCCATCGGCACCGCGACGAGGCGCAGCAGCACCTCCGTGATCTCGACGTCCGCCGTCGCCGACGACGCCGCCGCATGCACCAGCATGAAGTAGTGGTATTGGAGCGGCGTGCCCGCGAGGCTGGGGTCGTCGAGCGGCCAGTGATGCTTGATCGAGGCGGCGCGGCTCACCAAGTAGACCCAGTCGTGGAAAATCGCGCGGGTCGGCAACCCGTCTGCCAAGGGCGCCTCCGCGAACATCTGGCTCGCCGCCACCAGCGCCGTCGCGAGGAACGCCACCGCGAGGCCGAGCGCCAGGCCCGCATGGTGCGCCGTCAGTCGCACGCGCACCGGCCACTGCCCGTTCACCCACCGGGCGGCCACCGCGAGACCGGCCCAGCCGAGCGGCGCCCACAGGTAGGCATCGCGCACGCCCAACGCCGAGCAGGCGACATAGGAGAAGATCTCAACCGCGAAACCCGTCGGCACGCCCAACGCGAGCGCGAGGCTGAGCGACAGCGGGCCCTTGTTCACGAAATACAACCCGACCACACCCGGCAGCACGACGTAGGCGGCGAGGTAGCCGAGATACCCGGCGAGGGTGTCGACTTCGTAGCTGCAGGCACGCGCGACGATCAGGGCCGTTACGGCCAGCACGAGCGCCGTCGCACCCCAAAGGACGGGGGCGAAGGCGGCAACGCCGCGGGCCGGGAAAACGCGTCGCAAAAGCGACATCACGGGCAGGTAGGGGAGAAGGGTTGTGGGGATCGAGGAGCGGCAACCGCCGCGCGGAGCGCGACTGATGGGCCGCCGGCGGATGTTCGCAGCACCGCCGGGACCACATGCACTGAAATTTCAGTGCCACCAAACGCAACCCCGATCTCTGCCGGACGGGTGGAGAATTGAGGGCCCCGAATCCACCGTCCGCTCACAAGTCCTCATCCCGGGCTCCCGGCAGGGCCGTCGCACCAGGGTCATGGCGGACCCGCTCGATCCAGGCATCGATCTCGGAGTGGGCGCCAGGGGGCGGCCACGGGGCCGCGACGAGATCTATCACGCGCAGCGCGCCGTCCGAGCAGCGGACGAAGTTGCGCGCGTGCAGGTCCGCGACGAGCCAAGCCTGGCCGCCGTGGAAAAACAGCCGCGGATGGTCGCGGTTCGCGCGCAGGAAACGCGAGGGAATCTCAATCAGGCCGGCCGGCAGCGACCCCGACATATCGTCGCCCTGCGGCAGCGGCTCGCCGACCGCCTGCTTCGCCACGAGGATGCCCTCGGGCGTGATCGCGACGACCTCCGTAGCCATGCCGCCAAGCGCGTGGATCAGCAGCAGTTTCTCCAACAGCGCCCGGTAGTCGCCAAGGCCGGCCTCGGCTGCGAGCGCCGCCTCGTCGCCGCGCCTAAAACCAAACGCGCTGCCGATGCGCTTGCCCTCGCGCGGGAGGTAAAACTTGTAGGCCGATCCGTCGCGCGTCGCGGCGAAGGCCCACGCCTCCACGCCGCCCCCGATGCGCCGCAGCTGGTCGTTCGGCTCCTCGAGGGGATTCTCGATTCCTTCGCCATCGGGAAACCCGAATGCGCCCAGCACCCGCAGCGGCAGCAGCGCCCGAAAGGCCCGGATCGCCGCGCCCAGCTCCGCCCATTCGCCGCCGGTCGGCTCGAGCAGCGCTACTTCGTCTTCGCCGAGCGTGACGAGATCGCGGTCCGAATCTTCTCCGACACCGCATTGGGCTGCCGCCGCGCCGAGGCGAGCGAGCGCTTCCAGTCGTCGCTCGTGATCGTGTTGAAGAGCGGCGCGGTCGACCGGTCCCGGGAGGAACCCGCCGCGGAGGCGCGTGGCCTGGCCGGTGAAGGGGTCTGCTTGCATGAGGCGTCCGCGGACATGCGCGCACCGTCGCGCCCGGCCCGCGCGATGGCAAAGGGTTTTTGCCGGGAAAATTTCCCGCGCGTCAGAGCGCCGCGAGCAGCCCGCCGTCGACGTAGAGGATCTGGCCGTTCACAAAGTCGCTCGCGCGCGACGACAGGAAGATCGCGGCGCCGACGAG
>JAEUHB010000106.1 GCA_016794665.1 Opitutaceae bacterium
GACGCGGATCTACGAGCGCGAAATCTGGCAGCCGGAGCTGCTCAACGACCGCTCCCTCAAGGGCCGGCTCTACGCCGCGCTGCGCGTGATCTCGATCACGTTCACAGTCTTCAACGAGTCGCGCATCGCCACCCGCGCGGCGGCGCTCAGCTTCAGCTCGCTGCTCGGCATCGGGCCGCTGATCGCGCTCGCGGTCCTCGTGGCGGGCTTCGCCCTCGGGCAGAGCGATCCGCAGAAGATCGCCGAGATGCTCAACGGGATGATCAAGGTCGTCGCCCCCCAGATCCGCCAATACGAGATCGTGATGCAGACGGGCGACCAGGCTGGCTCGCAGCTCGTCGATGTGATCAACAAGATCATCGCCGCCTCCAAGTCCGGCTCGGCCGGCGTGCTCGGCGTCTTCACCCTCCTCGCGATCGTGCTCCTGCTCTTCAAGGCGATCGAGGACACGTTCAACGACATCTGGGGCGTGGGCCAGGGCCGCTCGATGCTGATGCGCGTGGTGCTCTACTGGACGATCCTGTCGCTGGGCGCGATCGTGTTCTTCACCGCGGTGGCGCTGCTGGGCGCGGGGACGTTCATGCGGGTGTTTGACTCGGAGGCGATCGCGGCGGGCTCCGGCGGCCTGCTCTCGCGCGGCGCGGTGGTGCAGCTGTCGTCGTTCGGCCTGCTCACGCTCGTGCTCACGATGGTCTACCGCGTGGTGCCCAACACCCGCGTGTTCTGGTGGCCGGCCTTTGCCGGCGGCCTCGTGGTCGCGGGCCTGCTGCTCGGCAACCAGGTGATCGCGTTCCTCTACCTCAAGCGCGTCGTGATGGAAAAGGACCTCTACGGCTCGCTGGCGCTGCCACTTGTCTTTGTGTCGGGGCTTTACGTCTTCTGGCTCTGCGTGCTCGCCGGCGGCATCGTGAGCTACGCAATCCAGAACGTGCATTTCCGCAACAGCCAGACGGCGTGGGGCACGCTCACCCACTGGACCCGCGAGCGCTTCGAACTCGTGGTGTTCATCGCCATCTGCCGTCGCTTCAGCCAGTGCCAGCCCCCGATCTCGGTCTCCGCGCTGAGCACGATGCTGCGCGTGCCCACCCAACTCGTGAACGAGTGCCTGAACCGGCTCGTGAGCCTCGATTTGGTGACCGCGCTGCGGCCGCCGGCCGAGGCCGCCGCCACCGATTACCTTTACCAGCCGGCCAAGCCCCTCGACAAGGTGACGCTCCTCGATTTCAAGACCCTCGACGACAATTTGGGCGAGGACCCGATGGGCAGCACGATCACCCTGATCGATCCGGTGGTCGGCAGTTACGAGGCGGCGATCAAGAGCGTCGGCCAGCAGGAATTTTTCCAGAAGCCGATCGACCAAATCCTCCGCGAGCACCCGTTCGAAACGACACCCGCGGGCGCAAAGCGGCACTCTCCCTAGCGGCAGCTCCGATTGCCCGGCTGATCCGATCTTGTCTCGCGCGCCGGCGTGTCATCCGCTGGCGCGTCCGCCCCACCCTTCCCCCGATGACGACCCGGCTCCTCCTCGCGTTTGCCTGCCTCTGCACGCTCAGCCACGGCGCGGCGTCCACCGGCGCACTCGAGGGCCGCGTGCTCCACGCCGCGACCGGCGAATACCTCGAGCGCGCCCGAGTGAGCCTCGACGGCACCGCATTTGTCGCCTTCACCGACGACGCCGGGCGCTTCGCGTTTCCCGCCGTGCCGGCCGGCCCCGTGCGCCTGCGCGTGACCTTCACCGGGCTCGCCCCGGAGACCGCCACGGTCACCGTCGCCGCCGGGACGACGACGACACGCGATTTCACCCTCGACCGCGCAGGCACGCCCGTGCAGCTCGCGCAGTTCACCGTCGGGGCCCCGCGCGACATGGACGGCGCCGCGATCGCGATCAACGACCAGCGCCACGCGCCCGACATGCGGAAGGTGCTCGCCGCGGATGAATTTGGCACCACGGCCGACGGCTCCGTGGGCGAATTGCTGAAGTCCGTGCCCGGCGTCTCGATCGCGTGGGTCGGGGGCGAGGCGATGAACATCCAGCTGAACGGCGTGCCCGCGGACTACACGCCGGTGACGCTCAACGGCTTTGAGCAGGCGAGCGCGCAGGCCAACACCGCCCGCAATATCCAGATGACCAACGTGGCCACCAACAACCTCTCGCGGATCGAGGTGCGGTTCTCGCCCACGCCGGAGTCGCCCGGCCATGCCTTGGCGGGCACGGTGAACCTCGTGGTCCGCTCCGCGTTTGAGCGCTCCCGGCCGGTCTTCAACCTCAGCGCCTACACGCTGCTGCGCGACGAGGCCCGGAGCCTCGGCCGCTCGCCGGGCCCCGGGCCCGGGCGCACGCACAAGGTCCACCCTGGCTTCGAGTTTTCCTACGTGCGGCCGGTGAGCGAGCGGTTTGGCTTCACGCTCTCCGGCGGCGGCTCGACCCAGTATCAGCCGTCCACGTTCATCCAGACCGGCTGGCGCGGCGCGGCGGTCCCCACCAACGGCGGCACATTCCCCACGACGACGCCCGACCGCCCCTACCTCACTGATCTGCTCGTGCGCGACTTTCCCCGGCTGACCAAGCGGAAGTCCGCCGGCGCCACGCTCGACTGGCGCACCAGCCGCCACGGCCGCCTCTCGCTTTCCCTGCAGGCCGCCTCGTTCAGCGGCGACTACAGCAGCCGCGACCTGACGTATGCGATCACGCAGGTGCCAGCGGCGGGCTTCGGGCCGACGTTCACGCGCGGCGCGGCCCGCGGCGCCAATCTCACGCAAACCAACGCCGACCGCGATCAGGACTCCCGCAACCTCAGCGTCAGCCTCATCCACCGCTACTCCGGACCCGTCTGGAAAACCGAGGCCGGCCTCGGCGATTCCCAGGCCCGCGCCGTGCAGAGCAACTACTCGCGCGGCTACCACGGCGGCGTGACGGTGCAGCGCACGGGGCTCACGATGGCGTTCGAAGACATCGGGCCCGAGCGCCCGGGCCGCATCGCGATCGCCGATGGCACGACGGGCGCGACCGTCGATCCGCACGCGATCTCGAGCTACAACCTCATCAGCGGCTCCGGCAACGCCCGCCACGGCCGCGGCTTCGACGACATCTCGCGCGATGGGAAGCGCAGCGCCTACGCCCACGCTGCGCGGGATTTTTCCTGGCCCGTGCCGCTCACGCTCAAGGCCGGCCTCGATGTGCGGCAGAACTTCCGCGACCGCATCGGCGGCACGATGGTCCGCACCGCGGTGGCCGGCACCAACGCCGCGGTCGTGCTCGACCCGGTGTTTTCGCAGCGGCCGGGCGTCTTCGGTTTCCCCGCGACGCAGCGGCCGGGCAATCGCCAGCTGTTCGACCTCTTCACGGCCAATCCCGCGCTCTTCACCTACAACGAGAACAACCACTACCGCTCCACCGTCGGCCTGTCGAAGTTCGCGCAGGAGACCACCAGCGCCGCCTACCTCCGCGGCGACGTCGCGCTCTTTGGCAACCGCCTCCGCCTCGTCGGCGGTCTTCGCGCCGAGCAGACGAACATCGAGGCCGACGGCCCGCTCGAGGATCTCACGCGCAACTACCAGCGCGACTCCGCCGGCCGCGTGCTGCGCGCCGCCAATGGCCAGCCCTTGCTCATCACCACGAACGCCCTCGAGGCCTCGCGCCGCACCTACCTCGAGCGTGCGTCCCACGTGGAAAAGGAATACCTGCGCCTCTTCCCGAGCCTCAACGCGAGCTGGAACTTCACCGAGAACCTCATCCTGCGCGCCGCCTATTTCCACACCGTCGGCCGGCCCAACTACAACCAATACGCGGGCGGCGTCACGCTGCCCGACCTCGACGCCGCGCCGTCGCCCGGCAACCGCATCACGGTCAGCAACACCGCGATCAAGGTGTGGAACGCGCGCAGCGGGAAGCTCGCGCTCGAGCGCTATTTCGAGGGCGTCGGCGTCATCTCGATCGGCGCCTACCGCCGGCAGTTCGAAAATTTCTTCGGGAGCACGGTCTTCGCCGCCACGCCGGAGTTTCTCGAGATTCACGGCGTGTCGTTCGCCGACTACGGCCGCTACGAGGTCGCCACGCAATTCAACCTCCCGGCGACCGTGCACATGTCCGGCGTCGATTTCCAATACCGGCAGGCGCTCACGTTTCTCCCCGCGTGGGCCCGCGGCCTGCAGGTGATCGCGAGCGGCGCCGCGCAGCGCATCACGGGCGTCGAGGCTGACAATTTCTCCGGCATGATCCCCCGCACCGCCAGCGTGGGTGTGGTGCTCACGCGCCCGCGCTTCAACGTCCGGCTCAACTGGACCTACCAGAGCGAGCGCAAGCTCGCGGCGATCACGGGCGGCAGCGTCGGGCCGGGCACCTTCACCTACGCCACGCCGCGCCGGCTGCTCGACCTCAACGCCGAGTTCAACGTCACGCGCCGCCTCGCGCTCTTCGCCAACCTGCGCAACCTCGGCGACGAGTCGGAGGACTTCGAGCGCCGCGGCCCCGATACGCCCGCCTACGCCAAGTTCCGCCAGAGCGACCGCTACGGCGGCCTCTGGATCTTTGGCGTGCGCGGCGTGTGGTAGGCAGCATGACCAATCGCTTCATTTCGCACCTCCGAGCTTCATGAACCGCCGCCAAGCCCTCCGTCTCACCGCCGCCGGCGCGGCCTCCGCCCTCGCGTTTCCGCGCGTGCTCCGCTCCGCCTCGGCCGCCGCGCCCAAAACTTATCCTCATGGCGCGGTCATCGGCGGCTTCCGCGCCGAGGAGGTCGGCGCCGAGGTGCTCGCCTCCGGCGGCAATGCCGTCGACGCCGCCGTCGCCGGCGCGCTTGTGAGCGGCATCGCCGGCCCGCAGATGACCGGCCCCGGTGGCTACGCCGCCAGCATCCTGATCGCCACGGCCGACGGAAAGAAAGTCACCGCCATCGACGCCAACTCCACCGCGCCCGCCGCCGCGCGTGCGGACATGTTCCCGCTGGACGAAAAAGGCCGCGTGAAGGGTCGCATCGACGAACACGGCTGGCTCGCCGCCGGCGTCCCCGGCGTGCTGGCCGGACTCCAGCTCGCGCTCGACCGCCACGGCACCCGCTCCTTTGCCGACTGCGTGCAGCCCGCGATCCAGCTCGCGCGCGAAGGCTTTCCGCTCCCTGCCAACATCGCGGGCGGCATCCGCAACCTCGCCGCCGCGCTCGGGTCGAGCCCCGGGGGGCGGCGGCTCTTTTTCAAGCATGGCGCGCCGATCGCCGCCGGGGAGACGTTTCGCAATCCAGAGCTCGCCGAGATGCTCGCGACCCTCGCCCGCCGCGGCTCGGTCGATACGTTCTACCGCGGCGACATCGCGGCGCGCATCGCGGAGGAGTTTGCCAAGCACGGCGGCCTCGTCACCGCCGCCGACCTCGCGGCTTACCGCGCCCGCGAGGTCGCGCCGCTGCGGCTGGCGTGGGACGACGCGGAGATTTTCACCGCGCCCCTCACCGCCGGCGGCCTGACCATCCTGCAGACGCTCGGTGCGCTGCGCGCGCTGGGCTTCGCGCAGCAGCCGGCCGGCCTCACGCGCACCCATGCCTTCGCCGAGGCGCTGCGCCTCGCCTGGGCCGACCGCCTCGCCCTGCTCGGCGACCCCGAGCATGCCCGGGTGCCGCAGGCCAGGCTCCTCTCCAACGACTACGCCCGCGAGTCCGTGGACCGCATTCGTGCCGCCGTGCGCGGCGGAAAAATCCTCGCGCATCGCGCCGAGACCCGCGCGCAACCCGGCACCGTCCACCTCAGCGCCGTCGATCGCAACGGCCTGATGGCCGCGATCACGCTCACGCACGGCGGGAGCTTCGGCTCTTGCGTGACCGTCGAGGGCCTCGGGCTCACGCTCGGCCACGGCATGTCGCGCTTCGACCCGCAACCTGGCCATCCCAACTGCCCCGGCCCCGGCAAGCGACCGCTGCACAACATGTGCCCGGCGATCGTCACCCGGGGAGGCCGGCCGGTCTTCGCCGTCGGCGGGCGCGGCGGCCGCCGCATCCCCAACGCCGTGCTCACTGCGCTGGTCGAGCACACCGTGCTCCGACGCCCGCTGGCCGCTGCCATCGCCGCGCCGCGCCTCCACACGGAGGGCACGCCGGAGCTTTCGCCGGAGCCCAAGTGGCCCGCAGACGAGCTGAAGGCGCTGCCCGCGCTCGGCTACAAGGTAAAGACCGCCGCCAGCGCGACGCTGAGCGCCGTCGCCTTTGATCCCGCCACGGGCGAGTGCAGCGCGGCGATGCGATGAACCGTCATCGCACATGCACTGCATCCCGTCCCGCTTCTCACGAAGCGGGCTACCGGGTCCTTGTAGCCCGGCTCGTGAGAGCCGGGACGGCCACCGCTCTCATTTCCGCCACCACCCTCATCTTCGCCGCCGCCACGGCTCCTCCCACCCTTGCCGAGGCCCTCGCCTCGAAACGCGATCTCTTCGCCGAGGCCGCGATGGCTCAGCCCAACGGCGCGAGCTACGAATTCCTTGCGCCGCTGCTGCCGCCGGTGCGCTACACGCATGCGGATTTCCGCCACTACCCGATCGTGCTGAGCGCGCCGTTCGCCAAGACGAAGGCCCGCCTCATCGCCAACGGCGCGGGCATCAACCTCGCCGGCGGTGCGCGCAGCTGGCACGACACCGCCGTGCCGTTCGCGTTTCGCGTCGGGCCCGACGAGTTCCGTTTCGGCACCTTGCCCGATCGCACCAGCGAGCCGGAG
>JAEUHB010000117.1 GCA_016794665.1 Opitutaceae bacterium
CGGCCATCCGGTGCTGGCGCGGGGCGGCAGTGGACGAGGCAGCGGTAAGCGCCGCATTCACTCAAAACCGAAAATAGCGTTTGGCCCTGCCCGCGCTAGCCCGGGTTGAAGTGGAACGCATGGCATGGCCCGCAGTCGTTAGCGGCGATGAAACCCGCTGCTGCATTTCTTCTGGGCACACTGTGTTTGTCGTCCTGCGCGACCAATACCGCGACGGAAACGGAGTGGATGCCGAAGGGAGGTTTCGTTGGCGACGAGAAGACCGCGGTTGCGATTGCAGTTGCCGTGTGGAATCCAATTTACGGCGAAAACGAAATATCCACGCAGAAACCTTATACGGCGACTCTTCTCTCGGACAATACGTGGCATGTCTGCGGAACGCTTCCCGTTGACAGACTAGGGGGCGTCGCCAACGCGGTGATTGCGAAGCGCGATGGGAAGATTTTGTCGGTGTGGCACACCCAATGATCGATACAACCCTGCGACCTCACCGCCATCGGAGAACCGCCAAGACTGGCGGCTGATTTTCCGCCGCTTCTTTCGACGCAAAAAAGTCCGCGCTGCCGCGCGCAGGACTCAGGGGTGCGTTTCCTCGATGCGATCGGAGGCCACGCTACGCCTTCGCCATCTCCAGCCCCCGCATCGTCCCGGTCGAGGACGCGAACTTGTCCGCCTCGATCCCCATGCGTTGGAGCATCGAGACGTAGAGGTTGGGCAGCGGGTAATTGTGGATGGAGTCGAACGCGAGGTGCTGGCCGTGGCGGAAGCCGCCGCCGGCAAATAGCGTCGGGAGGTTCGTCGTCACGTGGGTGTTGGCGTTGCCCATGTTGGAGCCGTAGAGGACCATCGTGCGGTCGAAGAGCGTGTCGCCGTCCTCCTTCGTGCCCTTGAGGCCGTCGAAGAGCTCGCCGAGCAGCTTCATGTGCCATTGGTCGATGGCCTTCAGCTGCGCGATCTTCGAATCTGAGCGGCCGTGGTGGGAGAGGTTGTGGTAGCCGTCGGTGATCTTCGTCGCGTGGTCCTCACCCAGGTCGAGCGTGGGCGAGTTCACGCTGTCGAGCATGAGCGCGATGGAGCGGGTCGAGTCGGTCTCGAACGCGAGGCGCGCCATGTCATACATGAGCTTCACCTTCTGCATGTATTCCTTGGGGCTGGCGGGATCGAGCGGCACGGATGCGCTGACCTTTGGCTTCGGGCGGCGCTCCCACTCCTTCGACATCTCCATGCGCTGCTCCAGATCGCGGACGCTCGTGAAATACTGGTCGAGCCGATCGCGGTCGCGCGCGCCAACACTGCGCTGGAGGTCCTTCGCCTGGCCGGCGACGGCGTCGAGGATGCTCTGGCCCTGCGCGAGCTTGCGGACCTGCGCGTCGACCTCGTCCGGCGTGCCCTGCACAAAGAGCCGCTTGAACACATCCGAGGCCTTCTCCTCGCACGGGATCATCACGCCGGAGGCTGTCCACGAGAGGCTGCGCGCGCCCTGCTGCACGTTCACGCCGAGCGTGAGCGACGGGAAACGCGTCTGGTGCCCGATGCGCTCCGCGATGAACTGATCGAGCGAGATGGTGTTGCGGAAACCGCCGCTGCCGGGGTGCGGCGCCGCCGTGAGGAAACAGATGTCGGCGGGGTGGCCGCCGTCGCAGTCGGGATTCCACACGCCGCTGAAGACCGTGAAGTCGTCGCGGTGCCGCGCGAGGGTCTGCAGATACGGCGAGAGAGCGTAGCCGCGGCCGGTCTCCTTCGGGAAAAACTGGTCCGGGAGCAAGCCGAGGTTGTTGCACACGGCGAGCATGCGGCGCGGCTTCGCGGTGGCCTCGGCTTTGGCCGTCGCGGCGCGCGCGAACGCCGGGAGCATCGAGTCGAGGAGCGGCAGCGCGAGCACGGTGCCCGTGCCGCGCAGGAATTGGCGCCGCGAGACCGCGCGTTGCGTCGAGACAAACGAACCGGTTGCCGGGCGGGAGGAGCGGGCGGGGCGGGTATTCATGGGGCGAAAATGCGAGCGGGCGGCCGGGGCTACTTGGTCAGGAACAAGTCACTTTGGACGACTTCGTGCAACAGTGTTCGCACGCCATAGCCCCCGGCGCTGGCGCGGGAGAGGATGCGGTCGACGGCGGCACGGTCGGTGAAACGCACGGGCGCGCCGGTCGCATACACGATGAATTGCCGCGCAAGATTGCGGGCGATCGGCTTCTCGTCGGCCAGCAACAGGCGCTTGAACTCCCGCACGTCGGCGAACTTCCGCCCGTCCCACAGCTCGCCGTCGGTTTCGACCGGCAGCGCGTAGTGAAACTGGAATTTCTGCCCGCCCTTGCCGACACCCGGCTCGGGCGGAATCGTCGGCGGAGGCCGGTCACGGATGTTGGTGGTCGAGACGTTGTCCGACATCGCCCGGTAGCGCGCGCGGAATCCGCCCATCACATCGAA
>JAEUHB010000121.1 GCA_016794665.1 Opitutaceae bacterium
GTTCACCTTTCGCGGCCGCGACGGCCACGACTATCCGTTCAAGCTCATCGACACCGCCGGCATCCGCACCGCGACGAAGCTGAGCTCGCCCGTCGAGTATTTTTCCCGCCTGCGGTCCCTCGACGCGATCAAGAACACCGACGTGGTCTTCCTCGTGCTCGACGCGCTCGACGGCGTGACGCACCAGGACAAGGCGATCGCGGGCGAGGCGGTGAAGGAGGGCAAGCCCATCATCGTCGTCGTCAACAAGTGGGACCTCATCACCGAGCGCTTCAAAAAGGAAGGCGGCTTCGCGCCCTACGATAGCGAGCGCGACTACCGGGAGAAATATGAGAGCGCCCTGTTCGAGCGGCTCTTCTTCACGCCGGGTGCGCCGTTGATTTTCGTCTCCGCCCTGAGTGGCTACGAAATCGACCGCATGCTCAACGCCGCGGTGAAGATCCACCGCACCCTCGACAAGAAATTGCCGACGGCGAAGCTCAACCAAGTCCTCAGCTTCCTCGCCGAGCGCAACCCGCCTGCGGCGGTCGGCGGCAAGCGCTTCCGGATCTACTACGCGACCCAGGTCACGAACCGGCCCTTCCGCATCAAGCTGTTTTGCAACCGCGAGGAAAAGCTCACGGAGAGCTACCGGCGCTACCTCGAGGCCGGCCTCGTGCAGGAATTCGACCTCGCGGGCTGCCCGATCCATTTCGACCTCGTGGGCAAGGAGCGGCACGACGAGCGCCAGGTGCCGACCGGCGGACGCGGCGAGCGGGAATTCAAACCGAAGTGGAAGACCGCCGAGGACAGCGAACTCGCGGACGACTGATTGGCGGCGTCGCAACCTGAGGCGCGCCAACGGCGGCCGGGAAACTTCCGGTCGTTCTGGCCGCGCTTCTACTTCCGCATCCGCTTCGGATGCCAGGCGGGATCGAAGAAGCGCTTGCCCTCTTTCGCGGTGTTCCAGACGTCGCTGACCTCGCGAATGACGGGCAACACCGTGTCGTCGGACATGGCGCCGAGCCGCTGATGCGTGGCCTTGCGCAACGCGCGGTTCGCCTCACGCTTGTCCTGTTTGCCGCTGGCCGCGGCGGTGACGCTGGCGATGGAGTGCTTTCGGCGGGAGCGGCTCATAGGTTCCGTTCTGCTACGGGGCGACCATGGCCCACGTTTGATTCACGAGTCTTGTTTGGCGTCACGATCTTTGATCGATGGCGCAGGCCGACAGAATTCATAGTAAACGATCCCGATGATCACCAGCGGCAACACCGCGCTAAGAACGCCCCACGCCCATGTCGAATAGTTGAACGTATGGTTGATTCCGTTCTGGAGCGCGGCAAGGCCGACGCAGATCGAAACGACGGCCACGGGATAGCACGCAACAATGGCGAGTCGCCGCCGCGGCCGAAATGGAAAAACCAAGAGGGCAATCAGAGTGACGACTGCAGATGCGCACGTGCCGAGAAACATGCCGCCGAACTCGAAGCCGTGTGCGGACGCCAATGATGGCGATAGAAACAGGAGGAGCGGATAGCGCCAACGTGGGTTCATTTTTTCACGCAGCTATTTCGCTGTTGGCGCTGGCGTCGCGACCGGTGCGCCCTGCCCACCGCGCCGACCACCGCCGCCCGTGCCCGGCGCCGGCCGCGTGAGGTTTGCGGTCGCGTCTTTCGCCGCGAGCGTCTCGACGCCCGGTTTGCTGAGGAATCCGAGGTCGCGCAGCCATTCGATGAAGCGGTCGTGCCACGTGCCGAAGGCGATGCCGCCACGATTCGTGAGGCCGCCGGTCGAGGGCGGGTCGCCGGCATACGGCGTGTCGCCGGGGTGGCGGCCGCGGGCGTAGATGTGCATCTCGATGTTCGGGATGCCGGCGTTGAGCATCGCGGTGAACCAGTCGTTGGCCCAGATCGCGTGGACGCGGTCGCCGAAGCCGGCGCAGACGGTGAAACTCGGCGGAGCGTCGCGCGGGATGGCGGGCGGTTTCCACTCGGTGCCGGCGGCGGGCGCATTGGGGCCGCGCGGCTGCGTGAACGGAGTCGGCCCCGGGTAGACCACACCGACGAAGTCCGGCCGCGACGAAATCTTCGCGAACGGGTTGCCGGGCGTGTCGTTTTTCTGGTCGAACTCCGCCCAGAACAAACCGGCCGGCGTCGCGAGCTCCGCGCCGGCGGAGAAGCCCATGATGCCGATCTTCTTCGGATCGAGTTTCCAAGCATCGGCGTAAGCGCGCACGACCTTGACGGCTTGCTGCGCGTCGTAGACGGCGTCGGTCTTGGCGTTGTAGCCGTCGCGGCGGAGACGGTTGCGAAGGATGACGGTGTTGATGCCGTGGTTGGCGAAGAAGGGGACGAAGTCAGCGCCTTCGCCGCCGACGTTGAGCGTGTTGTGCCCGCCGCCCGCGACGACAATGACGACGGCGCCGGTATTGAGCGCGCGGTTGCCCGCGTGAAACTCGATCGAGGGGTTGTGGATGGAGACGATGCTCGCGATGCGCCCCGGCGCGGCGCCGCTCATGGTGTAGACCTCGGCCTCCTTGAGTTTCTCTTGCTTCAGGTAGGGCGAGTCGGGCGGGAAGAGCGGAACGACCACGCCGCCGGGCAATATGGGTTGTGGCGCATACGGCGCGTCGGTGGCGGGCGCAGGCCGGGGGATATTCATCGCCGGCGGCAGCGGCGGCAGGGCCTCCGCGGCGAGGAGCGGTGAAACAGCGAGGATGCTAAACAGAGCGAGGAGGGGCGACTTCACGGCAAAAACGATTGAATCAAAAAATGTGACTCGAGCTAGCGCAGCGCTTCAGGCCGCGCGGCGGACCACGGGCGAGGTTGAACCACAGATTACACAGATGAACACGGATAAAGGCAGGAGACGAAGATTCATCCGTGATAATCCGTGTGATCCGTGGTCAAGGCTTGGGAGTTTCTCTGTGAGGGCTGAAGCAGCGTGCAAATTTCAAGCGAGCGCAGCGATCACGGGTTGAGCCAGCGCTTGAACCACGCGCGGGCGGCGACGAGGGAGTCGGGGTTCACTTTGTGCGCCGTGTTGGGCTGGATGCGGAGGACAAATTTCTCCTCGGCACCGGCGGCGCGATACGCAGCGCGCGCCGCGTCGGCGCAGAGCTGGAGGCCGGGCATCGGCGTGCGTGGATCGATCTCGCCGTTGATGGCGAGGAGAGGGCGCGGCGCGATGAGCGGGAGCATCGCGGGGCCGTCGAACTCGCGGTCGAGGCCGGGCGCAACGCGCGCGTAGAACGCGTGGACGAACGCGCCGTCGGGCTGGGTGACGCCGCTTTGCTTCGCCGCGGCGTCGAAGGCGGCTTGCACGGTGCCGATGCGCGATTGCCAGGAGTTGTTTTCCGTCGCCCAGCGGAAACTCTGCACGCCGATGCATGGCACCGCGACCGCGATGCGCGGGTCGACGGCGGCGGCGAGGTAGAGCTCGATGCCGCCCTTGGAGAAGCCGATGGCCCCCATGCGCCGGGCGTCGATGTCGTCGCGCGTCTCGAGGTAGTCGATGAGCCGCATGACGTCCCAGACGGTGTCGTAGAAAAACGGCAGCTCGCGGCCTGTCGTGAATCGGCGGCCGATGGCGGCGACATAGTCCTTGGACTTGGCGTCCTTGCCGCTCGCGGCGCGCGCGCCGTGGTGGCGTCCGTCAATCGCGACGGCGACGAAGCCGTCGCGCGCGAGCTCGGACATCAGCGTGCGCTGGCCCTCCTTGTTGCCGCCCGTGCCGTGGATCACGATTACGGTGGGGCGGCGGCCGGAGGAGGCAGTTGTCTTCACGAGCAGACCGGGCACGCGGTTGGTCGCGTCGGCGGAGAAGGAAAACGCAATCTCGGCGAGATCATTTTTGGCGACGGGCGCGGAGACCTCTGCCGCGAGTGGCACGCGGGGCCGGTCGAGGAGCTTCAGGAAGGCGGCGCGGGTGTCGGAGGCGGAGGCAGTGGACGTGGCGGCGAACGCGAGCGCGACGAGGGGGAGCAGGCGGGGCATGGCCGCGATTCATGCGACCATGCCCGGACGAGGGCAAGCGGCAGTTCGTAGCCCCGGCTTCAGCCGGAATCTGAAAACCTTCCGGCTGAAGCCGGGACTACGAGCTCGGACTGAGGCGTGACGCCTCAGCCATTACTCACTTTTTCGCCAGCGCGCGGTTGAGCGCGCTCACGATGGCCTTGATCGACGCGAGCTCGATGTTGGTGTCGATGCCGGCGCCGTAGAGTGTGTGCGTGTTGGCGACCTTTGCCTGGATGTAGCTCACGGCCTTGGCCTGCGCGCCCTTTCCGAGCGAGTGCTCGGCGTAGGAGAGGATCTCGACCTTGGGCAGCGATGTGGCGGCGAGTCCGCGCACGAAGGCGTCAATCGGGCCGTTGCCGGCGCCGGCAATTTTCAGGCGCTTGCCGCGGAAGGCGAGAGTGGCCTCGCATTTCACGAGCTTCCTGGACTCGACGGTCTTGAACTGCGTGAGCGCCAGCGGCGCGGTGCGCTTCAGATACTCTTTCTGAAACACGTTGTGAATCTGACGGGGCGTGAGCTCGGTGCCCTTCTGGTCCGCGACATCGTTGATGATCTTGCCGATTTCCTTGTGCATGAGCTTCGGCAAGGTGAAGCCGTATTCCTGCTCGAGCACATAGGCGACGCCGCCTTTGCCAGACTGCGAGTTGATGCGGATGATCGCCTTGTAGCTGCGGCCGATGTCGGCGGGATCGATGGGAATGTAGAGGACGTCCCACGGCTCGTTGGGTTTTTGCGCGGCCCACGATTTCTTGATCGCGTCCTGGTGCGAGCCGCTAAAGGCGGTGAACGTCAGCTCGCCGGCGTAGGGCGCACGGGCGGGGACCTCGAGGCGCGTGGTGCGCTCGTAGACTTCGCGGATGGCGTTGATATCGGAGAGGTCGAGGCCGGGATGGACGCCCTGCGTGTAGAGGTTCAGGGCGACGGTCACGACATCGAGGTTGCCGGTGCGCTCGCCGTTGCCAAAGAGCGTGCCCTCGACGCGGTCGGCGCCGGCGAGCATCGCGAGCTCCGTCGCGGCGATGCCCGTGCCGCGATCGTTGTGCGTGTGCAGCGAGATGATCGTGCGGTCGCGGCGCGTGAGGTGGTTGCACATCCACTCGATCTGGTCGGCGTGGACGTTGGGTGTGGCGTATTCGACCGTGGCGGGAAGATTGAGGATGATCTTGTTGTCGACCGTCGGCTGCCAGACGTCGGTTACGGCCTCGCAAATCTCCAACGCGAAATCGAGCTCCGTGCTGCAAAAGCTCTCGGGGGAATACTCGAAGCGCATGCGTGTGCCCGCCGCAACGAGCGGGGCGGAATACTGTTTCACCCATTTCGTGCCCTGCACGGCGATGCCCTTGATTTGGTCGCGCGTGGCGTTGAACACGTGCTTCCGCTGCGCGGGCGACGTGGAGTTGTAGAGATGGAAGATGGCGTTCTTCGCGCCGCGGAGCGCATCGATGCTGCGCGTGATCAGCTCCTCGCGGCACTGGCAGAGAATCTGGATGGCGACGTCATCCGGGATGCGGTTCTCCTCGATGAGCCGGCGGCAGAAATCGAACTCGATCTGCGAGGCCGACGGGAAGCCGACCTCGATTTCCTTGAAGCCGATCTTCACCAGCATCTCGAAATACTCGAGCTTCTCCTCGACGCTCATGGGCTGGGCGAGGGCCTGGTTGCCATCGCGGAGATCGACGCTGCACCAGATGGGCGGGCGCGTGAGCGTGCGGGTGGGCCACTGGCGTTGGGGCAAGGCGACCGGCGGGAAGGGCCGGTATTTCGTGACGGGAGCGGATTGCATGACGAACGAACGGAAAGGTTGAACAACACGGACGGGGAAATGCGAGCAGGCGAAACGTCATCCCGCGACAAGGCGGACAACGGAGTCATTCAGGCCAAACGCACGACCGGCCGCTAGGCGGCGTCCCTAAAGGTCGTGCGCGTTCGTAAGTCGAAGGGCCTGCGGCGAAATTCGCATTCGGGTGGGGAGGTATCGGCACCGGCATGAGAAAGTCAAGGGCCGCTTCCCCATGAGTCTCGGTCGTAACCGGGCCGTGCAACCGTCGTCTTGCTTGTCGTGCATGTCTTCGCATCCATTCGCCCATGCCTGACGAAGCAGCCCCGCCGCTCGATCTGGCTGGCTGCCTCGAACGGGTGCGCCAGCGCGATCAGGATGCTGCACGCGAGCTGGTCGACCACCTTTACCCGCTGGTCATTCGCATCGTCCGCTCGCACCTGCCCCGTCGCGTCGCCGAGGAGGATCTCGCGCAGGAAGTGTTCATGAAGATGTTCTCGCGCCTGGCACAATACCAAGGGGCCGTCCCATTCCCGCACTGGGTGTCGCGCATCGCGGTCACAACCTGCATCGACCACCTGCGGGCGCAGAAACGCCGTCCGGAGTTCCGCTGGGCGGACCTTTCCGAAAACGAGGCCAACGTCCTCGACGCCGTGATGACCAACGAAAACGAGGTCGCGGCGAATGACGCCATGGCGTCGCATGAACTCGTCCACAAACTCCTCGCCCAGCTGAAGCCGGACGACCAGCTCGTCCTCCGCCTGCTGGACCTCGAGCAGAAGTCCATCGCCGAGATTGCGGAGCAGACCGGCTGGAACCAATCCCTCATCAAGGTCCGCGCCTTTCGCGCGAGACGGAAGTTGCAGAAGCTGTTTCAGGAACTACAAAAAAAGGAACGCTCATGAGCCCGAACCCCAACGACCCGCGCCACCCTTGGGCGCGACTCACCTCCGCGGCGCGCATGGTGCGCGATGAGCGCGATGCCTCCGCGCCCTTTGGCTTCGCGACCCGCGTGGCCGCCCTCGCGCTGGCGCAGGAGTTTCGCGTCGCCTCGCTGTTCGAGCGGTTCTCCCTCCGGGCGATGGGCCTCGCAGCCTTGCTCGCCGTGGTGAGCGTGGCGCTGAACTACCAGGAACTCGCCGCGCCCGCCGCCGTCGCGCAGGCCGCGGAGGAAATCGATTTGGTGCACAGCGACGACGCGGTGAGCATTGTCCTCGACCTCACGGCCGACTGATCCCGTGGAAAAGCCCTGGAAAGTCGTCATCGCGTTCCTCGCCGTCTTTGTGGCCGGGGCGGTCTTTGGCGGGGTGTTCACCTTGGGAGTTGCCGCGCGGCGGCAGGCTCAGGTAGCGCGGCAGCAGCCGGCCGAATCCAGAGGTGCGGTCGCGCCCGCACCGCCGATTGTTGTCGCGAAGAAGAACCTCCCCGGCATCCAGTTTGCCCTCGGCGCGATCACGCCGCAGCTCTTGCAGCAGTTTACGCGGCGGCTCGGCCTCACGCCCGAGCAACTCGAGCGCGTCAGGCCGGTGATCGCCCGCGCTGGCGACGACTTGCAGCGCATGCGACAGGAGAATTTCGCCGATACCGTGCGCGTGAGCGAGCGGATGTATGAAGACGTCGCGGCGGCGCTGACGCCCGAACAGCGCACTGAGCTTGAGAAGATGCGCGTGCAGATGCAGGAACGCGTGCGCAAGGAGCGATTGAAGCGCGCCGCCGAGCAGGCGGCTGAGGGCGCCAATCGTCCCGAAGGCGAGCCTGCGCCCGTCCGCCCGAAGACGAAGGCGCCGAAACAGGGCGCGCAGTAGCGCCCACGAGCGCCCTAGGGAAAGCTGAAATTGGCAGTTGCGCTGCCCGGTTCGTAGCGCATGGTTCCCGCCGGCCAGGCGCCATGCATGGGCAGACGCGTGAACTCCGCCAGGACCGGAAGGTAGCAACGGCAACGACGTTCTCCTAGTGCCGTGGAGTGCCTGGCCACTTTTTTTGTCGCGGGGGTTGAGGCGGTTGAAAGTTGAAGGTTGAAAGTTGAAAGCGACGCAGCTGGCTAGTCCGCGCCCGGGGCCAGTTCGGACTGGTCGTCCCCCGACTTTCACCTTTCAACCTTCAGTCTTGTCCTCGACCTACCAAGTCATCGCGCGCAAGTGGCGTCCCCAGACCTTCGACGATGTCGTCGGCCAAGACCATGTGATGCGCACGCTGCGCAACGCCATCACGCGCGGCCGCATCGCGCATGCGTATCTCTTCGTGGGCCCGCGGGGCACGGGAAAGACCTCGACCGCGCGCATCTTTGCCAAGGCCCTCAATTGCACGGGCGGCCCCAAGGCCGATTTTGACGTCAACGACCCCGCCTGCGTCTCCATCGCCGAGGGCTCCCATCTTGACGTGATCGAGATCGATGGCGCTTCGAACAACGGCGTCGACCAGGTGCGCGATCTTCGCGAGACCGTGCGCTACGCGCCGGCGCAGGGGAAATTCAAGATCTACATCATCGACGAGGTGCACATGCTCTCGGCGGCGGCGTTCAACGCGCTGCTGAAGACCCTCGAGGAGCCGCCCGCCCACGTGAAGTTCGTCTTCGCCACGACCGATCCGCAGAAAGTGCTGCCGACGATCGTGTCGCGCTGCCAGCGGTTCGATCTCAAGCCCATCCCGCCCGAGCTCATCGTCGAGCGGCTCAAGGCGATTGCGGTCGCGGAAAAAATCAAGGTGAGCGACGCGGCGCTGGCGTGCATCGCGCGCCTTGCGGACGGCGGCATGCGCGACGCGCAGTCGATCTTCGATCAGATGATCTCCTTCTGCGGCGCCGAGATTTCGGAGCCCGATGTGCTGGATGTCTACGGTCTCGTCGCCGCCGAAAAGATCGTCGCGCTCGCCGCCGCGCTCGCCGCCGGCGATCACCGGCAAATCGTCGCGCTGGTGGATGAGTGCGACGCGGCCGGCCGTGATCTGGTGCGCCTGCTCGTGGATGTGCAGGCGCTGGTGCGCACCGCCTTGCTCGACGCGATCGCGCAGGGCGGCAAGAGCGATCGCCTCGGGACCCCGATGACCACCGAGCAGCTCACCCGCATGCTGGACGGCCTGCGTGAGGGGGAGGGCAGCGTGAAGCTCGGGCTCGCCGAGAAAATCAATTTCGAGGTAACGCTGCTGAAGGCCGTCGAAGCCAGCCGCGCCCGCGCGATTGACTCGTTGATCAAGGAACTCACGGCGCTCGCCGATGAGGCGCCCCCCGCCGACGAAAAAAAAAAGGGCTGATTGATCGGCTGGAGGCACGGTTGACGGCCGGGCACGCGGTGGCAGGCGCGGGGCGCGAGGAAGCTGGCGCTGCGTCGGCGCCGAGGGACCATGTGACCGAGGGGACACCGGCGGCGGAGCCGGAGTCGGTGCCGCTGGTGGAGGGCATGGCGCCGCTGTGGGTAGACGAGGCGGCGGAGTCGGCCTTTCGCGCGGAGGCGCGCGATCGTGGCGAGGCGGTGGTGGCAAACGCGCCGGCCCCGGACGAACCGGAGCCGGCCGAAGCCGGCGCACTGCCCGCGCTGGATGAATTGGTGCAGCGCCTGCCGGTCGATGTGCGTGAGGTGCTCGAGGACTTGTTTCGCGCCCGCTTCGTGGCCGTGAAGCGGATACCGCGCAAGGCGCTCAAGGCGTGACCGGCTACGGGAGTTCGTAGATTTCGACCAGCGCTTCGCCTGTCCCTCCGGCGACGCCGGAGACCTGCACGGTGTAGGATCCGGCGGTGAGCCCGGTGATGAGCGCGGCGTCGCGGCTGCCCTCGGCGAGGGCGAACGCCCCGACCGTCGCGAACGCGGGCGCGAGCGTTCCGGCCCAGTTGTCGTTGCCGGCGATGGACGCCCCGGTGCCGGCGCGAAATACGTCGATGCGCGGATCCGCGAGGAGGCCGGTGACGCCGAAGGCCGCGAGGGTGGGCCCGACGGCGCGCACCAGCAGGTTGCGGCTCCCGTTGCCGGAAACGACGAATCCGCAGATCAGCACATTGTCGCCGGTGCCGACGCGATTGCGGGCGGAGACGTTGAAAAGGCGTGCGGTGCCCGCGCCGCCGGTGTCGTAAAGTTCGAGCAGGACCACGCCCGCGCCCGTGCCCTTGAGCTGCACGGAGCGCGCGCCATCGGTCGGCTGGAGCAGGGCCGCGTCGCGGCTACCGGCGGGGAATGCAAACGCGCCGACGCCAGCGAAGGCATTGCTCAGCCCCGCGCCGCCGCCCCAGTCGTCGTTTTGTGCGACGAGGGTGGTGTCGCGATACAGTTCCAGACGAGGATCGGCCATCGAGCCCGCGAGGCCGAAGGCGGCCAACGCCGGCCCGACGCCACGCACGAGCAGATCGCGCGTGCCGCCGCCGGCGACGGCAAATCCCACGATGAGCGTCTGCCCGGAATCGAGGGCCGTGCGGACGGAGAGGTTGGCGAGCCGGGCCGCGCCACCAGACGGCGGCGGCTCGCCCGGGGATTCGAACTCGACGACCAGCGTGGGGGCCGCGACGGCCTCGCGCGATCCGAAGCGCACGGCCGGGGCGGATTCATCGGCGGCGATGAGCATCCAGCCGAAATTCGCCGCGGGGTTTGCGAGCCACGCCTGCACGTCGCCGGCGAGACCCGGCGAAGTGATGGTGGCGAGCGGCGCCGTGCTCGCGACCAGTTGCGACGCGCTCGGTGCGGCGGCGAAGTCGCCGCCGCGTGTCGTCCAGGTCGCGGTTCCGAGGCTGCGCGCCAACCAGGTGACGCTGCCGGGGGTGGCCGACGCGCCCGAGCCACCGCCAGAACCCGCGGCCACCGTGCCCTCGCTCCAGTCGGCGTTAATCCGGTGGGCTCGCAACGTAGTCGTGTAGTCGGTGTGCGGCGTGTTGACGGGCAGGCGGAGCGTGGCCGACGTGATCGTCGCGCCCGGCGGGATTTGGCCGGTGAGGTCAAAAGCGATCAGGCTGCGCAGCGCGCGGCTCTCGCCGTTGCGCCCCGCAAACAGGTAGTCGCTCTTGCCGTTTGCGAGGTTGGCGTCGCCCGGCGCGCTCGCGCCGCCGACCGGGCTGTAGATCGTGGCGTCCTTGGCCGGACGCAGCGTGACCGTCGCGGCGAGGGCCGGAGGCACGAAAACAAGGGCGAGGATGGCGAGACGTCGTCGGCTCATGGCTGAGGGTTCATCAGGCCGCTTGGGTCCCGTCACACAAGCGACGGCAGGTAACGACTCGGTCAGCGGCTCATTCGCTCCACACCGCGCCAAGTCGTCTTCGACCGGCGATCGATTGAGCGAAGAGGTAGGCGTCGATCATTTTTCCTGAGAAAGGATCGAGCAGCGCCACGGGTTCGCGACGATAAAGCCCCTCCGCCACGCCTTCAAACGCATCAAGCCGCTGCAGCGCCGCGGCATCGACCGACCAGACCTCGCCCGTCACGCCGTCCCGGTCCGTGGCGTCGGCGACGAGCCCGGGATAACCTCCGAGTTCGTAGAGATAGAAGCCGGGCGTGGTGCGGGCGAGGCCCACAAACGTCTGCCCAGCCATCTGCGCGTGGTTCGAGCAGCCGCGCTTCAGCGTGCCGTAGACGAAAAGCAGGGTGCTCACGGCGCGGGGGCGGCGAGCTCGAAGACGACGGCGGTGACGTTGTCGCGCCCGGATTCGGCGACGCCGGCGTCGACCAGCAATTTGGCGCGGCTGTCGGTGATTTCCGGCTCTTCCGGTGCGCGAAGCATCTCCTCGATGCGCCGATCCCAAAGGCCGTCGATCAATCCATCCGAGCAAATCAGGAAGCGATCGCCGGCGTGGTGCGCAACGTCGCCGACCTGCGGATGCACGAACTGGTTGCCGGCCCCGAGGGCCTGCGTGAGGGCATTGCGCTGCGGGTGCGAGCGCGCCTCGCGTTCGTTGAGCTGACCCTGGCGCCGCAGCCACCCGACGTGGCTGTGATCGTGGGAGAGCTGCGCGAGGGCCCCGCCGGAAGGCAGATGGTAGAGGCGGCTGTCGCCCACGTGCGCGAAATGCAGCCGATCCGAGCGGAGCCATGCGAGCGTGAGGGTCGCGCCCATGCCGGCGCATTCCTCGTAGGAGAAGCCGAGCTGCAGCAGATCGCGGTGAATCGCCGCGATGAGTTCGCCGAGCACCTCCGCGCAGTCGAGCGTGCGCCGCCGCAGCGCCGCGGGCAGGAGGCGCGTGATTCGGTCGACCGCGATGCGGCTGGCGAACTCGCCCGACTTTGCGCCGCCCATCCCGTCGCTGACCGCGAAGACAAACTCCTGTGCGCCGAGCGCGGCGGCGCCGATTTTGCCGAGGAGGCGAGCCTCGCGGGCGTCGAGCGCAAGCGCGAGGAATGCGTCCTCGTTGTTGGGCCGCACGCGGCCGGGGTGGGTGAGGCCCGACCAATGCACGTCGGGCGCGGTTGAGGGCAGGCTCGTCATTGCGCGGCGGAAGGTTTCAGCGTCACGGCGCGGCCGGTGCCGTCGTCGAGGATCGTGGCGAACTCAAAGTCGATCACGCAGAAGCGCCCGTCGGCGATGCGGTAGGTGATGTTGCGCAGCTCGCGGTCCTCATGGCGCACGCCGAACTGCTCGAGCTCCGCGAAAATCTCGCGCTGGCGTTCCGGCGGCAGGTGGTCGACGCGGCCGCCGCAGTTGGTGGTCACGAGCAGCAGCTTGGCCTCGTCGGCTTCGAGCACGTGCGGCACAAACGAGCAGCCGCGTTCCTGGAGGAGCCGCAGCACCCGCACCTCGTGGCTGAAGCGCTCGCGGGCGAGGTGGCCGCGGAAGGTCTTGTGCACGCGCCCGTCGAAGCCGATGCGCACGGTGGCGCGGGCGGTGTCCTTGATCTCGTGCATGGCTGGAACCCGAACGTCCGGGGAGCCGCGCGGTCTGGCAAGCGCGGCGTGCGGGCGCCACCAGCCCGCCCAGCCCGACGCGCCAAGCCACAGGATTCGTCGCCGCATGGAAACCTGTCATGAACGAAACTTCTGGTTGCCTCTGGCACATGAGCTGCTTTTTCGATGCTTTGATTTTCGCGTCCGTTTCCCGGTCGAAAAAGTCATCCACGTTCACTCCGTTCCCATCCCAAAAAACCCTGCTTCGACAGCACCTCACCATGGCCAAATACAAACTGGAATACATCTGGCTCGACGGCTACACGCCGCTGGCCAATTTGCGCAGCAAGACGCAGATCAAGGAATTCGCCAAGTTCCCGAAGCTCGAGGAACTGCCCAACTGGGGCTTTGATGGCAGCTCGACGCAGCAGGCCGAGGGCAAGAGCTCGGACATCGTGCTGAAGCCGGTCGCCGCCTATCCCGACTCGACGCGCAAGAACGGCGTGCTCGTGATGTGCGAGTGCTACCAGCACACCGGCGTGCCCAGCCCCTCCAACTCCCGCGCCACCATCCCGGATGATCCGGACACTTGGTTCGGCTTCGAGCAGGAATACTTTTTCTACCAGAATGGTCGACCGCTCGGCTTCCCCGAGGGCGGCTATCCCTCGCCGCAGGGCCCGTATTACACCGGCGTCGGCTACAAGAACGTCGGCTCGGTCGCCCGCGAGATTGTCGAGCAGCACATCGACATCTGCCTCGACGCCGGCATCAACATCGAGGGCATCAATGCCGAGGTCGCCAAGGGCCAGTGGGAGTTCCAGATCTTCGGCAAGGGCTCGAAGAATGCCGCCGACCAGATGTGGGTCGCCCGCTACATCATGGCGCGTCTCTGCGAAAAGTATGAGATCGACATCGAGTGGCGCTGCAAGCCGATCCTCGGGCCCTTTAACTCGCCGCTCGACTGGAACGGCTCCGGCATGCACTCGAACTTCTCGACGAAACACATGCGCGAGGTGGGCGGAAAGGCCTATTTCGAGAAACTCATGGAAGCCTTCAGCAAGAATTGCAGCGAGCACATCGCCGTCTACGGCCCGGAGAACCACCTCCGCCTGACCGGCCTCCACGAGACGCAGTCGATTGACAAGTTCAGCTACGGTGTAGCCGACCGCGGCGCGTCGATCCGCGTGCCCCACAGCTTCGTGAACAACGGCTACAAGGGCTACCTCGAGGACCGTCGTCCGAACTCCGCCGCAGACCCGTATCTGGTTGCCGGCCGGATCATCAAGACGATCCAGTCCGTGCCGCTGCCGAAGGGCAAGGGCTGAGCCCCCGGCCGACCCTGAATCGTCGTATTTTCAACGGCGCCATCCCTCGCGGGTGGCGCCGTTTTTTGATCACGGACAAGGCACCACGCTTCGCGCCAGCGTTACTTCTGGGGTGCCGGTCGCGGATCTTGACGTGTTGGAATCATGGTCCACCACGGTTCGCCTTTGAGCAGTTTCGCGAGTGCGTCCCGGGTATAGAATCGTTGGTTGGCTGGAATCGGAACGAGATTTGTCCCGAAATCCAACTCCACGAAATTAATCTGCGGACCAAACAACAGGCCCTCCGTTTCCCCAATTCGAAGCGGCCACTTCACAACGGCGAGATGGTAGCGATGCCCTTTGAAGGAGCGCATCACTTCGCGACGGGGATCGTCGAGACCATGGACTGGCCGTTGGAGGACCGCATGCAGTGGCGCCAATCCGGTCAGCACTCGCTCAAAATCCTCGCTCGCTTCGCGAACTGCTCGAGCCAAGTCCTTGTCAGCCTTGGCCAAGTCGAATCCGGCAAACGGTCCGGTCGTGAGAATTTGCGCTGAGCAGGTGACCGCTGCCAATGCGAGTAGGAGAGAGAGGCCTGCTCGCATGGGTGTGTTTATTGTGCCGTCGGTGGTGGTCGGCTCACCGCGGCGTAACGACGCGGTAGGTCTTAGCGCGGAACATCATTTCAGCAGCATGTCCTTCACCGTCTTGCCGGCCGGGATCATCGGCAGCACGTGCTCGGTGTAGGGAACGATGATGTCGAGGACGAACGGGCCGTCGCAATCCAGCATCTCCTGGATGGCGGCGCGCAGCTCGCTCTTCTTGTGCACGCGGCGGCCCTTCACACCGAAGCCCTCGGCGATTTTTACGAAGTCAGGATAAAGGCCGGCGAGGTTGTCGGGGCTGCCGACGTTGCCCTGGTCGCCGAGGATCGTGTTGCCGCGGACGCTGCCGTAGAAGCGGTCTTCCCATTGCACGACCATGCCAAGGTGCTGGTTGTTCAGGATCATCGCCTTCGCGGCGATGTTCTCGATCTTGGCGGTCGCCAGTTCCTGGATGTTCATCACGAACGAGCCGTCGCCATCGATGTCGATGACCTGCTTGTCGGGCCGCGCGACCTTGGCGCCGAGCGCCGCGGGATAGCCGAAGCCCATCGCGCCAAGGCCGAGCGAGCTGATGTAGCGGCGCGGCTCGTCGAAGCGGTAGAACTGCGCGGCCCACATCTGGTGCTGGCCGACGCCGGTGGTGATGATCGCGTCGCCCTTGGTGAGCTCGTAGAGGACTTTCACCGCTTCCTGCGGGACGATGTGCTTGCTCTCGTCGTAGCGGAACGGGTGCTCCTTCTTCCACGCCGCAATCTGCGCGTGCCAGGCCTTGGTGTCGGGCGGGGAGAATTTCGCGGCCTTGGCGAGCTCGTTGAGGCGGCCGAGCGCGTGTTTCACGTCGCTCACGATGGGGAGCAGCGCGCGCTTGTTCTTGTTGTGCTCGGAGGCGTCGATGTCGATGTGGACGATCTTGGCCTGCGTCGCGAATTTGCTCGTGTCGCCCGTGATGCGGTCGTCGAAGCGAGCGCCGACGGCGATCAGCAGGTCGCATTGGTCAACGGCCCAGTTGCCATAGGCGGAGCCGTGCATGCCGAACCACTGCATCGAGAGCGGGTGCGTCTCGGGGAAACCGCCGACGCCCATCAGCGTGGTCGCGACGGGGACGTTGGTCTTTTCCGCGAAGGCCTTCAGTTCCTTGTGCGCCTCGGCGGAGATGATGCCGCCGCCGGCGTAGAGCACGGGGCGCTTGGCCTCGGCGATGAGCGCGAGCACTTGCTTCAGTTGCTCGTCGGGCGCGTGAAAGGTCGCCGTCGCGTAGCTGCTGCGGAACTCGACGGTCGCGGGATAGACGGGCTGGAATTTTTTCTGCTGAACGTCCTTCGGGATGTCGATGATGACGGGGCCCGGGCGGCCGCTGCGCGCGAGGTAGAACGCCTCCTTGAAGATGCGTGGCAGATCGTTGGCATCCATCACGAGGTAGGAGTGCTTCACGATCGGCAGGGTCATGCCGTAGAAGTCGGTCTCCTGAAACGCCATCTTGCCGATGTATTTTGAGAATACCTGGCCCGTGATCGCGACCATCGGCACGGAGTCCATGAACGCATCGGCGATCGCGGAGACGAGATTGGTCGCGCCGGGGCCGCTGGTGGCCATGCACACGCCGACCTTGCCGGTGACGCGCGAGTAGGCTTCCGCGGCGAACGAACCGCCCTGCTCGTGGCGCGGGAGGATGGTGCGGATCTTGTCGGTGCGGGCGAGGGACTGGTGGAGTTCCTGCGAGGCGCCGCCGGGATAGGCGAAGATGACATCGACACCCTCGCGGATCAGGCACTCGACGACGCAGTCGGAGCCCTTCATTTCGCGGCCGATCTCGGCCTTGGGAAACGCGGCGGGTGAGGTGGTGTTTTTCTTCATGACGGAAAGTCGGGCAAAAATCGCCCTGAACAAAGACCATGCGGGGGAGGGGAGGCAAGCTCCGGCTGCGCGGCCGCGCGGGGCAAGTTTAGGCTGGCTGACCCCGCCGCCCCGCCCACGGTGGCGCGATGCTCAAGCTCCTATTCATCGGCGACATCGTGGGCCGGCCCGGCCGCGACATTCTCGCCACCAAGCTCCCGGGCCTGCGCCGCGAGCGGGAGATCGACTTTGTGATCGCCAACGGCGAGAACGCCGCCGCCGGCTCCGGCATCACCGCCTCGCTCGCCAAGTCCATCCTCGGCTGCGGCGTCGACGCCATCACGCTGGGCGACCACGTGTGGGACCAGCGCGGCTGGGAAAACGAGATCACCGAAATCGAGCACGTCTGCCGGCCGGCCAACCTGCCGAAGTCCAACCCGGGGTGGGACCACTTGATCATTGAGAAGCGCGGATTTCGCGTCGCGGTGTTCACCGTCCTCGGGCGCACCTACATGGGATTGAAAGCCGAGTGTCCGTTCCTCGCCGCGGATCGCATGGTCGCGCAGCTCAAGCCGCAGGCCGACGCGATTGTCGTGGAGATCCACGCCGAGGCCACGTCGGAAAAGATCGCGCTCGGCTGGCACCTCGACGGGCGTGTGACCGCGGTGCTCGGCACGCACACGCATGTGCCGACCGCCGACGCCTGCGTGCTGCCCAAGGGCACGGCCTTCATGTGCGACGTGGGCATGACCGGCCCGTATGCCGGCGTGCTGGGCCGCGAAGTGCGGCCAGTGGTCGATCGCTTCCTCGACGGGATGCCGCGGAAATTTGAGGTCGCGACGGGGGATGTGCGGATCTCGGCCGCGCTGGTCGAAATCGCTGCGTCGAGTGCAAACGCGAACAGCATCGAGCTCGTGACGGTGCGCGCTTAGGGCGGGATTGCGCGTCCGCCGCGTGGAAAAAGTGGCTGCGTCCGCCTGGATCAGGCGGGCCCAGACGCCAAGCCTGGCCTCACGAACGGACGGCCCCGGCTTCCTCGTAGACGCCGAGGTGGCGGAATCGTTCGTAGCGCGTCGCGAGGAGCTTTTCGGTGTCGAGCGCCCGCAGGTCATTGAGGTGCTTTTGCAGCGCGTATTTCAGCGCGCCGGCGGCTTGCGACGGATCGTGGTGGGCGCCGCCGGAGGGTTCCGGGATCACCTCGTCGACGACGCCAAGTTTCTCCAAATGATCGGCGCTGACTTTCAAGGCCTCGGCGGCCAGGGGGGCGGCGGCGTTGTCTTTCCAGAGAATCGCGGCGCAGCCCTCCGGCGAGATGACGGAGTAGTAGCTGTTCTCAAAAATGAGCACGCGGTCCGTGACGCCGATGCCGAGGGCGCCGCCGGAGCCGCCTTCGCCGACGACCACGGAAATCGACGGCGTGGCGAGCATCGCCATCTCCCGGAGGTTGACAGCGATCGCCTCGGAGACGTGGCGGGCTTCGGACTCGATGCCGGGAAAGGCGCCGGGCGTGTCGATGAAGGTGATGACGGGCAGGCGGAATTTCTCGGCCATGCGCATCAGACGGAGCGCCTTCCGGTAGCCCTCGGGCTGCGGCATGCCAAAGTTCCGCGCGATGCGTTCCCGCGGGTCGCGGCCCTTTTGTTGCGCGATGATCATGATGGCCTCGCCGTTGAAGAAGGCTGTGCCCCCGATGAGGGCTTGGTCATCCTTGAACTGGCGGTCCCCGTGGAGCTCCTGGAAGTCCTCGAATATGAGGCGCATGTAGTCGAGCGCGTAGGGTCGGCGTGGGTGGCGCGCGATCTGGACCTTTTGCCACGGGGTGAGGCGCGAGTAGATGTCGCGGCGCGTGGTCTCGATCTTCTTCTCGATCGCGTGGGTCTCGGCGCCGACGTCGATGTTGGTCTCGATCGAGCGCTGGCGGAGTTCATCGAGCTGGCGGGCGAGCTCGCGCAGCGGTTTCTCGAACTCGAGGACGTAAGCCGGGGATTCCATGTGGTGTGGCGGTGGAGGCTACGGGTGGCGCGGAACGGGTGTCAACGGGGTGGCGGGCGGGCATGGGGGCGACTCCGCTCGCCGCCGATAGCGCGGCTATAAAGGCGCGGAGCGCAGTTCGCGCCCTGCCTCAATCCAGCGGGGCCTTCTCGAAATCCGTCGGGCGCACCCAGCCGGCGTTGAGCTTCTCGCCCTTCATGTAGCGCTCGTGGAAATTCACGTGCTGCGGATTGGCATGAAGATATTTGTCGAAAACGTCGCCGCGGCCAAACATCCGCGGGTCCTCCTGCGCCTTCAGCGCGGCGTGCATGCGGTCACGCAGCGCGTTTTTCTCGGCGGCGTGCGCGGTGCTGGCCGCGAGGTTCCTCACGCAGTCGCGGTCGGCGGCGAGGTCGTAAAGCTCCTCGGCGGGGCGTTTGCCAAAGCTGAGCGGCCAGAAGGGATCGGCGGGATTTTTCCGGCGGGCGTCGAGGATAAAGGTCTTGGTGGGGCTGGCGTCGACGTTGAGGTAGCCGGTTTCGGGATTGCATGCGGGCCAGCGCGACGGCTCGAAGTTCTGCAGGTAGAGCCGCCGGTGGGTGACGATGCCGCGAATCGGATAGCCGACATCGCCGGGGCGGCCGATGTCGTGCCGCTCCATGCCGATGAGCACGTGATCACGCGCGGGGTTGACCTGGCCCCCGCGCGGGGCGCGGAAAATATCCGTGAGGCTGCGGCCCGGCGACGGCGCCATGCCGGTCTGCGCCCACGCGAGTCCCGCGACCTCGACGAACGTGGGCGCGAGGTCGACGAAACTGATCAGGTCGTCGATTACGCGGCCGGGTGCGGCGATGCCGTTCGTCCACATGGCGGCCATCGGCACATGGTTGGAGTATTCGTAGGCGCTGCCCTTGCCGCGCGGAAACGGCATGCCGTGATCGCTGGTGACGACGACGAGGGTGTTCGCGAGCAGGCCGCGTTGCTCGAGCGTGGCGAGCATGCGCCCGAGGTGGCGGTCGAAGTGCTCGACCTCGTAGGCGTAGTCGAGCATGTCGTGGCGCACGGTCTCATTGTCGGGCCAGAAGGCCGGCACGCGGTCGATGTCGCTGAGTTTCTTGCCGCCCTTGGCGACTCCACTGCCGAATTCGTAGCCGCGGTGCGGCTCGACGGCGCCATACCAGAAGGCCCACGGCTTGCCCGCGGGCGCGGCGGCGAGGAAGTCGTCGAAGTTGGCCGCGTAGTCCGTGGGCAGGATGCCGGTGGTGGCGGGCGTGTGCTTGCGCTCATTGAAGGCGCGACCGGTCATTTGGCGGTTGTTGCCCGCGGCATCCTTGGCGACACCTGGACCCCAGCCCTTGGTGGTGTGGCCGACGAACCAGCCCTGCTCAACGAGCGCCTCGCCCCAACCCTTGAATTTTGCGGGGAAGAAACAGATGTGGTTTGCCGCCTCCTCGAGCTGCCACGAGTTGCGGCCGGTGAGGATGGCGGCGCGAGAAGGGGCGCACTTGGCGTTGGGCGTGTAGGCGTTCCTGAAGAGGAGGCCGTCGCGCGCGACGCGATCGAAGTTCGGGGTCTTCACCCACTTCGTGCCATAGGCGCCGGCATGCGCGCCCCAGTCGTCAGCGATGGCGAAGAGGATGTTGGGGGCGGGTGGTTTTGCTGCCGCCGCTGGCTGAGCGCCTTGGATCGGGGGCAGCCAGGTAACGAAGAGGAATGTAAGAGCGAGGAGCGGGGAACGCATGGGCGGCTGGGAGTGTTCCCACGCTACGAGACGCGCCTCGGGCGTAAAGCCCGGCGTCGCGCAAAAGGGAGGAGTGGATGAAGGGCGGGCTCGGCGCGTTTTCCCCAGCGGACAAGAACAATTGTCTATGCGGACATCACCATTCCGACTCCCGACTTTCCCTTTGCGACACCCAAGGCGCGCCTCACACTGGGAGAAAATGCCGCGCCTGCGCCTCGTCACCTTCAATATCGCCCACGGCCGCGGTCTCACGCCGATTCAGGGCCTCACGAGCCCGCGTAAGCTCCGGG
>JAEUHB010000437.1 GCA_016794665.1 Opitutaceae bacterium
AAGCTCGGCGCCCGCGTCTGGATCGGGCCCTCGGGACGCAGGCCAGTGATGGGATTCACGCGGTCGAGCACGATGAGCTTCTTTTTCGCCTGCGCGCACGCCTCGATCACGGTGCCGAGCGTGGCGGAGTAGGTGTAGAAGCGCGCGCCGATGTCCTGGATGTCGAACACGAGCGCATCGAGGTCGCGCAGGTGCTCGGCCTTGGGCGCACGGGCGCGGATGACGGCCATGTCGTAGTCGGCCTGCGACATGCCGGGGGTGCGCCGGGGCGAGTCGCCGTAGAGCGAATAGACGGGGAGCTTGGTGCGCTCGTCGACGGTGTCGCCGACCTTTTCATCGGCGGTGCCGCGGATGCCGTGCTCGGGGCTGAAGAGCGCGACGAGCTTCACGTCCTTGGCGCCATGCAGCAGATCGATCGTGGCGCGGCCCTGGCGGTCGCGGCCGGTTTGGTTGGTGACGAGGCCGAGGCGCAGGCCGCGCAGGCGCGCGAAGTCCTCGCGCACCAGCACATCGATGCCGTTGAGCGCGGCGCGGGTGTCGAGGCCGAGCGCCTCGGCGGCGAGCGTGGCGATCTCGCGGCGGATGGGGGTGGCGTCGCCCTTGCCGTCGGGATGGACGCGGTTGCTGAAGAAGATGATGAACGTGCGCGACGCCGGATCGAGCCAGAGGCTGGTGCCGGTCCAGCCGGTGTGGCCGAAGGACTTGCCGGCGGGGAACCAGCGGCCGCGCGGGCCGGAGTAGGACGTGTCGATGTCCCAGCCGAGGCCGCGGCGGCTGGAGCCGTCGTTTTGCACGCGGGTCATCTCGGCGACGCTGGCGGCGGAGAGGATGCGCGCGCCGTCGAGTTCGCCGCCGTTGAGGATCATGCGGCAGAAGCGCGCGAGATCGGCGGTAGTGAGGAACAACCCGGCGTGGCCGGCGACGCCGCCCATGCGGCGCGCGGTGGGATCGTGCACCACGCCGCGGATCATCTTGCCCTCAACGAGCTCGGTGGGGGCGATGCGCGGGAGCTTGGCGGCGGGCGGCAGGTAGCCGGTGTCGGTCATGCGGAGCGGCCCGAAGACTTTTTCGCGGACATAGGCGTCGAGCGGCTGGCCGCTGGCGAGGCGGACGAGCTCACCGAGCAAAATGAAATTGATGTCGGAGTAAACAAAGGCGCTGCCGGGCACGCTGCGCAGCTCCTCGGCGCAGGCGCGATCGATGGCGGCGGGCGTGCCGGTCCACGCGGGCGTAGCCGGAATGCCGGGGCGCAGGCCGGACATGTGCGTCATCAGCTGGCGCACGGTGACGACGTTTTTCCCGTGCTGCGCAAAGGCCGGCAGGTAGCGCGCGACGGGCGCATCGAGGTCGAGCTGGCGGCGCTCGACGAGCTGCATGACGGCGGTGGTGGTGGCGACGACCTTGGTGAGCGAGGCCGCGTCGTAGATCGTGTCCTCGGTGGTGCCCTCGACGGAGGGCGAAAGCGAGCGGTGGCCGTAGGCCTTGCGGTAGGTGGCGCTGCGGCTCTCGAGCCAGAGCACGCCGCCGGGGATTTTTTTCGCGGCGATGGCCTCGGCGATCGCGGTGTCGATGGCAGCGAGTTTGTCGGCGCGGAAGATGGTGAGTGCGGGCGCGGCGGGCGGTGTCGGCGCGGAGCGCGGGGCGGGTGGGCGAGCGACGGCGGTGGGCGCGGCGGGCGGCGGCGTCTCGGTGGTCGAGGTGCTGCAGCCGGCGAGGAGAGAGGCCGCGAGGAGCGGGAGGAGGCGAAAATTATTCACGCGAAAAGACAGGCACTCGTTTGTCATTCTGAGCGGAGCGAAGAATCCACTTGGACATTCGCAGCGCATGAGGGCTTCGGATCTCCTGCTGGATTCTTCCCGGCGCTCAGAATGACAAGGTTTGGGATCAGACGCTGGCGAGCACTTGCTCGAGGAAGAGCCGGTTGGCGCGGGCGTTTTCCGTCGTTTCCTGCACGGTCGCGCCGATCATGCAGCACTCGACCATGATCGGGCCGTTGAAACCGGCGGACTTCAGTTTTTTGAAGACGCCCGCGAAATCCACCTTGCCGGTGCCGAATTGGATCATGACGTCGCCCTTGGGCGCGCCGCAGTCCTTGGCGCAGAAACCGGTGACGTGCTCGGCGATGGGCGCGAGCTCGGCGATGGGGTCCTTGCCGGTGTAGTAGATGATGTTGCCGGCGTCATACCACACCTTGAAGTTGGGGTGGCCGACGGCCTTGAGGGCGTTGCGGATCTCGTCGGAGGCGCCGCTGCCGCCGCCATGGGGCTTGAGCACCAGCTTGATCTTGCGCTCCTGCGCAAACGCCGCGGCGTCGGCCATGACCTTGAAATACTGACTGTAGTGCTCAGGCCGATCGACGCCGAACGTGAGGGCGAACTCCACGCCGACGGTGTGCGCGTTCGCGAGCTGCTGGCGGGTGTCGGCGATGGCATCGGCCAGCGGCACGCCGTTCTTTACGCGCAGCGCGGTCATGTTCACGGTGAGCCCGCGCGCGGCGATCTTCTGCTTAAGGGTGGCGAGGTATTCGGGCGTGGCGTTGGACGAGGTGAAGACGTCGCCCTTGGCCGCCACCGGGGTGAGGAGGCCGGTGGTCTTGTAGCCCGCGGCCTTGATGGCATCGAGGGTCTCGTCGTAGCTCCATTTGGTCCAAGGGCGGTTGAAACAGCCAATTGGCCAGCGTGTGGGCGGGACCTTTTCCGTGGCACGCAAGGCGCGGGGAAGCAGGGCGGTGGCAGCGGCGGCCGCCGCAGTGGCGAGGAACTGGCGCCGGGGGCGAAGGGGGCTCATGGCCGTGAGCTGACCGCGCCCGCGGGCCGTGGGCAACCCCGAAGGTGGGCGGTGACAACCGAGGTTTTCCTTGAATAGGAGCCGCTTCGACGACGTCGAAGACGGGGTCGTCTTGGTGCCAGAATCGGTTTGCCCTCCCGGTATGCCGTCCGCTTGGCTCTTCGGCGGTCATTACCCAAACAACACCTCACAAATGAAAATCCGTCTTGTTATCGCCAGTCTCGTGTGCGCCCTCGCCGCGGGCTCCTTTGTCAACGCCGCCGAAGCCGAAACCGAGCTCGGCAAGAAAATGGAAAAGATGGGCGGCGCCTTCCGCGCCCTCCGCCGCCAGATCGCGGATTCCTACAAGAATGCCGACTCACTCGCAAAGCTCGCGACGATCAAGGAAAACGCCATGGCTTCGGCCAAGCTCGAGCCCGCGATGAAGGCCGACAAGCCGGCCGCCGCGCAGAAGAAGTTCGTGTCCGACTACCAGGCCGAGATGAAGAAGTTCATCGGCCAAGTGGAGAAGGTCGAAGCCGCCCTCAAGGCCGGCAACAACGCGGAGGCCGAGAAGCTGTGCGCCCAGCTTGGCGACGCGCAAAAGGCCGGCCACAAGCAGTTCAAGAAGGCCGACAAGAAGTAAGCGCGCCTGACCGCCGAAGCGATTTCGACGCCGCCGGAATTCTACCGGCGGCGTTTTCTTTTTGTGGCGCCGCGCGCCGCGCCCGCGCACGCTTGCTCCCGATGAACACCCCCCGCATCGCGTTTCTTGGCCTCGGCATCATGGGTGGCGGCATGGCGCGCCGGCTCCTCGGCGCGGGCTTTCCGGTCGCCGTCTTCAACCGCAACCCGGCCAGGTCCGCGGCCCTCGCCGCCGCCGGCGCGCATCCGGTCTCCACGCCCCGCGAGGCGGCGACGGGCGCGGACGTTGTGATTTGCATGGTGGCCGACGACGCCGCGTCGCGTGCAATGTGGCTTGGCGCCGATGGCGCGCTGGCCGGCGCGAGGAAGGGCGCGGTGCTCGTCGACAGCAGCACGCTGACGATCACCTGGGTGAAGGAGCTCGCCGCCGCCGCGCAGTCGCGCGGCTGCGACTTCCTCGACGCGCCCGTCACCGGTAGCAAGCTCGCCGCCGCGGGTGGCGAGTTGAACTTCCTCGTTGGCGGCGACGCCGCGGCGCTCGAAAAAGCCCGCCCAGTCCTCGCGCCCATGAGCCGCAGCATCGTTCACCTCGGCCCCACCGGCAGCGGTGCGCTGATCAAGCTCGTGAACAATTTTGTCTGCGGTGTGCACGTGGTCGCGATCGCGGAGGCCCTCGACTGGGTCGAGCGCAGCGGCCTCGACCGCGCCCAGGCGCTCGAATTCCTGCTCGCCGGCGCCTCTGGCAGCCCGATCGCGAAGACCGTCGCGGCCCGCATGGCGGCGCCTGACTATACCCCGCACTTCTTCCTTTCGCTCATGACCAAGGACCTTGGCTATGCCGTGCAGGAGCGCGCCGCGGCGGGTGGCAAGCTGGCGACCGCGCAGGCCGCATTGGAGGTTTTTCGTCGTGCAATCGCCGCCGGACACGGCGACAAAGACATGGCCGCCGTCGTCGAGCCGCTCCGCAGCGCGTGACGGCGGCCCGCTTTTATTCCTTACCCCATGTTATCCGGCAACCCCACCCTCGCGACCCGCGCCACCCGCACGCGTTACTTCGTCGTCGTCTACGCCATCATCCTCGCGGTGATCCAATACATCGACCGCGTCGCGATCTCCCAGGCCAAGGATGGCATCGTGAAGGACCTTGCGTTCACCGATGCGCAGATGGGCGCGATCTTCGCGGCCTTCGGGTTTTCCTACGCGCTCTTCGAGATCCCGACCGGCTGGCTCGGCGACAAGATCGGCGCGCGGAAAGTCCTCGTGCGCGTCGTGCTCTGGTGGTCGTTCTTCACGGCGGCGACAGGCTGGGCGTGGAATTTCATGTCGATGTGGGTCACGCGTTTCCTGTTCGGCGCGGGCGAGGCGGGGTGCTTCCCGAATCTCACCAAGGCCTTCAGCATCTGGCTGCCGAAGGACGAGCGCACGCGGGCGCAGGCGCTCATGTGGATGGGGGCGCGGTGGGGCGGGGCGTTCACGCCGCTGCTCGTCGTGCTGGTGATGTCGCTCGTCACGTGGCGGACGGCGTTCCAAATCTTCGCCGCGCTCGGCGTGATCTGGGCGGTCTTCTTCTGGCTCTGGTTCCGCGACAATCCGCGCGACCACAAGTCCGTCAATGCCGCCGAGCTTGAGTTGCTCAAGGAAAACGAAAGCAACGCGACCGGTCACGGCGATGTGCCGTGGTCCAAGCTCGTGAGGCACCCGAGCATCTGGCTCCTGTGGGGCCAGTATTTCTGCCTGAGCTACGGCTGGTATTTCTTTGTCACGTGGCTGCCCGACTACCTGAACACCAACGGCCGCCCGATCCTCAACAACGACTTCCTCCGCTGGCTCGCCGGGCAGATGGAGGGCAACGTCCGCTCCGATCTCATCCAGCCGATCCTGAAGGCCGTGCTCGCGGGCGTGCCGCTTTTCTTCGGCGGCTTCGGCTCGCTGTTTGCCGGCGCGGTCGCGACCAAGTTGATTGCGGGCGGCGCGAGCGTGGTGAAGGTGCGGCGCACCTTTGGCTTCCTCGGATTCGCGGGCGCGTCGGGCCTGCTGATGACCTCGTTCTACATCCAGGACCCGCTCCTCGCGATGCTCGCGATGGGCATGGCGAGCTTCTGCAACGACCTCACGATGCCCGGGAGCTGGGCCAGCTGCATGGACATCGGTGGCAAATTCGCCGGCACGGTCTCCGGCAGCATGAACATGATGGGCAACTTTGGCGGCATGGCCGGGCCGCTGGCGGTAGGCCTGATTCTCTCGGCGACAACAGTCACCACCGCGACCGGCACCACGAAAAACTGGGAGCTGGCCTTCGCGATCTCCTCGGCGATTTATTTCCTCGGCGCCTTCTTCTGGCTTCTGATCGACCCGGTGAAGCCGCTGGAGGACGAGGCGAAGCCCGCGCCGGCGCACGCGTGATGCAGGCCGTGACGCGGTGCGCCGGCCCCGGGGCGACGGTCGCGGCAACCTCCGCGGTCCCACGATCGACGACTTGGCGCGCCAATTCCGGCCCGCGTGGCTGCGGGCGGCTCACGCCGTGAGCACGTCGCCTCCGGACGATTGCGCGATTGTGTCCGCGCGCGGGCTGGCCGCGCCGCGCGAGCGGGTGTTCGCGGCGTTCTCCGATCCGGCGGTGCTCGCGCTCTGGTGGGGGCCGCGGGGATTCACGAACGAGTTTCACGAGTTCGATTTCCGGCCGGGCGGCGCGTGGCGCTTCACCATGCGCGGCCCCGACGGCGCGGCCTACGCGATGGACCAGCGCTTCCTGCAAATCGTCGCGCCCGAGCGAATCGTGGTGCGGCACTCGCAGCCGGGGCACGACTTCTCGCTCGCGATGACGCTGGCGGAAACGGACGGCGGCACGGAGTTGACGTGGCGGATGCTCTTCGACGATCCGGCCGAGGCGGCGCGGTTGCGCGAGTTCATCGCCGCGGCCAATGAGCAGAACCTGGACCGCCTCGCGGCGGTGCTGGCGGGGGCGCAGTAATCCGTTGTCGCGTGGCGCTGGGGTGCGGCTCAATCGCCGGCCGGCGCCGGTCGCGCGGATGCATGATCGGCGCGCTCGAGCATGCGCGTGAGGTAGCTCTGCTCGGGGCCGACTTGCGCGAGGTGCAGGGCGCGGCGGAAATTTCCGGCCGCGGCGGCGTGGCGGTGGAGGCGCCAGTTGAGTTCGCCGAGCACGGCGTGCAGGAGATAGTGCGACTCGAGCTTGTCACGCGGCTCGAGGGCGGCCAAGGCGTCGAGTCCGGCCTGCGGCCCGCTACAATTGGCGACGGCAACGGCGCGGTTGAGCGCGACGATGGGAGACGGTTTCAGCGCGAGGAGCGCGTCGTAGTGCCGCACGATGCGGCCCCAGTCGGTCGAGGCGCTGTCGGCCGCGGTGCAGTGCAGCGCGGCGATGCCGGCTTGCAGGTGGTATTCGCTGAGCGTGTCGCCGCGCGCGGCGGCGGAGAGTTCGGCGAGGCCGCGGGCGATGAGGTTGGCGTCCCACTTGGATCGGTCCTGATCGTCGAGGCGGAGGAGTGCGCCGTGCTCGTCGAGCCGCGTGGGGAAGCGCGCGGCGGTGAGCAGCATGAGCGCGAGCAGCGCATGGCTGCGCGGGGTATCGCCGGCGGGGTGGTCGACGAGGAGCGTGGCGAGGCGGATCGCCTCGGCGCAGAGTTCCTCGCGGAGGAGGCGGTCGCCGGCGCTGGCCTTGTAGCCTTCGTTGAAGAGCAGGCAAAGCGCGGCGAGCACGCCGTCGAGGCGCGGTGCGAGGTCGGCGCCTTCGGGCAGATCGAAGGCCAGGCCGGCGTCCGCGATACGCTGCTTGGTGCGGGTGAGTTGCTTCTCGATGGCGGCCTCGCTCGTGAGGAATGCACGCGCGATCTCGCCGGTGCCGAAGCCACAGAGCATTTTCAACGCGAGGATGACCTGAGCGTCGGCTGCGATCGATGGGTGGCAGCAAACGAAGAGCAGGCGCAGGGTGTCGTCGTGGATTTCGTGGGCGCGGGCGAGGGCGGCGGCGGCGCTAGGCGCGGGCGGGGCGGTGACCTCGGCGTGGGTGACGAGGGCGGCTTCCTTGCCGCCGGCCATGCGGCCGTGTCGGAGCGCGTCGCGCGCGAGGTTGATCGCAACCTGCGTGATCCAGGCGGAGGGATTCGCGGGCACGCCGCCCATCGACCAAACGCGGAGGGCGCGGAGCATGGCCTCCTGCGCGACGTCCTCGGCGAGCGCGAAGTTGTGCGTGCCCACAAGCCGCAGCAGCGCGCCGTGGAGCCGGCCGGTCTCGTGCCGGAAGAAATGCTCGACGAGCTGCGCGGGCGGCGCAGCCAGCGACCGGGCCGACGGCGGGGCGAAATCTTCCGGCACGGCGTGGCGGGCCTCAGCACTCCCCGCCGACGCCGCGCGTGTTCACCCCGAGGTGGCAGTGCACCGTCATCTCGCGCACCTCGATCGCCATGCCGTAGGCGAGGCCGGGGTGGCGTTGCGCGATGGCCGTGGCCTCGGCGAGGTCGGCGACGAGGAGCTTCACGTAGCCGCCGACGGCTTCCTTCGCCTCGGCAAACGGCCCGTCCACCACGCGCGCGCCACTGGGGCCGGAGACGACGCGCGTGGGCAGCTCGAGCGGCTGGCCCTCGGTGGCCTTGCCCTGAGCGACGAGGCCGTCGAACCACGCGTTCCAGTTCATGATGAGCCGCTGGCGCTCTTCGGGCGAGAGGTGCGCGTGGGTCTCGGGCCCCGTGTTGCGGAAGAGGAGGAGAAAAGGAACCGGTGCGGGTGCGGGCGGAGTTTTCATGCGGATGACGAGGCTGCCTCAGCAACCACGACGAATGACGCTGGCCGGCGCGGACAGAGTAGTGAAGCGTTGAAACGGGCGGGAGTTTCCGATTTTCATGGTGGTCTGAAAATACACGCGCGCTGTCCAAATCGCGCTTCGTCGTTCGTTGTTTGCTGTGTCCGGTGCCCGCACCGCTGACCCGCCCGGCTGCGGTTCAGAAGGAAAATTTACCCGTGAAAATTTCCATCGAAGTCACCGTCACCGCACCCAGCGAGGAGGGGTGGCGCACATGCACCGCGCCGGATGACATCAATCAGTGGACCGCCGCCTCCGACGACTGGCACGCGACCGCCGCGACGGCGGACTTGCGGGCCGGCGGTGCGTTCTCCTCCCGGATCAAGGCCACGGACGTCAGCTTCGGTTTCGATTTCTTGGGGACCTACAAGCGGGGGATCCCTCGTCAGTTGATTGAGATGGAATTCGGCGGTCGCGGTGCGGTCGGCGAGTTCATCCCGCGGGGCCAGGGCGTCGTGCCGCGAGAGCCATTCGCCCCCGGGCAAACCCGTTCCATCGAGCTGCAGCAGGGTTGGCAGGCGAGTCTCGATCGCTTCGCGCGACGCGTGGGAGCGCGTTGGCGAACCTTCGGCCCACGCTTGCTGCTCGAAAACACAAGATCCGCCCACTAAGAAGTCATTCCCATGCCAAAATACATCGATGGTTTCGTCATTCCCGTCCCGAAGAACAAGATCAAGGAGTATGCCCGGCTGGCCAAAATCGGCTGCAGGGTCTGGCTCGACCACGGTGCGCTCGACTACAAGGAGTGCATCGGTGACGACCTGAACGTGCCGTTCGGCCTGCCCTTTCCCCAGGGCATCCGCCTCAAGAAGGGCGAGACCGTCGCGTTCTCTTTCATCGTCTACAAATCGAAGGCCCACCGCGACCGGGTGAACAAGAAGGTGATGAAGGACCCGCGCCTCGCCGCGGCGTGCGACCCGAAGAACATGCCGTTCGATCCGAAGCGCATGCTGTTTGGCGGATTCAACGCCATCGTCAGTGCCTGAGTTTTTTCTGCTCCACCCATGCTCAAGAAAATCCTCCTCGGCCTCGCGGCCGTCATCGCCCTCATCCTCATCGTCGCGGCGTTTCAGCCGAGCCAGTATGCCGTGCAACGCAGCCTCGTCATCGCGGCGCCGGCGTCCGCGCTGTTTGAGCAGGTGAACGACCACCGGAAGTTCCTGGCGTGGAATCCGTGGATCAAACTCGATCCCAACGTGAAGAGCACGTTTGCGGGCCCGGCGACCGGCGTTGGCTCCGTGTGCAGCTGGCAGGGCAACCGCGACGTGGGCGCCGGCTCCGCCACCATCATCGAGAGCAAGCCCGGCGAACTCGTGCGCCAGCGCATGGACTGGAAGGAGCCGATGGAGGGCACCAGCACGGTGGACTTCACCTTCAAGCCCGAGGGCAGCGGCACGCGGGTCACGTGGCATATGTATGGCGCGAACAATTTCGTCGGCAAAGTCATGTGCCTCTTCATGAGCATGGACAAGATGGTTGGCGGCCAGTTCGAGGTCGGTCTCGCCAACCTGAAGGGGATCGCCGAGGCTGGCGCGAAAAAGTAGCCGCCCGCGTCTCTCCCCCATCCACCCCCTCCTCCCATGTCCACCGATTCCGCCCCGAAGTCATTCACTCGATTCTTCCCCGTCATCGCCCGCGTGCTGCTCGGGCTGGTGTTCTTCGTCTTCGGCCTGAATGGATTTCTGTGGTTCATCCCGCAGCCCCCGGCGGACCAGATGCCCAAGGCGCTCGTGGATTTTTCCACGGCGATGATGAACACGGGCTTCCTGTTTCAACTCGTGAAAGGCACCGAGGTGGCGATGGGTCTTCTGCTCCTCATGAACCGCTTCGTGCCGCTCGCCCTCGTGGTCCTTGCGCCCGTGATTGTGAACATCGTGCTTGTGCACGTGCTCCTGGCACCGTCCGGCACGGCGATGGCGGTGGTGATTCTCGGGTTGGAGCTTTATCTCGCCTGGGCCTATCGCAGCGCATTCCGCCCGCTGGTCGCGGCGCGGGCGACGCCCGGCTGATCCGCGCGGATTCGGGGAATAATCCGTCGCCCTGCGCCTCCCACCGCCGATGCACGAAGATGGATTCGCCGATCTGGTCGAGGCGCACTATGCGGGGCTCTACCGCTTTGCGCTGAGCCTTGCGCGCAACCCTGCCGACGCCAGCGATCTCACGCAGCAGACCTTTTTCGTCTGGGCCACCAAGGGCGAGTCGCTGCGCGATGCGGCCAAGGCGAAGACGTGGCTCTTCACGACGCTCTACCGCGAGTTCCTGCGCGTGCGCCGCCGCGGGGGACGCATTTCCGCGATCGAGGACCTGCCGCCGGGCGAGCAGGACGTGCCCGACGTGGAGGTGGACATCGTGGCCAAGATGGACTCGCAGCTCGTGCTCGCGGCCCTGCAGGAAATCGACGAGGTGTTCCGCGAGCCGCTCACGCTTTTCTACCTGCAGGATCTGTCCTACGCCGAGATTGCCGAGATCCTCAACGTGCCCATTGGCACCGTCATGTCGCGCCTTTCGCGCGGCAAGTCCCACCTCCGCGCCCGCCTCGCTGAAAAAGCCCAGGGCGGCGCGCTGATCGAATTTCCGAAGACCGGCACCCGCCCATGAACAACGAAGAGGCCAAGTTCATCCTCAGCGCCTACCGGCCCGACGGCCGTGATGCCAGCGACCCGCGGTTCGCGGAGGCGCTCGCGCAGGCTGCGCGCGATCCGGAGCTGCGCCGATGGCTCGAGGGCCAGCGGGCGTTTGATCGCGCGGTCGCCGCGCGGATCGCGGATCTCGCGCCACCGGCCGGCTTGCGCGAGGCGATCCTCGCCGGGGCGCGCGCGAGTCAGCCGCGCCGGGCGTGGTGGGCGCAGCCGGGCTGGATCGCCGCGGCCGCGGCGGTCGTGTTGCTGGCGGCCGCGGGCCTGCGCTGGGCGGTGCCGGCGGAGGAGTCGCTCGCCGGCTTTGCGGCCTTTGCCGCGGCGGACAGCTCGGATGAGCACGACCGCCACGATGGTTTTCCCGCGGGGCTGGGCGAGGTCCAGGCGCGCCTGGCCAGCCAGACGGCGCCCTTCGGCCAGACCATGCCGGTCAGCCTGGAGGACTTGCGCCGGAGCCGCTGCCGCACGCTGCGGGTTGCGGGCCGCGACGTCTTCGAGCTTTGCTTCAACCGCGACGGCACGTGGTATCACCTCTATGTGGGCGAACGCGGAAAAATCCCGCCGGGTGCCGGCGGCCCGGCGCTCGCAAGCAAGGACGGCTATTCCGCCGCGGCGTGGACGGACGCGCGGCATGTCTACGCCCTTGTGGCGCACGCGGAGCCAGCCGCGCTGCGGCGGTTGATCTAGGCCCGCGGCGCCGGCGGCCGGGCGCCGCCCCCCCGGTCTTTCCGCTTGATGAAACGGTAGGTGTGCCGATAGGACATGCTCCGATGAAAATCGCGGGAATCCCCAGCTTGTTTGCCTCCAATCGCGCGGGCTTGTCCCGCCTGCCGTTCGCCGCCCTTGTGGCCGGACTGGCCTTGTTCTTCGCCGGCTGCGAGACGGCTCCGCCGCCCGTGCCCACCACCAAGGTCGCGCCGGGCGTCCAGAAGCTCGTCTCTGGCGACGTGATCAAGATCCAGTTCCCCGGTGCCGCCAACCTCGACAACCAGCAGGAGATCCGCCGCGACGGCAAAATCAACCTCCAGCTCATCGGTGAGATCACCGCCATCGACAAGACCCCGGCGGAACTCGAGAAGGATCTCGCGGCCGCCTACGACAAGCAAATCGTCTCAAAGGAAGTGAAGGTCACCGTGGTGTCCTCCCAGTTCTCCGTTTTCGTCACAGGCGCGGTCATGAAGCCCGGCAAGGTGCAATCGAACCGCGAGCTCACGGCGTTTGACGCCATCATGGAGGCCGGCGGTTTCGACGAGTCCAAGGCCGACAAGAAAAAGGTCCGCATCATCCGCCAGGAGAATGGCAAGATCGAGAGCTACCCGATCGACTTCAAGGCGGTGCTCGGCGGAAAGAACAACGAGCCCTTCTACCTCAAGGCCTACGACACGGTCTACGTGCCCGAGCGCACGGTTTGGTTCTGACCCGGTCGCGGGAATATAACTTCGGGCGCCAGCGATGCTGGCGCCCTTTTTTTGTGCTCCTCGCGCCGCTACCTCACGCGAGGCAGGCGCGCAGGGCGGCGAGCACCAGGTCGACGTTTCGCATGGTTGAGCCGTGGCCCATGAGGCCGATGCGCCACGCCTTGCCGGCCATCACGCCCAAGCCCGCGCCGATTTCGATGCCGTAGTCGGTAAGCAGGCGCGTGCGCACCGCAGCGTCGTTGGCGCCGTCAGGGATGCGGATGCAGTTCAGGGTGTGCAGCGAGCGGCTCGGGATGTAGCTGAGGCCGAGCGCGGCAAGCCCGGTGCGCAGGCGCTGGTGCATCGCGGTGTGGCGCGCGATGCGCGCCTCGAGGCCCTCTTCCAGCACGATGGTCAGCGCCTCGCGGAGCGCGTAGGTCATGTTGATCGGCGCCGTGTGATGGTAGACGCGTCCGCCGCCACTGCCGCCGGTGTAGTATTTGCGGAGCATCGAGACATCGAGATACCACGACTGCACCTTGGTCTTCCGTGCGTCCATCTTCACCAGCGCACGCTCGCCGAAGCTCACGGGCGAGAGGCCGGGCGGGCAGCTCAGGCACTTTTGCGTGCCGCTGTAGATCGCGTCGATGCCCCAGTCGTCGACGCGCAGCTCGTGGCCGCCGAGGCTCGTGACCGCATCGACGAGCAGCAGCGCGCCGCGCGCATGAACGATATCGGCGAGACCTTCGAGCGGCTGGTGCGCGCCCGTGCTCGTCTCGGCGTGGACGATGCCGACGAGCTTCACCTTTGGGTGCTTCTCCAGCGCCGCCGCGATCTGCTCATTTGAAAACGTCTCGCCCCACGGCGCCTCGATGGCGTGGACGGTCGCGCCGCAGCGCTCAATCACGTCCTTCATGCGCAGGCCGAACACGCCGTTGACGCACACGATCACCTCGTCGCCGGGCTCCACGAGGTTTACGGCGCAGCACTCCATGCCGGCCATGCCGGTGCCGCTGACGGGAAACGTGAGCGCGTTCTTGGTGCGGAAGACCTCGCGCAGCATCGCGCAGGTCTCGTCCATGATCGCGAGGTATTGCGGGTCGAGGTGGCCAAGCGTGGGCGCGCCGAGGGCGTGCAACACACGTTGGGGCACGGGACTCGGGCCGGGCCCGAGGAGAATGCGTTCGGCAGGGTGGGCGGTGGGGGAAGCGGTGCGGCTCATGAATCGCCCACTCTGCGCCAACCGCCCCGCGCGGGGCCAGCTACTTTTTCCACACGTCGCCCACGTCGCCGCCGAACCACCGCGAGCTGACGACCTTTTGCTGCGTGTAGAACTGGATGCTCTCCTTCCCCTGGATATGGAGATCGCCGTAGAACGAGTCGTCCCAGCCGGTGAAGGGGAACATCGCCATCGTCGCGGGCACGCCGACGTTGACGCCGACCATGCCGGCCTTCACGCGCATCGTGAACTCGCGCGCGGCGCGGCCGTTGTTGGTGAAGATGGCCGCGCCGTTGCCGAAGGCGGACTTGTTCGCCTGTTCGATCGCGCCGTCGAGGTCGTCCATGCGCATGACATTCAGCACAGGCCCGAAGACTTCCTCGCGGGCAAGGGTCATGTTGTTCTGGACGCCGTCGACGATCGTCGCGCCGAGGTAAAAGCCCTTCGGGGCGTCGGCGATTTTCACGCCGCGGCCGTCCGCGATGAGTTTCCCGCCTTCCTTTTCTCCAGTCGCGAGCAGGCTGAGCACGCGGTCGCGGTGCGCGGCGGTGATGACCGGGCCCATGTCGGGCTGCGCGGGGCGATCGGTGGGGCCGACCTTGATGGCGTTGGCGGCCTTGATGAGATCGGGGAGCAGGCGTTCGGCGGCGGCGCCGACGGTGATCGCGGTGGAGCCGGCCATGCAACGTTCGCCGGCACAGCCAAAGGCGGCGGTCGTGACGTTTTCGACCGTCTTCGCGATGTCGGCGTCGGGCATGACGACGATGTAGTTTTTGGCACCGCCGTTCGCCTGGACGCGTTTGCCGTGCTTCGTGCCGACATCCCAGATGTATTTCGCGATGGGCGTGGAGCCGACGAAGGAAACGGCCTTCACCTTTGGGTGCGTCAGCAACGCATCGACCGCGGGCCGGCCGCCGTGGACGATGTTGAAGACGCCCTTCGGGCAACCCGCTTGCTCGAGCAGCTGGCCGAGGAGGATGGCAGTCAGCGGCACTTTCTCGCTCGGCTTCAGCACGAACGTGTTGCCGCACGCGATCGCGGTGGGAAACATCCACAGCGGCACCATCGCGGGGAAGTTGAACGGCGTGATGCCGACGCAGACCCCGAGCGGCAGGTTGATCGTGTCGCAATCGACGCCGCGCGCGATGTTACGGAGAGAGTCGCCGAAGAGGAGCGTGGGGATGCCGCAGGCGTATTCGATGTTCTCAAGGCCGCGGAAAATGGAGCCGCGCGCCTCGGCGTGGGTCTTGCCGTGCTCGCGCGAGACGGTGCGGCAGAGGAGATCGAAGTTTTGCTCAATGAGCTGGCGGTATTTGAAAAACACGCGGGCCCGCTCGACCGGCGGCGTGTCGCGCCAGGCGGGGAACGCGGCCGACGCCGCTTCGATGGCGGCATTGACCTCGGCCGCGCCGCCCGCGGGACACTCGGCGATGACTTCGCCCGTGGAGGGATTGAAGACCGGCGTGGTGGCGCCCGACGGCGTCTGCCATTCGCCGCCGATGAGGTTTGGGCAGGGGGTGAGCGAGGAAGTCATGGGAG
>JAEUHB010000291.1 GCA_016794665.1 Opitutaceae bacterium
ACGCCGTCGGGCAGGCTCTTGGTGTCGAACTGCGCGTAGTTTTCCTTCGAGGCGTTGACGAGATCGGTCCACGCGGTCTCGCCCTCGCGGCGGATGGAAAAGGTGCTGAGCAAGGCGTCGCCGTCGGGATCAGCGAGCGTCCAGACGACGATTTGCGAGCCGGGCGTCAGCACGACCTTGCTGGAGAGCAGCGTGCGGCGGCGCTCCTCGTCGCGAGCCGGCGAGATGAGCTGGCTGAGCGAGGAGATCGGCTCGGGCTGCGGCTCGCGCGCGGGGATGAGGCTGTAGCCGGGCGCCACGATGCGGAAATCCTGCAGCACGGGCCGGCGGTTCTGCGGGAGCGCGTGCAGCGCGGCGCGATCGATCTCGAGGCCGGCGTCGGCCGCGGCGATTTTCAGGCGGAGCTTCACGTGGCGGCCGCGGAGATCGTCGGCGCGCCAGCCAGAGTCCGGACCGGCGGCGAGCGGCGTCCACGGGCCCCAGCCCTCGACCTCGTCGGTGCCGTTGCTGAGGCGGACTTCCACGGCGATGCCGGAATCGGCGAGGTTGCGCAGGCGGTTGAAACGCAGCGCGCCCAGCAGCGCGGGCGCGCCGAGATCGAGGCGGCGGGTCTCGGCCTCGCGCGGGCCGGCGGTGGCGAGGTCGAGCACGGCGAGGCCGGGTGCGTTGTTGCGGAGGAGGAGGAACTTCCCGTCGCCGAGCGGCGCGAGGCCGTTGAGCTGCGAGGAAATGCTGCCGGCAAACGTGAGCCCGAGGCGCGCCTTGAGATCGTAGCCGGCAAGTTCGCCTTGCTCACCGCCGGCCATCACGAGGGTGTCGCCGTGGCGGGCGAGGCGGTAGAACGCCGTGCTGGCGCGCGTCGTCGTCGTCTCGGGAAAGCCCTTGGCCGGGAAAAACGCGAGCGCGCTGCGCCCGGCGAAGCGCTCGAGCTGCGCGGGCGGCGGGGTGTTGTCGCGCGGGGCCGCGCCGCCGGGCGGCGCGGGCGGCGGCGTGAGTCGCGACTCATTGCTCGTGGTGGTGAAGACGATCGCTGCGTAGAAACTGCCGTCGGGTTGGGGGAGAAAATCGGTGACCTCGGCGTCGCGGTTTTCCTGGAGGATGACAGGCTCGGCCTTGGCCGCGGCCTCGGCTGGACGCGCAAAGGCGTAGATGTTTCCGCGCGGCGCGGAGCCCGCGATGATGCGGCCGTCGGCGAGCGCGGCGAGGCGGCGGACGTTGCGGTCGCGGATTTCGCCGAAGAGCGTGACGCCGCGCTCGGCGAGCACGGCGGTGTCGGCGGTCTTCTCCATGTTCAGGCCCGCGGCGGCGAACTTCGCGAGGTCGATGCGGTAGATGCGCCCGGGGTTGCCGGTTGCGGCGAGCATGGTGCCGTCGGCCAGGGGCAGCAGTTCGAAGATCGAATCGACGGGCAGGCCGACGCGCGCGACGGACGCCCCGTCGCGGATGAGGTGGAGCGCGCCCTTGGGCGAGGTGCCGGCGAGGATCGCGCCGTCGGGCAGGCGGCGCAGGGCGAAGACCTGCGGGTCGTCGAGCTTCACGACCTCGCGCGTCGTGAACGACTGCCGATCCGCGGCGAGCGTGGCCTCGACGATGCGGCCGTCGGGACCGGTGCCGATGAGGAACTTCGCGGGATCGCCCGCGGGCTCGAGGCACCAGAGGATGTCGGCCGGGGGCGGCGCGGCGAGATCGCGGAGCACCGGGCCGGCGACGAGGCGGCCATCGGAGCGCGTGGCGAGTCCCTTCAGGTTGCGGCTCGGGACATCACGGAAAAAGTCGATGTCGGTTTTCTTGGAGAGCGGGTCGGCGTGCGCGAGGGCGGCAAGGCTCGTGGCGAGGAGAAGGGAACGGAAAATCACAGGTGAAATGAAAATGCGTGGAAAAAAGCCGCGGGTCACTCCGTCACCACCAGCGGGCGGCGGATGATCGTGTTGAAGAGCTTGCCGGGCTGGAGGTGCTTTTCCCAGAGCGGCAGCACGGCCTCGCGGCGGCGGAAGCGTGCCTCGTCGGCGCCGCGCGCGATGCGCTCGATCGAGCCGGGCGCCTCGGCGGTGGCGACCGTTTGGTCCGTGAAGAGGCTGGCGCGCTCGACGACCGCGATGAAAACGCCGTCGCCCGGGCGGTCGTCGCGCATCGCGGCGAGGTAGGCGTCGAAGCTCCGCAGCTCGGCCGCGGCGATGGTGCGCGGGCGGCCGGTGAGTTGATCGAGCGCGCGGCCGGGCGCGAGGATGACCTCGAGCTGGCGGCCGGCCCACTTGGGATCGATCGTGAGATCGATGATCTCGCGGCGGGCCTCGCCCTGCCAGTCGCGCCACGCGAGCGTGGCCTGCACGATCTGGCCGGGCGCGACGGTCGTGCGCGAGAGCTGAAAGAGATCGAGCGTGACGGACGGATTCGTTTCCAGCGGCTCGATGGTGAACGTGACGCGCTCAGGGAACGTCTTCGCGTAGGGGTTCTGCAGGTTGGCGGCGAGGCCCTGCACGAATTCGTTGAGGCCCTGAGTGAAACCCTGCGGGCCGGGGTAAAGCGTCTGGAACTCGAGCTGCGCGGTCGCGGCGAAGCGGATGTTGCTGGAAAGGCGGAAGCCCTTGGTGAGACCGGCGTCGTTCGACCCGAGGATGGCCTGGGCGACGCCGCTGGCCATGATCATGGGCGTGATTTGTTGGTGGCGGACGACGGAAAACTTGAGCGTGCGCGGCGCGCCGGTGAGCGGGGTGACCTTGACCTCGACGCCGATCATTTCGGGTCCCGCGCCGAGCGTGCCGGAGATGGCGGAGAGGCGGTCCTGCGTGATGGTGCCGATGACGGCGCCGGTGTTGGCGATTTTCACCGACTGCATCTGCGAGGGCAAAATGGTGAGGATGTCGGCCGCGCACATCGGCAGAGCGGCCTCGCCGAGCGTCATCATCGGGTGGCCGAAGGCCGTGACCCGCGATCCGTCGACGCGCGAAACGGTGCCCGTGCCGGCGAGCGTGATGTCGCCGGTGGCGAGCGCGACCGAGACGGCCGAGCCGGGGCGGAGGGGAGTGGCGTTGCCAGCCGAGGGCTGCCCGTTCGGCGACGAAGCCGCGGCGGCGGTGGTATGGCCGCCGAGGCCGCTGGCATTCAGGCCGACCGCGGCGAACTGCGGCGCGAAAAGATCCGCGACGGCCGGGCTCAGGCCGCCGAGCGAGAACACCGGCTGGAGCGCGCGGTAGGGCGACTCGGGCGACGTCACGCCGGAGAGGGACGATGCGGACTTGCCGGCTTCGGGCGCCACCGCCACGCGGTTCTTCACCTCGTCGAGATCGGCGGCGGGCGTGAAGCCGGCGTGGCGCACGGTCTCGAAGCGCTGGATCTGGTAGCTCAGCGCGCCGGCGAAGCGGCCTTCGACGTAGAGCGGGCTCCCGCTCATGCCGGCGACCGCGCCCATCTTCTGCACCCGTTCGTCGGTGAGTTGGCAGACGATGAGCGACTTGCCGGGGCCGAGGGCGTTGCGCAGGACGCCCGTGACCTCGACCGCGAAAGGCTCGGGCTCGGAGCCGCGGAAGACGGTCCAGACCTCGCCGCGCTGGCCGGGCTTGAGCTCGTCGAGCGGAATGATCGCGGCGTCGACGGGCTGGGCGGCAAAACCGCCGCCGGCCCGCAACAAAACGACGAGGAGCAGCGCGGTGGGTCGGAAGAGTTTCATGATTGGGCTCCGCCACATCCTAACGGCTCGTCTTGGGAAAAGTTAGAGACTGGAGATGGCATCCATCATGATGCCGCAGGCGCGCTCGATGGCAACTCCGTCATGGGCGGTGCTCAGAAATCCTGCCTCGTAGGCGCTCGGCGCCAAGTAGACCCCGCGGTCGAGGCACGCGTGAAAGAAACGGTTGAAAAGCTCCTTGTTGCCCGTGAGCGCGGTCGCGTAGTCGCGCACCGGCGTGGGTGTGAAGAAGATGCTGAACATCGAGCCGCACTGCGGCACCTGCACGGGCAGGCCCTTGGCCTGGCACGCGCCGAGCACGGCGTCGCGCAGCCGGCGGCCGAGCGCATCGAGGCGCGCGTAGGGATCTTCCGTCTCGAGCAGCTTGAGCGCGGCGATGCCCGCAGCCATCGCGAGCGGATTTCCGCTCAAGGTGCCGGCCTGGTAGACGGGCCCGAGGGGCGCGAGCTGGTCCATGATGTCGGCCCGGCCGCCAAACGCGCCGACGGGCAGGCCGCCGCCGATGATTTTCCCGAGGCACGTAAGGTCGGGCGTGATGTGATCGCGCTCCTGCACGCCGCCCTTGGCGATGCGGAAGCCGGTCATCACCTCGTCGAAGATCAGCACCGTGCCGTGCTTCGCCGTGATCGCGCGGAGGTAGGCGAGGTAGCCGGCGTCGGGCATGATGAAGCCCACGTTGCCGCAATACGGCTCGAGGATGACCCCCGCGATCTCGCCGGGGTTGGCGGCGAAGGCGGCGTCGAGCGCGGCGCGGTCGTTGAACGGCAGGACAATCGTTTCGCGTGCAAACGACGCCGGCACGCCCGCGCTGTCGGGGTGGCCGTGCGTAAGGGCGCCCGAGCCGGCCTTGATGAGGAGCGAATCGGAGTGGCCGTGGTAGCAGCCGGAGAACTTGATGATCTTGTCGCGCCGCGTGAACCCGCGCGCGAGCCGGATGGCCGACATCGTGGCCTCGGTGCCGCTGTTGCACATGCGGACCTTCTGGATCGACGGCACGAACTTCACGATCAGCTCGGCCATCTCGACTTCGAGGGGATTGGGCGTGCCGAACGACGTGCCGCGGTCGAGCGCCGCCGCGATGGCCTCGCGGATCGCGGGATGGTTGTGCCCGTGGATGGCCGGCCCCCACGTGCAGACAAAATCGATCAGCTCGCGGTCATCGGCCGTGACGAGCGTGGCGCCGCGCGCGGCCTTGACAAAAAACGGCGCCCCGCCGACGGAGCGAAAGGCGCGCACGGGGGAATTCACCCCGCCGGGGATGAGTTGCTTGGCGCGGGCGAAGAGTTGTTCGGAGGAAGACATTTTTGAACCACTAATGGTCACTAACAGACACTAATGCCGAGGTTCAGAGGACGAAGCGTTTCCATTCCAGACGAGGGAAGGCCGCGAAGTTGATCAGGTAGCCTACACGTTTGCGGGTCGCCTTGAGGTAATTGATGAGCTGCGCCTCGTGCTCGGGCAGGAGCATTTTCACGGCCTTCAGCTCCACGATAATCTCGCCGATCACGATCAAGTCGGCCTCATAGGTTTTCTTGAGCTGATGGCCTTTGTAGAAGATGGGCAGCTTTGGTTTTGAAACGAAGGGAATCGCCCGTTCTTTGAGCTCAAATTCCAAGCTCTCCTGATAGACTTCCTCCAGAAATCCACCGCCCATCTCGTTGTGAACCTCGAACACGGCGGACATGAAGTCGTAGCCTTCCTGTTGATAGAGTTCGGTCGGGTTCATCGCGCCTCCATTAGTGTGTGTTAGTGTGGATTAGTGGTTCAAAAAAACTCAGCTCACGTATTTCTGCACGATGGGAATTCTGCGCCCCACGCCGAAGGCCAGCGGGGTGATCTTCAAGCCAGGCGCGGCCTGTTTCCGTTTATACTCATTCAAGTCCACCTTGCGCGCGACGTCGTTGACGACGGCCTCGGCGAAGCCTTGGGCGATGAGGTCGCGGCGGCTCAGGCCTTCCTCGACGTAGCCCTTCAGGATCGCGTCGAGCATGTCGTAGGGCGGGAGGCTGTCCTGGTCCTTTTGGTTGGGGCGCAGCTCGGCGCTCGGCGGCTTCTCGATCGAGGAGAGCGGGATGATTTCCTTCTCGCGGTTGATCCAGCGGGCCAAGGCGTAGACCTGCATCTTGAAGACATCGCTGATCACGGCGAGGCCGCCGCACATGTCGCCGTAGAGCGTGCAGTAGCCGACGGCCATCTCGCTCTTGTTGCCGGTGGTGAGAAGCAGCGCGCCAAACTTGTTCGAGAGCGCCATCATGATCACGCCGCGCACGCGGGCCTGGATGTTCTCCTCGGTCACGTCGCGTTTGGTCTGGCTGAAGAGATGCCAGAGCACCTTCTCCGTCTCGTTGACGACATCGGAGATGCGCACGGTCTCGAAACGGATGCCGAGGTTTTGCGCGAGCACGCGGGCGTCGTCGCGCGAGTGCTGCGAGGAGATGGAGGAGGGCAGGGAGACCCCCGTGACGTTTTCCGGGCCGAAGGCCTCCGCGGCGATGGCGCCCACGACCGCGGAGTCGATGCCGCCGGAGAGCGCGATGAGGGCGCGCTTGAAGCCGCTCTTGTGCGCGTAGTCGCGCAGGCCGAGGACGAGCGCGGCGTGGATATCCGCGATGTCGCTGAGCGCGAAGGTCGGGGAAAGTTGAGGGCTCGGCGGCCGAGCACCCGCCGACGCGGCGCTGGCCGGCGCGAGGTCCACCACGCGCAGCTCCTCCGCGAACGCCGCGAGGCCCGCGATCAGGCGGCCCGACGCGTCGACGACGTGGCTGCGGCCGTCGAAGATCAGCTCGTCGTTGCCGCCGATGGCGTTGACGTAGGCGACGGGGCAGCCGAGCGCGCGGGCGGCGTCGGCGACGACGACGTTTTGCCGCAGGTGCTCCTTGGAGCTGTGCCACGGGCTCGCCGAGAGGTTGACCATGAGGTCGCATTTCTGCCCGGCGAGCTGCTCGAGCGGCGTGCGCCCGCTGTAGAGGCGGCGCGTGCTGAGCATGGGATGCGTCCAGATGTCCTCGCAGATGGTGATGCCGATGCGCTTGCCCGCGTGCTCGACGAGGGCGGGGAAGACCGAGGGCTCGAAATAGCGGTCCTCGTCAAACACGTCGTAGGTCGGGAGCAGGCACTTGCGGCCGTGCGTGACGACGGCGCCGCGATGGCAGAACGCCGCGGAGTTGAAGAACGGCCGGCCCTTGCCCGAGGCGTTGGCCTCGACGGTGCCGATGATAGCCGGGACCTCGCCCACGGCCCGGGCGATTTCCGCCAGCGACTCCACCACATCGGGCACGAAGCGGCGCTTGAAGAGCAAGTCGCGCGGCGGGTAGCCGCAGACGATGAGCTCGGGGAAGACAACAAGCTCCGCGCCCTGCGCGACGAGCGCGGCGTAGGCATCGATGATCTTGCTGCGGTTGCCGGCGAGATCGCCGACGGTCGGGTTGAGCTGGGCGAGGCCGAGGCGCATGGAGCGCGGAACGTGGAGGCGTTTCGCGGGGCTGACAACCACGCAGCGGGCGGGGAAGTGCGGAGGGGCGTGCAACGCGGGCTTGCGCTCCACGGCAGGCGCGCGATTTCCTTCCGTTTCACGCCTCTTCATGCGCCGCCCGTTCTCCATCCTCCTGCTCTCGGTCCTTGTCGCGGCGCAGGCGGCCGAGCCGATTGCGCTGACCCTGGAGCAGGCCTTGGCCTCGGCCGAGGGAGTGAACAGCAATGTGCTGCTGAGCCGCGAGGCCGCGGCCCAGGCGCTCGAGCAGGCCAACCTCCAGCGCGCGGGTGTGCTGCCCAACGTCAACCTCACCGCCAACCAGCGCCGCACCCGCAACCTCAACATCCTCTCGACGACGGGCGCGCTCAGCGAGACGCGCCCCTCGAGTCGTTTCGACGCGCGCCTCGGCGCCACCTATCAGTTGCTCAACCCGCAGGTGCTCTCGGCCGGACAAGCGGCGCGCACGGGCGCCGAAGCCGCGCGGCTCGACGTGCGCGCGACCATTCAGGCCGCGCAGGCCAGTGTGGCGCAGGCCTATTTCGCCCACCTCCGCAACCTCCGCCGCCTCGACGTGCTCGACGCCAACATCACCCGCGCGAAATCCCTGCACGACCTCGCGCGCAACCAGCTCGCCGCCGGCATCGCCACGCAAATCGATGTCACCCGCGCCGAAGCCCAGGTGGCGCAGGCCGAGCAGGCGCGGCTCCAGCAGGTCACCTCGGTCGTGCAGAGCGAGCTCGTGTTCAAGCGACTGCTCAACCTCGACCCCGCGGCGCCGCTCACGCTCGCGGACTTCCCGCTCAAGCGCGTCGACGCCGGCATCCTCAGCCTCCCGGAGTCGCGCACGTCCTTTGAGCAGCGCGCCGACTGGCTGCGCGGGCAGAAGGCCCTCGAGCAATCCAAGCTCGATGTGCGCACGGCGAAGTTCGAGCGCCTGCCCACGCTCGCCCTCGCCGGCGACTACGGCCGCGCCGCGGCGAACTTTGACGACAACGGCAAGCGCAAGGTCTGGACCTTCGGCGCCACCGTGAGCATGCCAATCTTCGATGGCCTGCGCGCCGGCGCCGATCACCGCGCGGCGCTTTCGCGGCAAAAGGTCCAGCAAGCCCGGCTCAACTCGCTCGAGCTGCAAATCTCCTCCGAGCTGCGGCTCGCCCGCCAGGACGCCTCGTCACGCTACGCCCAGATCGAGGTCGCGGAGAAAAACTCCCGTCTCGCCGAGGAGCAGCTCCGCCTCGCGCGGGCCCGCTACAACGAGGGCGTCGCGGACAACCGCGAGGTCATCGAGGCGCAGGCCCAGCTCGCCTTCGCGGCGGACAACTTGGTCGACGCCGTCTACCAATACAACCTGAGCCGCGTCGAACTCGCGCGCGCCAAGGGCGACGTCCGCACCGTCCTCGCCGAGAAAGCGCCGTGAGCGGCGCAGTCCGGTAGCCCGGCTCGTGATAGCCGGGACGGCGGTCCTCTCGATCTCCATCCGCACCATCCGCGATGACCCACTCGCCGCCCCGCCTCATTCTGGCCTCCGCTTCGCCGCGCCGCCGCGAATTGCTCGCGCAGCTCGGCGTGCCGTTCGAGGTCGTCACGGCAGAGGTCACCGAACACGAGGACGCCGCCACCGATCCGCGCGTGATGGTCGCGCACAACGCCGCGCTCAAGGCCGACTGGGTCGCCGCGCGCCACCCGGACGCGATCGTGCTGGGCGCGGACACCACGGTCTTCCTCGACGGCGCCGCGCTCAACAAGCCCCGCGACGCCGCCGACGCCCGCGCGATGCTCCGCCGCCTCAGCGGTCGCACGCACACGGTCTTCACCGGTCTCGCCGTGCGCCGCGCGCGCGACGGCTTGCGCCTTGAGGGCGGCGCCTCGAGCGATGTGACCATCAAGCCGCTCGACGACACCGTCATCGAGGCCTACCTCGCCCGCGTCCACACCCTCGACAAGGCCGGCGGCTACGGGATTCAGGAGCACGGCGACTTGATCGTGGCCGGCTACCGCGGGTCGCTGAGCAACATCGTCGGCCTGCCGTTGGAGGAGACGAAACAAATTTTGACCCGGTGCGGTCTGCGCGCATGACTTTGGGCGGAAACGCGCGTCCAATCCGCCTCGCATGAGCCACGCCTATCCCGCCACTCCTCCCGCCGCCGCGGCCCGCGGCTGGTGGGCGCGCGCGTGGGCCAACCCCGACACCCGCTCCGTGCTCATCGGCCTCGGCGCGGTGATCGCGTTTCACCTGCTGCTCCTGCTGGCGAGCCCGTGGCTGCTCAGCTTCGATCACATCCCGGCCGCCGCGCGGCCGCACAGCGCCGGGCGGGAGTTCAACATCGAGCTCGCCCCCGAGCAATTCACCAAGCCCCAGGAGCCGCCTCCGCCGCAGCGCTTCGTCGAGACGAACCCCGAGGCGCCGGAAAACACGCCCGACAAGACCAACAACTTCGCCGCCCAGAACCAGCAGGTCGCGCAGGAGAAGCCCACCCCCGACGGCAAGAGCGACCGCCCGGCGATGGAG
>JAEUHB010000345.1 GCA_016794665.1 Opitutaceae bacterium
GCGCCGTCCTGCGAGGTGGCGCGAAATTCCCACGCGGCGGGATCGCCGGCGGGCAGGGTGACAAGCACGTCGTAGGTCTCGCCCATGCCGATGAGCAGGCGGTGCTGCGAGATCGGGGCGACGTCGATGCCGTCGTTGGCGATGATGCGGAGCGGTCCGGTGGCGGAACTAAGGTAGAAATAGGTGGAGGCGCCGGCGTTGATCACGCGCAGGCGGATCGTCTCGCCGGGGCGCGCGGGGAGTTGCTGGCGCGGGCGGCCGTTGGCGAGAAAGGCGTCGTAGGCGATGTCGGAGACATCCATTGGGGGCAGGCGGGCTTTCTCGCGCTTGAGGTAGTCGCGCAGGTGGCCGGACTGCGCGGCGCCGAGGAGCGACTGCGCGGTGTTCTTTCGGATTGCATACCAGTCGCTGCCACGGAGGAGAGTGCGCACGACGTCGCCGGTCCCTTCGTTGGTCCAATCGGAGAGCACGACGACCTCGTCGCGATCGATCCGCGGGAGATCGGCGCCGGCGGGCGCGTCGGCCTTGGGCTCGATGACGATGGCGCCGTAGATGCCGCGCTGCTCCTGCAGGCCGGTGTGGCTGTGATACCAATAGGTGCCGCTGTGCTTGAGCAGGAACTCGAAGGTCCGCTCCGCGCCGGCGGGGATGGGCGGCGTCGTGAGGTGCGAGACGCCGTCCTCGAGGTTGGGCAAGAGGAGGCCGTGCCAGTGCGTGGAGGTCTCCTCGCGCGCGAGGCGGTTGCGCACGCGGATGCGCGCGATCTCGCCCTCGCGGAAACGCAGGACCGGGCCGGGCATGGTGCCGTTGAGCGTGAGGGCGCGCACGGGCGCGCCGGCGGGCGCGAGCGTGGTCTCGGCGATTTCGAGCGTGTAGTCGACGATGCGGGCGTGCGGGAAAAGCTGCGAGGCCTTGGGCTCGCGCTCGCGCGCGGCCCACGCGGCGGCCTTGTCCTTGCCGCCGCACGCCTCGCAGGCGTGGGCGGCAGGGACGGCGGAAACGCTGAGCAGCGCCGCGACGGCGAGGGCTGGGTGCAGGCGGGGCACGCTGCTATTTCTTTTTCTTGGCGGCCTTGGCCTTCATCTCGGCCTCGGCGGCGTCGAGCTTCGCGAGGAACTTGGCGGGCTCCTTCTTGAAGTCGTCGATGCAGCCGTCGCAGCAGAAGCGCACGGTGCGGTCGGGCTTGCCGGCCTCCTTGTGGACGTAGGTGACGTAGTCGTTGGCGCCGAGCGGATCGCCGGCGACGACGCAGGTGGTGAGCGGATAGGCGTCGGCCTGCTTTTTCTTCTTGGATTCGGCGGCGACGGCGGTGGCGACGATGAACGCGCTGAGCAGCGCGGTGAGGATAACGAGTTTGTTTTTCATGGTGGAATAAGTGACGAGGGAAAAGGTCGGGGAAACGAGAAGGGAGGGATCTGGCGGGACGAGGAGCGAGGGCCTGGAAAACGTGACGCCGCAGCGGCACGGAAACGGACGGGCGACGCGGCCTCCGCGCAGGGAGGGAGCGTGCGGACACACTGCGCCTGTCGGCGCCTCAGATCAGGAAGACGCAGTGCGCGCGGAACAGCGCGACACCGGCGGCGGGCGAATCGGCAAAGGCGAACGGCGTCCGCGGGACAGGCACGGACGGCGCGGCGGAAAGAAGCAGGCGATGCTGCGGCGGGCGGACGGAGCGCGGCGCGGGCTTGCTGGCCTTGGCGCGATCCTGCGTGACGGCGGGTGCGGCAGGCGGCACGCACGTCGCGCCCGAGCCGGGCGCCGTCGATTCCGTGGGGGCGCAGGGACATTTTCCGGCGCAGCAGCAATCGGCCGTCTCATGCTTCACCGGCGCCGACGCCGCAAGCGCCGGCGCACAGGCGCAGGCGACGGCGAGGAACAGGGTGAAAAGGCGGCGGAGCATCTCGGTGCGGAACGTAGGAGTCGGAGCGCGGAGCGCAAATGGTTATTCCGGGGATGCAGCGGTGGTGGACGTTGAAGCAATGCGCGCCAACTCGATCACGGCAGTTCGTAAAGTTCCACCAGCGCCTCGCCGGTGCCGCCGTCGGCGCCCGGGACCTGCACGGTGTAGCTGCCGGGCTGCAAGGCGATCACGAGGGCGGCGTCGCGGGAGCCGGCGGTGAGCTGGAAGGCGCCGACGCTGTCGAACGTGGGGGCGAGGCTGGCGGCCCAGTTGTCGTTCTCCGCGATCTTGGTGGTGCCGGAATATACTTCGAGCTTGGGGTCGGCGAGCGTGCCGGCGACGCCGAACGCAGCGAGCGTGGGGCCGACGGCGCGAATCAGGACGTTCCGGGGTCCGGTGCCGGCAATCGTGACACCGGCGATCAGCACGTCGGAGCCGGTGCCGGAGCGGTTGCGGGCGGAAACGTTGGAGAGTCGGGCCGCGAGGCCGTTGCCGGCGTCGTAGGCCTCGACGAGCACGGTGCCCGCGCCCGTCCCGGTGACCTGCGCGGTGTGGCTGCCCTCGACGGGGCGGAGCAGGGCCGCGTCGAGGCTCGCGGGCGGAAGGCCGAACGCGCCCAGCCCCGTGAAGGTGTTGGCGAGCGTGGCGCCCCCGCCCCAGTTATCGTTGGCCTCCAGCTGCGCCTGGCCTTGGAAGAGCGCCAGGCGTGGATCGAGCATCGTGCCGGGGACGCCAAAGGCGGCAAGACCGGGGCCGACGGCACGCACGAGCACGGGCTTGGCGCCGCCCTGCATCGTGAAGCCCATGATGAGGGTCTGTGCCGCGGCGAGCGTGGCACGCACGGAGATGTTGCTGATCGCGCCGGCGGGGGGAGGCGGAGCTGCGGCGGCGGGCACGCCCTTGCGGATGGAGTAGTTGGAGAAATCAGCGACGTAGAGGTTGCCGGCGGCGTCGACCGCGATGTCATTGGCGAAATTGAAACGCGCGTCGGCCCCGGTGCCGTCGACGTTTCCGACCTGAGCGGGCGAGCCGGCGACGGTGCTGACTGTGCCCGAAGCCGTGATACGGCGGATGGTGTGGTTGTTGTAGTCGACCACAAAGACACTGCCGTCGCGATCCACGGCGACACCGCGGGGCTGGTCGAAGCGGGCGGCGGAGCCGGCGCCGTCCGTGCTGCCGATCTGCCCCGGACTGCCGGCGAGGGTTGACACCTCGGCGGCGAGGCTGACGCGGCGGACGGTGTGGCTGCCGGCATCGGCGACGTAGATCACGTTGTTGCGGTCGATCGCGATGCCGCGGGGCGAGTTGAAGCGGGCGGCGCCGCCGGTGCCATTGGTGTTGCCGGGCTGGCCCGCCACCCCTGCAAACGTGGTCACGACGCCCGCAGGGGTGATCTTCCGAAGGGTGTGGTTGTCGGTGTCCGTGACGTAGAGGTTGCCGTCGCGGTCCAGGGCGACGCCGCGGGCCACGCTGAACTGCGCGGCCGTGCCGGTGCCATCGGCGGCACCGCCGCCGGGTGCGCCGGCAAATGTGGTGACTTCGCCGGCCGGCGTGATGCGCCGCACGAACTGCGCGCTCACGACGAAGATCACTCCGGCGGGATCCACGGCGAGGCCGAGGGGGTTGTTGAATCGCGCGGCGGTGCCCGTGGCATCGATACGACCGGCGAGGTCGACCTGGCCGGCGAGCGTCGTGACGACCGCTGAAGGGGAGATCTTTCGGATGGTCTGGCTGATGTCCGAGACGTAGAGATTGCCGGCGGAGTCGGTGGCGATGCCGGTGGGGCCGCGAAAACCGGCGGCCGTGCCCGTGCCGTCGGTGACCAGCGAGCCCGCGGTGCCGGCCAGCGTGCTGACTGAGCCGGCGGGGGAGATTTTGCGAATCGTCTGGTTGCCAGTGTCGGCGACGTAGATGTTGCCGCTCCGGTCGACAGCGGTGCCGCGGGGTGCGGCGAAACGCGCGAGGACTCCCACTGCATCGGTGCCGCCCGAGGCGCCGGCGGTGCCGGCGAAAGTCGTGACAATCGCCGCGGAGGTGATGCGGCGGATCACGTGTGAGGAAGCGCTGGAAACGTAGAGGTTGCCACCCGCGTCGATCGCGATGCCGGCTGGCTGCGTAAAGCTGGCCGCGATGCCCGTGCCATCGACGTTGCCACTGCTGCCGCCGCCGGCAAAGGTGGTGACGACCCCGTTGACGGTTACGCGGCGAATCGACGCGGTTGAGATATCGGCGACGAAGACATTTCCGGAGGGGTCTGCGGCGACGCCGACGGGCTGAGTGAAGCGCGCCGCTGATCCGGTCCCGTCGCCGGTGCCAAATGCCTCGGCGGTGCCCGCCACGGTGGTCACGACACCCGCTGGGGTGATCCGGCGGATGGTGGCGTTGCGCGAGTCGGCGACAAAGAGATTGGAGGCGCCATCAATCGTGATGCCAGCCGGGAATCGGAAACGAGCGGCCGTGCCGGTGCCATCGGCGCTGCCGAGCTGGCCGGCCCCGCCCGCAAATGTCGTCACGATGCCGGCCGGGGTGATGCGGCGAATCGTGTGGTTGCCGTTATCGGCGACAAAGATGTTGCCGTTGCCATCGACCACGAGCCCCGTGGGATTGGTGAAGCGAGCGGACGAGCCCCTGCCGTCCACGTTGCCCGTCTGGCCGGGGCTGCCGGCCAGGGTGGCGACCTCTCCGGAGGGCGTGATACGGCGAATCGTGCTGGTGACAGTGTCGGCCACGTAGACGTTGCCCGCCGCATCGGTGGCGACACCGAACGGCGACGAGAAGCGGGCGGCGGCGCCGGTGCCGTCGACGTTTCCGGTGCGTCCGCCGGTGCCGGCAAAGGTCGTGAAGGTGTAGGGCGCGGTATAAACGCTCTGGGCACGGAGGGCGGTGAGCGGAGCGAGGAGACAGCAGGCCAGCGCAGCCGTGCGACGGCTGCGCTCGAGGAGCGTGGTGGGCATGGGGAATCGGACTTTCTGGGGGGGGCGTGCGCCGCAATGCGGAACGGCCGGGACGAGGCAGACGCAGGTCACGGGCCAGCCCAAGACTTTTTTGAAAGCGACGGCTGGGCCGATGGACCAAGGCGCAATTGACCCAAGGTTCAGCAGCGGCCGAAGCCAACGATCCCGCGTGAACCTTGCCTACGGCGTGAAGGTCACGTCGTCGTCGTTCCACATTTTCCTGTCCGGGCCGGCGCTGCGGATTTCCATTTTCTGCGCGCTTTCGGCGTGGAAGAAAAAGGGCGTGCCCCAGCGGTCGCAGAGTTCGCCGTCGCGGTTGATCGCGGGGTGGTCGGGCGCGAGGAAGGCGACGCGGAGGCGGTTGGCGCCGGTGAGCGTGGCGGTGATCTCGGCGTTGGAGCCGACGGGGTTGCCGCCTTGGGGGAAGTTGGTGCGGAAGGTGTCGAGAACATCCGCGACGAGGCGGAGGTCGGCGCGGATGTCGGCCGCGGGGGCGTTCAGCGCCGACGCCAGATTCAGTCGCTCAAGCGGCGCGATTTTCGATTTTGGATTCTCGATTTTCGGCTGGGTAACGCTGGGCGGCGGGGCGGGCGGCGGCATGAGCACCGCCGGTGCGGAGGTGTCGGGCGCGCGGTGCGAGGCGCGGCGGAACTGCCACGAGAAAAGCCCCACCGCCACCAGCACGGCGACGAAGATGAGGACGCGGGGCAGCGTCATCCCGTCATGAAGCCGAGGTTGGGCTTCGCGAAGCGGCCGATGTTGGGCAGCACGACGGGAAGGTTGCTCGCGCTGACGCCGAACCACGAGGCGAGCGTCGCGGCGTATTCGTCGACGCTCGTCGTCGGAATCCAGCGACCGAGGCCGGTGTCGTCGGGGCCGTTGATCGTGAGGTTGGGCATCTTGCCGTAGATGTCGGTGCCGTTGACGGCGCCGCCGACGACAAACGCGTGGCTGCCCCAGCCGTGGTCCGAGCCATCGCCGTTCGAGCGGTAGGTGCGGCCGAAATCCGAGGCGGTGAACGTGGTGACCTGGTTGGCGGCGCCGAGCTCGATGGTGGCGTTGTAAAACGCATTCACGCCCTGCGAGACCTGGGCGAGGAGGTTGGCGTGCGCGCCAGTGACCGGGTCGGAATTGGTAAGCTGGCCGGCGTGGGTGTCCCAGCCGCCGAGCTGGACGAAGAAGATCTGGCGCTTGAGGCCGAGGTTGCCCGACGCAGCGATGAGGCGCGCGACCATGCGGAGCTGGTTGCCGACGGTGGTATTGGGGAAAGGCGTGGTGACCGTGCCCGCGGCGGCGAGGATGGAGTTGAGCAGATCGGCGCTGACGATGGCGTCGCCGCTGGTGGTGCCGAACGCGGTCTCGAAGAGGCCCGGCTGCGACATCGCGAAGATGTCCTTCTGCGCGCGGAAGCGGATGCCGTCGAGGTTGGTGGGGTTCACCGTGGAGGTGTTGCCGGCGAGGGTGGTGGCGCCGCCGGTGCCGATGGCGTATTGCGCGATCTTGTTGCCGATCTGGAAGGTGTTCTTGCCGGCGATCGAGATCGACATGGAGATCTGATCGCTGGTGTTGAAGGCGCTGAGGAGATCGGCGAGGCGGCCGCCCCAGCCGGTGGAGGCGGGCTTGTCGGGCACGCTGTGCTGCCACTGCACCTGCTGGTCGCTGTGCGAGAAGAGCTGCGGCGGGAGCGGCACGCTGCGGGCGTTGTATTGGGTCTTCGTCGTCGGGTAGACAAGCGTGCCGGCGTTGGCGATCAAAGCGGCTTTGCCACTGTTGAAAAGAGTGCGGAGCTCCCCGACGGAGGGATGGAGACCCCACGTGCGACCGTCTGAGGTCCTGGGCGTGATCGGCAGGATGCTGGCGGCGGGGATTGTGAGGTTGGAGCGGGCGGCTTGATAGGCCGCGTGGCCGGAGCCGGTCGGGATGATCAGGTTGTTGGCATCGTTGCCGCCGTTGAGGAAGAGGCACACGAGGGCCTTGAAGTCCGAGGCCACGGCGCCGCCGCGGGACGGGGTTTGCGGGCCTTGGTCGGTGCTAGCCGCGGCGCCCATGAGGCGCAGGCTGCCAAGCGTGGAGAGCATGCCGGTTGCGCCCACGGCGGCGCAGCAGGCGGAGCCGAGGAAGTCGCGACGGGAGGGGATGGAGAGCGTTTTCTGATTCATGGCGCGCGGAGGACGAGGTGGCGGGGTGGGTTACTTCTGAATCGCCGCGGCGGGCGACGTGAGGACGAGTAGGATGGCGGTGTTGACGCGGTCGCGAGCCGTGGTGGCAGCCGGGAGCGCAGCGAGCGCCGAGACGATGCGCGCGCGGACAGCGTCGGTGAGATTGCCGGCGGCGAGCACGCGGTTGAGGTGGTCGACGAGCGCGCTGGGGGTCGGGAGAAGGGTCTCCTCGTAGGTTGTGTTCAGGGTGATGACGTAAGGCTGGATGGTGGCGGCGACATTGGTGGTCGTGGAGTTGACGAACGTGCGCAGGTAGTTGGGCACGCTGATGGCAAAGTTGTCGTCAGTAATCTCGAATTCCGGGGCCACGAGGCCGCCGGCGGCCAGGGTGCCGGGCTGCACGTAGTCGGCGTGGTAGAAGTTGAAGACTGTGGGCGAGCGCATCGCGGCCTGGGCCATTTGGCCGGCGACCCCGAAGATATTGATGCTGCTCGAGAAGGTCCCGATTTCGCCCTGCGTGGCGGGGCGGGGCGTGGCGCTGGTGATCACAGTTTGGTTCACGTGGTGGCGGTAACCCATGAAGCGCCCTGATTCGGAAGAAGCGCCGAGGCCCCGCATGAGCGCGGTGAGGCGAAGGAGCGGCTCCTTGAGCTTGCCGAACGAGACGTTGCTGGCGACGGCGGGCGAGCGGGCCTCGTAGTCGGTCAGGATGGCGCGCGCGACGGCGGCGAGATCGCCGCGGGTTCCGGCGCCGTTGTTCTCGAATTTCTGCGCGACACGGTAGACATAGCCGGGGCTCGGGTTGCTGGTGACGAGGCGCTGGATGAGGAGCTTCGAGATAAAGGGCGCGGTGTTCGGGTGGTTGAACAGGGCGTCGAGCGCGAGGCGCAGGTCGGTGGTGCCGGAGTCGGCCGCCGTGTTGGCGGGGATCGGTGTCGGGCTGACAGGCGCAAGGTTCTTCGCGGTGTTGTCGTGGAACGCGGGGAAGAGCGACATCGGGTTGATGTAGTTCGAGCCGCCGCCGCGGAAATTATTCGCGTTGGTGGTGTTGGTGTTGAAGTAGGACCAGCCGGTGAAGACTTTCGCCAGCTCGGTGATTGTCGTTTGGTCGTAGGTGGGGATGGGCAGGCCATCGGGACCGAGCTGCAGAGTGCCGTCGGGCTGGAGGCGCACGAGGCCGATGGTGAAGAGCTGCATGATCTCGCGGGCGTAGTTTTCGTCGGGGGTGGTGATGGCGACGCCGTTGCTGTCAAAGGTGGCCTTGGAATTGCGCACGGAGCTGAGATACTCGCCCATCATCGGGCTGAGAGTAACGGTCTCGAGCAATGTGCGGAAGTTGCCAAACGCCCCGTTGCCGAGTTGGTCGTAGTAATGGGCGACGGGCTCGGTGCGATTGTCGTCGGCGAGCGTGATGTCGGAGATGACGAGGATTTGGCTCAGCGCGTAGGCCATGCGCTGGCGGAGCTGGTCCGGCGCGGTGAGCACGGTCTTGAACCAAGCGGACTGGCGGTTGGGCGGATGGATGGCGTTCCAGTTGGTGAAGCTATTGCTGCCGCCGAACGTCGCGCGATCAGCCACGGTCGCGGCCCGGTGCGAGGTGAAGGGCAGCGCGAGCTGCGCGGTGATCCACGCATCGACGCTGCCGCCGGTGAGCGCGTCGATCTCGGCCTTGGTGGGGCCGAAGGTCGTCTGCGTGAGGAAGCGCGCAGCCTCGTTGGCGGTGAGATTGGTGAGGGACGGAGCGGGCGGTGCGGCGGGCGGAGTGAAGGCCTGCGAACCCGCGCCGGGGCGGAACGCGCCCTTGAGCTCACCCCCGGGGAATTTCGCCGAGTCGATGCGCACGCCGATGTTGCCGTTGCGCAACGCGTCGAGCAGCTGCGCGCTGGTGTAGGCCCCGGTCGGGGTAAAGAGCCATTGCACGCCGCCGACCTGTCCGTTGGGCAAATCGAGGACGTAGTCCTCGTTGGAGCCGATCACGAGGTGCGCGGTGACTTGGGTGGAACTCAGGCCGGTGAAGGTTACGTTTACCGCCGCGAGCGTGCCGCTGGAGCTGAGCAGGATCGACGCATAGCCGGACGCCGTCGAGCCACCCACGGCATTGGGTGTCGTGCGGATTGAGGCGATGTAAAGTGTGGCCGGGCTGTCGGCGATGGTGACCGTGGCGCTCGACTGCGTGCCTACGTTGTAGTTGAAACGCGGCGCGACCGTGATGCTCACGGTGTCGGTGCCCTCGTTTTGCACATCGGGGTTGGGCGATAGGGTGAGCGGCGCCGAGGCGGCGCCGGCCGGGATCTCGAAGGTGCCGAGCAGCGCCGGGTAGTCGAAGCCGTTCACCGCGGAGCCGCCGACGGTATAGTTGACGGTGAGGGGAAAGGTGAGGTCGCCCGTCCGGTAGAACGTGAACTCGCCGGGATTGCGGCCTGACTCGTCGGACGTGCCGCGGGTGGCGACGATGGTGACGACCGGCGTGACGGCGGGAGTGAGATCGTAGACCTCGACGAGGGCGACGCCCGAGGTGTTGTTCACGCCGCTCGTCTGAATGGTGTAGTTGCCCGGCGGCACATCGACAATCATCGCGGCATCGCGGCTGTTGGGCGCGAAGGCGAAGGCGCCCGCGGCGGCGGCCGCGGCGGCGATCTCGCTGGCGGGCGCGGCGCCCGTGCCCGACGGCGTGCTCCAGTTGTCGTTGCCCACGGAGAAGGCGGGCGTGCCCGCAGCGTTGGTGACGAGGATCGTGGGATCGGCCAGGGCGCCGGTGACGCCGAGCGGCGTGAGCGCCGGGCCGGCGGCGCGGATGAGCAGGCGGCGCGCGCCGGTGCCGGGCGAGACCACGAGGCCGGGGATAAGGATGTTGGCACCGGTGCCGACTTGCGCGCGCGTGGAGAGGTTGCTCAGGCGCGAGAGGCCCTGGCCGACTTCATAGACCTCGACCAGCGCGACGCCGGTGGTGTTGCCCACGCCGCTGACCTGCGCGGTGTAGGCGCCGGGCGCGAGCGTGGCGATGAGCGCGGCGTCGCGTGAACCGGCTGTCCACCCGAACGCGCCGACGGAATTGAACGTGTCGACCGTGAGCGGCGCGGCGCCGGAGACCGGCGTGTTCCAGTCGTCGTTCTCGGCGATCATCGTGCCGGTGCCGTTGAAAAGCTGAAGCCGCGGGTTGGCGACGGTGCCGGCGACGCCGAAGCCGGCGAGCGCCGGGCCGCTGGCGCGCACGAGCACGGTCTTGTTGCCGCCGGGGCCGATGTTGAAGCCCGAGATGAGGATGTTGCCGCCGGTGCCGACCTGCGCGCGGGTGGACAGGTTGGAAAGGCTGGGTTGCTGGGAGTGCAGCGGTGCGGCGGCGACGGCTAGCGCGGCCCAGAGCAAATGAAGACGGCGGGTTTTCATGCGATGAGAAGGAAGGGGGGGGCGAGGTGGGGACGGCGGTGACCTGCTGGACTGTCCGCAAAGAAACCAAATCGACTCAACAGGTCAAAACCTGAATCGCCGCCGCGCAGCGCGCGGGATGGGAATTTCGTTGCCCCTTCGGGGTGGGCCCAAAACCGTGCGGCCGTGGCCTTGTTTGAATTGAAAATCGAAATCGCCGCCGCGGCCGCCGGCGCGGCGGACGAGGCGTTGCTTGAGCGCGGCTGGGGCAACTGGAGTGTGCTTGAGGATGCGATTGTGCGACGCGCGTGGCTCGTCGGCATCGGCGCTGAACCGGAGGTCCTGCGCGCGGAATATCTCTCCCTCGCGGCGGACGGCGCCGCGGCGCTCGGCGAGGCGACCCTGCGTGCGCTGGCCGACGCGGACTGGCGCGACAGTTACAAGGCGCACTTTCACGCGTGGCGGTTCGGCCGCCTGCACTGGGTGCCGGTGTGGGAACGCGAGACGTTTCACCTGCCGCCGGGCGACGCGGTGCTGTGGCTCGACCCCGGCCTGGCATTTGGGACGGGCAACCACGAGACAACGCGGCTGTGCGTGGAGCGGCTCGTGGCACTCTCAGGCCGGATGGCAGGGACCAGCGCGGGGAAGGACGGGATTCGTGTCATCGACGCCGGTTGCGGCTCGGGCATCCTCGCGCTGTCGGCCGCGCTGCTCGGCTTTATCGCCGTGCGTGGCTTTGACAACGACCCTGAGGCCGTGCGTGTGAGCCGGGAGAACGCCGCGCTCAACGGCCTCGCGGGCCGCGTGGAGTTTTTCACGGCTGATCTTGCGGGCGGTCTTGCGGGTCGCACCGCGGACATCGTGCTGGCAAACATCCAGGCGGACGTGCTCATGCGTTTCGCGCGCGAGCTCGTGGCGGCGGTGGCGCCGGGCGGCACGCTCGTGCTCAGCGGCATCCTAGCGCCGGAGAACGCGCAGGTGCGGGCGGCCTTCGCCGCCGCGGCGCCGGGCTGGCCGATTGATTCGCGCGTGATGGGCGATTGGAGCGACGTGGTGCTCACGCGGCCTTTGCGGCCCGCCTCGTGAGAAGCGGGACGGACCGCGCACAATTTTCCCTTATGGAAACAGCGCCCGTTCCGCGCGCCGCTCCGCGGCGAGCTTTTCGAGAAATTCGGCGCGTGGAATCTCCCGCGCCCCGAGCCGCGCGAAGTGCGGCGTGAGCTGCTGGATATCGATCCACCCGGAGCCGCGCGTGCGCAGGTGCTCGATCAGGTGGAGCACGCAGAGCTTCGAGGCGTCGTCGACCCGGTGGAACATGCTCTCGCCCGTGAACACGCCCGCGGCGCTCACGCCGTAGAGGCCGCCTACGAGCTTGTCGCCGTCCCACGCCTCGACGCTGTGCGCGTGGCCGCGGCGATGGACCTCGAGGTAGGCCGCGATCATCGTGGGGATGATCCAGGTGCCGGTCTGCCCGGGTCGCGGGGCGGCCGCGCAGGCGCGGATCACGGCCTCAAAGGCGCGGTCGATCGTGAAGCGCAGCCGGGCCCCGAGCGCGCGTTGCGCTTTGCGGAGATTCTTCGGCACGCGGAGGGCGGAAAATTCCAGGACCGCGCGGCGGGGCGGGCACACCCACGGGATGGGCCGGAACGTCGCGCCGTCGGGCCAGGGAAAAATCCCGTGCCGGTAGGCCGAGATGATGCGCGCCGGCGAGAGGTTGTAGTCCAGCGCGACCAGCCCGAGTTCGTCGGCGGGATCGGGGGCGGGCCATTCCGGGGCGTGCATGCGGCGGATTTCCGGTGTGGCCGCGCGGCCGCGGGTCGTCGAGCGCACACCTCGGGCCGGGGCTTTACGCCACCGGCCGGCGCACGGATGCAAATTTCTCCGCGCGCCCCGGATAATGCCTTGCCTGCGGGCGTGGGCCGGGGCTTCGCTGGCCCTCCAACCGATGAAAACCGCCCGTGACGACGCGACCCTGCTGGAAGCCGTGGCGCGGCGCGACGAGGCGGCGTTTGGCGAGCTCTACGATCGGCTGTCGCGGCCGGTCTTCTCGCTGGTCGTGCGTGTGCTGCGCTCGCGCCCGGAGGCCGAGGAGGTCTTGCAGGAAGCGTTCTGGCAGGTATGGGAGCGCGCGCCGGATTTCCGCGCGGAGCTCGGTTCGCCGTTCTCCTGGATCGTCACCATCGCGCGACGCAAGGCCATCGACCGCCTGCGCGCCAACGCCCGCCACCTCCGGCGCATCGAGGAGGCGCAGGGCGCGCGCGAGGACGACGGCCTCGTTGCGCCCGCCGCGCTCGAGTCGCTGGCCGCGGATGAGGCCGGCGCCGCCGTCCGGGCCGCGCTCGCGAGGCTGAATCCCGACGAGCGCCGGGCGATCGCCCTCGCATTCTTCGACGGCCTCACGCACGAGGAAATCGCCGTCGCCCTCCGCGCGCCCGTCGGCACCGTCAAGGCGCGTATCCGGCGCGGCCTGCTAAAACTCAAACCCGCGCTGGCCCGCGTGCGCCTGGCGCCCGCTGACTGAGCGCCATGAGCGTGAAAACAAATAAATCCCCGCGGCGCCCCGCGCCCGAGCCCCTCTCGCCCGAGGCGCCGCTCGCCGCGACGACGGCCAAGATCGCCCTCGCCGCGCCCGTCGCCGCGGCGCCTTCGCCGCGCGTGCGCGAGGCGCTGCTTGCGCGCATCCGCGGCGCCCGCGCGGCCGAGCGCGGCGAGACGCCGCCGCCGGGCTGGCGTTTCGATTCGGCGCACGCCGCCGCCGGCTGGCGCGCGACGCGGTTGCCCGGCGTGCGTTTGAAGACGCTTTCGGTGGATGATCGCCGCGACGTGGTGCAGGTGCTGATCGAGATGGCGCCGGGCGCGACGTTTCCCGACCACACGCACGTGGCCGGCGCCGAGGAAGGCCTCGTGCTGTCCGGCGACATCGTCACGGGCGGGCGGCTGATGCGTGCGGGCGACTATTACCATGCGGCCGAGGGCTCGGCCCAGGGCGTGACGGTGAGCCCCAGCGGCTGCACCGGCCTGCTCACCCTCACCGCGCGCGCGTGGAAACAGTGGCGGGAGGCGCTCGCCCCATGAACGTGGCCCGGCGCCTCGCATTTCGCCTGGGGCTTGGGCTGGCTGCGCTCGCCGCGTCCGCGCGCGCGCATGATCCCGGGATCAGCACGGTGGAGGGGAAACTTTCCGCCGGCGCGTTGGTGCTCGTGACCGGCTTTGCCCCGGCCGACGCGACGCAACTCATCGCGCCGGCCGCACGCAAGGAAGGCTCCTGGGATCAGGCCGATTTCGATGCTGTGCACGCCGAACTGCGCCGGTTGGCGCTGCGCCTGTGGGAGGTGAAGGAGGGCGACACGGTCCTGGCGCCCGCCGACCTGTCCGTGCAGCTCCTGCCTGGCGACAACGTCAGTTTCCGCCATGTCTTCCCCCTCTCGCGCGGAGGCGATGGCCTGCGGCTTCGCGCTCCGCTGCTGGGCGAACTTTCCGACTCGCACCGGCAATTCGCCATCGTGGTCGACGAAATGGGCTCGGTGATCGTGAAAAAACTCCTGAGCGCGCGTGACCCCGCCTTCGAGACACCCGGGCCGGCGTCGCCGCCCGCCCCGCCGCCGTCGGACTGGGCGATTGCGTGGGGATTTTTCCGGCAGGGTGTGCTGCATCTCTGGACGGGCTACGATCACATCCTCTTCCTGCTCGCGCTGCTCGTCGTCTGCACCCGCTTTCGTGACTGCCTTGTGATCATCACAAGCTTCACCGTCGCGCACTCGCTCACGCTGGCCCTGGCGGCGCTCGAAGTCCTCAGCCTGCCCGCGCGGTTGGTCGAGCCGGTGATCGCGGCCTCGATTGTGTATGTCGGCGTCGAAAATCTGCTGCGGCGCGGCGCGGAGCCGCGGGGACGCTGGGCGCTCACCTTTGCTTTCGGCTTGGTGCACGGGTTTGGTTTCGCCGGCGTGCTGCGCGAACTGGGCCTCGGCGCGGGCGGGCAGGGGATCGCGTTGCCGCTGCTCACGTTCAACCTCGGCGTCGAGGCCGGGCAGATCGCCATCGCGGCGGTGGTGCTGCCGCTCCTCT
>JAEUHB010000353.1 GCA_016794665.1 Opitutaceae bacterium
GCCCAAGGTTTGCCTCGCCTCCGATGTCTTCCGCGTGCGCGATTTAGAAGGCGACCTGCGGCCGACGCTTGAGGCCCACTTTGCCCGCCGGGCCAAGGTCGAGCTGCCCGCGCGCACCTGGGAGCTGGCGGCCGTGACCGGCGTGGAGGTGAAGCTCGTCACGGTGCGCAACCAGCGCTCGCGCTGGGGCTCGTGCTCGGAGCGCGGGACCATCTCGCTCAACTGGCGCCTCGTGCAGACGCCGGAGTTCGTGCGCGACTACATCATCCACCACGAGCTGATGCACCTGCGGGAGATGAACCACAGCGAGCGCTTCTGGGCCCGCGTGGAGGAAGTCTGTCCCGGCTGGCGCGACGCCGAGCGCTGGATCAAGCGCAACGGCGCGCTGGTGGGGCTCTGACCGAGCACCGCGGAAGGCGAAAGGGGAAAGCAGGTTATTGCTGGCGGCGGGCGACGATGGTCGGCGGTTTTTTGCCTTCCGTGTTTACCCTTCCGCCTTCTCTGGTCACCGCCAGTCGACCAGCTCGACCTCGAAGATCAGCGTGGCTTTCGGCGGGATCGACCCTTTGCCCTTTTCGCCGTAGGCGAGCCAGTAGGGGATGATCAGGGTGCGCTTCTCGCCCCGTTTCATCGTGCGGAACGCCTCGTCCCAGCCCGCGATCACCGCGCCCGTGCCGGTGCGGAAGGTGAACGGCGCCCCGCGCTTGTAGGAGCTGTCGAACGGCGTGCCGTCGAGCAGGCGTCCGTCGTAGTGCGCGATCACCTCGGCGCCGATCGTCGGCGTTGCCTCGCCCGAGCCCTGCGCGCGCACGATGTAGCGCAGGCCCGAGGGCAGCTTGCGCGCGGTGGCGAAGCGCTCGTTGAGGACCTTTTCGTCCTCCGTGCTCCACTGCGGCTGCTGCCGGTCGAGCGCCTCGCGCATCGCGCTGTTGATCGGGCGGCCGGGATTCTGCCGCCAGAGCACGCCCGAACGGGTGACGAATGCCGCGATCGCGAGGAACGCGCCGAGGCCGAGGATGACGTAGAGACTGCGCATGGAGGGACGGAAGGAAACGATGGGGTGAAAGATGTGCGCTATTTTTTTCCGAGCAAATCAAGCGTCGCCGCCGTCATCGCCGTGATGCCGGTGCGGATTGTCGGCTCGGGGAGCGGGGCAAACTTGCTCGAGTGCAGCGAGGGCAGCGGCGCGCCCGTGCGCTCGTGCTCGGCGAACTTCGCCGGGTTGACGGCGCCGAGCCAGAAGAGGCAGATCGGCACTTTCTCCGCCGTGCGGCCGAACTCGCTGAAATCCTCGCCGGCCATCACGGGATCCACCGGGCGCACGCGCTCGGCGCCGAGCGCGCCGCCGATCGCGGCGTGCACGCGGCGGGTCAGGGTGACATCGTTGCGCGTGGCGGGGGTGAACTGGGTTCCGACTTGAGCCACGATGGGATGCAGTTCCTCCGGCAGGCCGGCGGCGATGGCCTCGCCGCGGCAGATGCGGCGGATGGCGGCGAGCGTGTGCTCGCGCACGGCGTCGGTGTAGGAGCGGAGCGTGAGCTGGAGCTTCACCTCGTCCGGGATGATGTTGTGCTTCGTGCCGCCATGGATGGAGCCGACCGTCACGACCGCCGGATCGATCGGGCGGGTCTCGCGGCTCACGATGGTCTGGAGCGCGGTGACGATCCGTGCGGCGAGCACGATGGGGTCCTTGGTCGTGTGCGGATAGGCCCCATGGCCGCCGATGCCGCGCACGGTGATGTCCACGCTGTCCACGTTGGCCATGGCGGGGCCCTCGACGGTGCCGATCGAGCCGGCGGGCAGCGCCGCGTTGGTGTGCAGCGCGAGCGCGAAGTCAGGCTTGGGGAACTTGGTGTAAAGCCCGGCCGAGAGCATCGCGCGTGCGCCCGTGCCGATCTCCTCGGCCGGCTGGCCGACAAACACCACGGTGCCCGACCAGCGCTCGCGGAGCGAGGCAAGCATGCGCGCGGTGCCGACGAGGCACGTCATGTGGATGTCGTGGCCGCAGGCCTGCATCGTCGCGACTTCCTGCCCGGCGAGGTTCTTCACGCGCGTCTTGCTCGCGTAGGGCAGCCCGGTCTCCTCCTGCACGGGCAGCCCGTCGAGGTCGCACCGGATGAGCACGGTGGGGCCGACGCCGTTCTTCAGGACGCCCACGACGCCGTGGCCGCCGCCGAATTTCTCCACGACCTCGACACCCGCGCCGCGCAGCCCCGCGGCAACCTTGGCGGCGGAGCGCTCCTCCATCAGCGAGAGCTCCGGGTGCGCGTGCAGGTCCTTGTAGAGTGCGTCGAGCATCGGGTAGTCGGCGGCGAGCTTGGCGTCGACGGCGTCGCGCAGCGCGGGCGCGGCGAGGGCCGGAAGCGCCACGAGCAACAGGACCGGCAGGCGGAGGTGGTTCATGGCGCCGACGATGCAGCGAAACCGATTCGCCGCGCAAACAGTTCCCGCAGCGTGGCGCCCGGATCGTAGGCCGCGAGGGCGTGCTGGAGGCGGCGGGTGTTTTCGCGCAGGCGCCCGTCGGCGAGCGCGCGGCGGGCGAGGGCGGGCAGTTCGGCTGGGCGCCGCGCCCGCAGCCCGATCCCGGCGTGCGCGATCCGCGCGGCGTGGTCGAAGTGGTCGTAGTCCGCCGGCAGCACGACACTCGGCACGCCCGCACGGATGCAATGATACATGATGCCGGTGCCGCCGTGGTGGACCACGAGCGCGAAGCGCGGGAGTTCGCGGTCGTAGGGCACGTAGGCGTGGCGGCGGAAATTGTCGCGGGCCGCGGCCGTGCGGGCGTCGGGCCGTCCGTCCGTGAAATGCACCACGGCCTCCGGCAGCGCCTCCGCGATTGCGGCGGCCGCGGCGGCCATCGGCGCCTTGATCCACGGGAGCTGCGTGCCGAAGGTCACGAGCACGTGGGGCCGGCCGGGCTCGAGCGCGAGCGGCGGCGCGACCGACGGCGGCGTATGCAGCACCGGGCCGATGAAGCGAAACGCCGCCGGCCACGTGCGGGGAAACTCCAGCTCGGCCATCCCGAGGCCGAGGATCACCGCGGGCGAGTAGATGGCCTCGTCGCCGTTGGCACGGTAAGGCGCCGCGAATCCCAACCTGCGCAGCCGGCGCCGGTGCGCGATCCACACCGCGTGTTTGAACGTCCGCACGAACGCGCGCCCCGCGCCGTCGCGCGCGCGGCCCCACGCGCCGGCGCGCGGCGCCCAGCCCCCGAGGTAGGCCGGCGGCCCGTTCCGCGACTCGATCACGCAGGGCGACACCGTGCTGGTCCACCACGGCAGTCCGCGCGGTTGCGCGACGGCGCCGGCGACGGGCAGCACC
>JAEUHB010000439.1 GCA_016794665.1 Opitutaceae bacterium
AAGGGTATTCGCCGCGGCGGGCACCAGCCGGCCCGCGTGGCCGTTGAGCGTGGAGCCATCGGTGGTAAGGCTGAGTTCATCGAAGGGATGCGAATGCCACTGGCAGAAGCTGCGCGGCTGGGTATGCACGCTGCGCAGCGAGATGGCGCGGAGCGCCGCCCATTCGTCGGTCAACCGGGGGGCAGTCAGCGGGCCGGGCGGGCTCTCGAACTGCGCTTCCTGACAGTGAGACTTGGGTTGAGGGAGTTTCGACATGCGGCCAACAGACCCGACCCTTGCGCCGAAGCGGGCACTTTGGCGAGCGAAGAGCGCCGCGGCGCAATCTCTTGGAACAGCGACTCCACGTTCGCGCCGGAAGGCGCGCCGGTTGCCCGGGGACAATTTGCTCGACGCTCCGCGCGCTTCGCACTGGTTGGACGGCCTGCATGACGACGACTCCCGCGATGATCATTCCCGGCCAGGTGCTGCGCGCGGGCGCACTGGAAACCTTGTTCGATCCCGCGACCGGCGCGTTGCGCTACCTCCATGTCGGCGCGCACGAGGTCTTGCGCGGCATCTCCGCGCCCGTGCGCGGTCGCGCGTGGGAGACGGTGCCGCCGGAAATCGCCGGCCTCGAAATCGAGCAGGCGGCGGACGGGTTTCAGGTGCGATTCGAGGCTCGCTGCCGGCAGGGTGAAATCGATTTCCGCTGGCGCGGCCGGATTACCGCCCGGGCGGAAGGCGCGCTCGAGTATGATTTCGAGGGCGAGGCGCTCCGTGATTTCGAGCGGTGCCGCATCGGTTTTTGCATCCTGCACGGCGCGCCGCTAGCCGGGCAATCCTGCACCGTCGAGCATGTCGATGGCCGGGGCGAAGCGGGTTGCTTTCCCGCCTCGATCCAGGGCACGGCGCCGTTTCTCGACCTGCGGGCCATCGCGCACGAGGTCGCCCCCGGATTGCGCGCGGAGGTCCGCATGGAGGGCGATGCCTTCGAGATGGAGGACCAGCGCAACTGGGGCGACGCATCCTTCAAGACTTTCTGCACGCCGTTGCGGCTGCCGCGGCCGGTGCGGGTGACGCGGGGCACGCGCGTCCGCCAGAACATCACGGTGCGTTTGCTGGGCCGGGCGGAAGCCGCGCCCGCGGCGTTTTCGCCGCCGTGGTCCGCGCCGCCGGAAGTGCGGCTGGATGTCGGCGCGCCGCTTGCCGCGGCACTGCCGCGCCTCGGCGTCGTCTGGGCGGAGCCGGCCGTGGTCCCGGCAACACTCGCGGCCTTGCGCGCGCTGCCATTGTCGCACCTGCGCGTTGACGTGAGGCTCCGCGATCCCGGCGCCGTCGCGAAGTTCGCCTGCGCGGCGGACGCGACGAGGGCGCTGGGGCTGAGATTGGAGGCCGCCCTGTTCGTCGATTGCGAGACGCACGCGATCGGCGAGCGTGCTCACCGCCTGATCGCCGCGGCGGCGCCGTCCGTTCCCATGGCCCGCTGGTTGTTGCTGCCGGAGGCGGACGAAGCGATCCGGCCGGACGCGATCGCTGCCCTCCGCGCAGCGCTCGCCGGCACACCGCACGGGGCAGCCATTGGCGTCGGTGCGACGGACAACTTCACCGAACTCAACCGCCATGCAGAGGTGGCGCGGGGCGGGGACTTTCCGGTTTACGCCACCAATCCCCAAGTGCATGCCACCGACGAGGCCTCGATAATTGAGACGCTGGCGATGCACGAGACCATGGCGATCGCGGCGGGACGCCTCGCCGGCAAGGCACCCGTAGTGTCCCCAATCACCTTGGCCCGGCGCTGGCGCATCGGCGAAGACGGGGCGCCGGCGGGTGACGCACCCTATCTGCTGCCGTTTCAGGCGGATCAGCGCCACGCGAGCGCCTTCTGCGCGGCTTGGGCGCTCGGCAGCCTCGCCGCCCACACTCGCGGCAGCACGGCGGCCTGCACTTATTTTGAAACGTCCGGCGCCAACGGCCTGCTCGACCCCGCGGGTGCGCCTCGCCCGGTGCATGCCATGTTTGCGAGCCTGCGTGGCTGGCGGGACGCGACGCCGTTCGCCACGACGTCCTCTCATCGTTGGAGTGTGGACGGGCTCGCCCTTGAGGCGGGCCGGCGGCGGGCCGTCGCGCTGGCCAATTTCCGCGGGGTGCCGCAACGCGTGCGGGTGACGGGAGCGTGGGGCGAGCACGTCGTGACCTTGGCGCCCCACGCCACTGCGATCGTCAGGTGCGACTGAGCGCAGGGGCGTGCGTGCGCCACCCGAAGGCTGACCGGCGCGGATAGCGTGGCCTTCGGCCGCGGGTAGCGATTTGCCATTGTCAGCGTGACCGGCCCACCGGGTTGGTTATTCGGGAGCCGCTCGAACGATCTGCCGCAGGTCTGCGACATTATTCAGCGCCGCGGCGACAGCGCCGCGCTCGACGTCGGCTCCAGCAAGGCCGATCCTCCGCCGTGGCCGACCACTGATCGCGCCCCGTGCGGCCGGTGTGCGGCTCCTGTCTCGCTTGGCGATTTGGTTACTCGTGACCGAATCGCCAAGCGATTACGCCCGAAATCCAAACGCCCCAAACCGATGAAAACTGCCCGTCTCCTCGTCCTGCTGTCCGGCGCGGTCGCCTTCGCGTCCGCCCAGTCCGTCAGCCCAACAGCCGCGGACCCGGCCGCGTCGTCGACCAAGACCGACTCGATCGTGCAGCTGAGCCCGTTTGAAGTCACCAGCAACACCGATGTCGGCTACCAAGCCACCGACACGCTTGCCGGCAGCCGCGTGAACACGTCCCTGAAGGACGTCCCCGCCTCGATCTCGGTGTTCACCGAGGAGTTTATCAAGGACATCAACGCCGCCGACATCAGGGAGGTCATGGCGTATGGAAGCAATTTCCAGCCCGATCTGGACGATGCGGGCAGCTTTGGCGACGCGTCGTCGGGCAATTCCGTCATGGGCACGGCCGTCGGCAGCAACCGCTCGCGCGGCCTGCCGGTGGACTTTGCGCGCAATTACTTCAAGTGGCAAAACCCAACCGACACATACAACGTCGGCCGCGTCGAGGACTCCCGCGGGCCCAACTCCGTCCTCTTCGGCATCGGCAGCGCCGGCGGCATCATCAACGTCGCCACCAAGCAGGCGACGCTGAAGCGCAACACGCGCGAGGTCTCGCTCTCGGGCGGCAGCTTCAGCTCATGGCGCGCGACGCTCGATGCGAACCAGCCCCTCGGCGACAAGGCCGCCGTGCGGTTCAACGCCGTGACGAACAACACGCGCTACTTCCAGCCGTATCGGTATTCCGAGAGCCAGCGGGCGCACCTCGCGGCGAAATACGAGCCCGCCTCCTGGCTCACGTTGCGCGCCGAATACGAGAAGGGCGAAGTGGAGGCCAATGCGGGCCGCTTGACCGGCACCTTCGATTCCATGAGCCGGTGGCATAATGCCGGAAGGCCGCTTTTCGCCTCGACCGCGCCCGCCACCGCCTTTGCGGGACTGGGCAACCGCCTCACGGCCGCCAACCTTTCGACCCTGCGCTACGTCTCCAATTCCAACCAACTGATCCACATGGGCGGCCAGATCGCCACCGTCGGCATCGGCGGCATCGGGGTCGGCTATCCGATCATGGACACTAGGTTGATCTCCTTCTCGGTGAACAGCGGCGGTCCCGGGCAAGTCCGCACCAACCCCTACAGCAACCTTTCCGCCATCGCGACCGCCCGGCTGGGACAAAAGACGTTCGTTGAGATCGGGGCCAATCGCCAGTTCAGCCACTTTGTCAGCATCGATCCGGTCTTCTCGCACCAGCTCTATGCGGATCCCAATCGGACGTTGCCCGGCAACTTGGGCGCCAACCCCTATGCGGGCCGGCTGTATATGGAGACTTACTGGCGGAGATGGGAGAGCGACAAGCGCGTGGACTCGCTGCGGCTGTCGATCTCCCACGAGGTGAACGCCGGGAAGTGGGGCCGTTACCGTGCAGGAGTTTTCGGAGAATTGGAGAAGGAAATTGGCAGAAGCTGGCCGTCTTTTGAGGCGCTGGAAGGACT
>JAEUHB010000442.1 GCA_016794665.1 Opitutaceae bacterium
CGGGATGGACGGGACTCGAACCCGCGACCTTCTGCGTGACAGGCAGACGCTCTAACCAGCTGAGCTACCACCCCGGGACTGGGGAAAGGAGGCGGACGGTAGGTTCGGGGGAAGTCGAGTCAAGCGCGGTTTTCCCTTGTCCGTGCCAGGTGGCAAAACTACTCGTGCGGGCGCGATTTCGCGGTGGTAGCTCAGCTGGATAGAGCATCGGTTTTCTAAACCGATGGTCGCGAGTTCGAGTCTCGCCCACCGCGCCATGCGCGCCCACCCATGCTGCCGGCACCGCCGCTCAGGGCGAAGCGATCCGGGCCAAAATCTCGCCGACCAACTCGCGCTCGGCGGCAGCCAGTTCGTCACGCAACCGGCGCGCCTCGTCCGCGGCCCAATATTCGAGCCGGCGCGGGACGCTTTCATAGACGGCCGATACTCCACCGGAAAAATCGCCGTCGGGCGCGGCCAAGGCGAGCACCTGCACCGCAATCACGAGGGCAAGCGGCGGATTGGCCGACTCCGCCAGCTTGATCATGTCATCATTCAGCGCGGTCAGTCGGGTTTGAAATCCCCAGAACATGAGCCGGACTTGGACGGCAAACTCGCTCGGCGGGGGTTCGTTCATCAATCGCCGGCGCGGTTGCTTTGCCGGCTCAAGCGAGGCCGGCACTGCGGGCACGCGTTCCACCTTGCCTGGAAATATTTCGGCCAGTCGTCCCTGGACGACACTCGCCACCCGGCTGGTCATCTCTTCCCCCGCGGTGGCCTTGGCGACCGCGCCGGCCGATGTTTCGACGGTGCCCGAACTCAGGCCAAAGACAGTCGCGACGGCACCGGTTACGGCGACCGCCACCGGCACCGCTGCGATGATCCGGGGATCGGGCCCGGCCCGCTCCAGCTCTTGGAGGGTTCCACCCACCACGTCGCTGCCGGACGGCGGCAGGTTAGAATGAAATCCCCGCGGCTCGCGGACGACGGCGATTTTCACCTGCTGGGTGGCCGCGGGCAGGTGCAAGGCGCCTCCCACCTTCAGGGTGCGTTCACTCGGTGCGCTGGCACACCCCGCGAGCATCGCCAGCCCGGCCAGCACTGCCGCGGCAAAGCGGGCCGAAGCAGCGGTGGCACGCTTTGCTTTCACCCGACCTAGTGGGGCCGTTTAGGCGAACAACTTCGTCACGGCCTTGGCCTTCACGAGTTCGCGGGGCTGGTTGAGGTGGTTGTAGACGATCGTCTCGGGGTCGATGCCGAAGGCGTGGTAAATCGTGGCCAGCAATTCGGTCGGGTGCACCGGGTCGCTCTTAGGGGCGGACGCGGTCTTGTCGGACTCGCCATGGACGTAGCCGCGCTTGATGCCGGCGCCGGCGACGATCGCGGTGTAGCAATAGGGCCAGTGATCGCGGCCGTCGGCGCTGTTGTTGTTGCCGCTCGTGCTCACGCCGCGCTCCGGGCTGCGGCCGAACTCGCCGAGGGCGACGACGAGCGTCTCGCTGAGGAGACCGCGCTGGTCGAGATCCTCGAAGAGCGCGCTCAGGCCCTGGTCCAGCATCGGGCCGGACTTGCCCTTCATGCGCTCGGTGAGGCCGACGTGGTGGTCCCACGAGTGGTTGTCGGAGTTGGCGACCTTTGGCCAGATGACCTCGACGACGCGCGTCCCGGCCTCGACGAGTCGGCGCGCGAGGAGGAGCGACTGGCCAAAGGTATTGCGGCCGTAGCGGTCGCGGAGCTTCTCGCCCTCGGCGGCGAGTTCGAAGGCCTCGCGGGCGCGGCCCGATACGATGAGGTTGAGCGCGCGCTGATAGTATTCGTCGAGGTTGTAGTTCGCCGTGGCCTTCTCGATGTCGGGCATGGCGGCGTCGATCGACTCGCGGAGGCGGGCGCGTCGCTCAAGGCGCATCGCAAAGACTTCCTGCGGGAGTTTGAGGTCGTCCGTCTTGAGGCGGTTCATCTTCTCCATGTCGAGGTCGTCGCCCTCGGGGTAGAGCGTGTAAGGATCGAAGGCCTTGCCGAGGAAGCCGGCGCTGCCGCCCTTGCCGACCACATTGGACTCCTGCAACGGCCGCGGGAGCATGACGAACGGAAGCATCGGCGTGTCGACGGGCTTGAGGCGAACGATGTTGGAGCCGAAGTTCGGAAAGTCCTTCGCGTTCGGCGGCTCGAGCTGGCCGGAGGGGCTGACCTTGTCGGTCGTGTAGCCCGTCATGATCTGGTAGATCGCGGCGGTATGGTTGAAGAGCCCGTTGGGTGTGTAGCTCATCGAGCGGATCATCGTGAACTTGTCGTTCACCTTCGCGAGCTGCGGGAGAATCTCGGTGAAGTGGGTGCCGGGGATCTTGGTCGGAGTGGTCTTGAACGCACTGCGGATTTTGTCGGGGACGTTTTCCTTGGGGTCCCAAAGGTCGAGGTGGGACGGGCCGCCCTGCAGGTAAACCATGATCACGCTCTTGGCCTTGCCCCAGCCGGGCGCGCCCTTGGCCGCGGCAGGCGCGGGGTTGGCATGAGCCTTGAGGTTGAGCATCTGGCCGAGCGACAGTCCGAGAATCGACGAGCCGCCGAGGCGCAGGAGATCGCGGCGCGTGAGCTTGGCATGCGTGTCGCAGAGGTCGGTATTGAGTCCACCGGGGAGTCGGATCATGGCGGGGCCTTTTGGGTTGGGAATTAGCGGTTGAAAAGGAAAGCGGGCGTGTTGATGAGCGCCCAAGCGAGATCCTGCGCGCCGGTGAGGCGGTGGGCGGCGGATTGTTTCTCGCTCAGCGCGGCATCGGCGCGGAGCTGCGCGAGCTTCGGATCGATCGCGACGGGGCGCTCGGCGAGCGCAAGGGCGGCCTGCAGCTGCTTCAGCTTGGGATCGACGGGAAGCGGACGCCGGGCGATGGCGAGGGCCTGCTCGCGCTTGCGCAGCTCGGGGTCGATCGATCGGTGGTAGCCGGCGATTGTGCGCTGCTGGCCCGCGGTGCGATCGAGGGCGGTGGCCTTGAGCGCGACGACGACGTTTTCCGGCAGGCCGAGCTCGAGCGGCGACCCGGAGGTCGTGGCCCAGACACGGAAGCGGCCGATGGAAAAGCCGTCGCGGAAACGATGCTGCAAGATGATCGTGAGCGCGGAGCCGGATTTCTCGCGCAGGGGCTCGGCGAAGGAGATGCGCGCGTAGTGCGGCTCGCCGAATTTGTTGCCGATGGCCC
>JAEUHB010000118.1 GCA_016794665.1 Opitutaceae bacterium
TGACGTCCGCATCGCCCTCCAGCGCGATGAACGCGCGCGGCGCGCACGCGGCGAGAAACCAATGCTGATCAAACGGCAGCTTCTGGGTGTGGCCGCGGAAGGCATGGAGGTGCGGGGAGAACCAGTTCGGGTATTTCGTCACCATGAGATCGAGCGTCTCGCTGCGGCGCGGGCCGGCGAGACGATGCGCGCCGACGCCGCCGCCACCGGTCACGACCGGCGCGCTCATGGCGAGGCGCTCGTCAAACGCGGCCGCGACCATCGCGGATTTTCCCGTGCGCGAGGCGCCGGTGACGATGAGCCGCTTCGCGTCGAAAGCCGTATCCGTGATAAGGTAGTCGACGATGCGCGAGACGCCCCAGGCCCATGCGCGCAGCAGGCCCCAGTCGTAGCCGGGGTAGGCGGGAAAGAAACGCGTCTTGCGAAACGACCAGCTGCCGTCGGCCTCGCGCAGGGTCGTGTCCTCGCCGCAATCGTTGTGGTTGAACGTCACGTAGGCGTAGCCGCGGGCGAGCGCGGCGTTGGTCGCGGCGATCCGCTCGGGATCGACGGGACCGCGGCCGGCGCCGGGGACCTCGGCGACGGGCGTGGTCGCGCCGCCACCGACAACGAGCAGCACGTTCACGCCCTTGCCCTGCGTGGGGCCGTTGGGCAGGCGCGGCAGCGGCGTGGCGCCGGGCGGCGTGCCCGCGGGCGCGATGACGGTGGGAAAGGGGCCGTTGCCCGCGGGCGTGTAGAGGCCGATGTCGAGCGCGAGATTCTCGCCGGGGCCGAAGGTGAGATGCACGAGCCGGTAGGTGAACCTGCCGTTGGCGAGCGACTGCGTCTTCACGACGCGACCTTTTACGTTGCCCGGCGCCGGCGGAGCCTGGCCGACAGCGTAGTATTCGAGCGTGCTCAGAATCTCCGCGCGGCGTTCCGGCCATTGCGCGGCGGTGGTGACGCGCGTGCCGTCGTTCATCACGAGCACATCAGGCAGCGCGGTGCGCGTGGGGAGCGCGGCGGGTCCCGGGAGGCCGCGGACGGGCGTGGCGATGGACGGGACGGGGATTTCCTGCGGTGCCGCCGAATCGGCGGCACGAACGGCGGCGAGGAGGGCGAGAGTCGCGGCGACGAAGCGCGCGCTCATGGCAGCTCGTAGACTTCGATCAGCGCGATGCCGAGGGTGCCGCCTTCGCCGGTGACCTGCGCGGTGTAGTTGCCGGGCGCGAGGTCGAGGAGCAGCGCGCTGTCACCACTGCCCGTCCGGAGCGGGAAGGCCCCGACTTGCTCGGACACGCGCGCGATCTCGAGGGCGTTCGCGGCGGCGGTCCAGTTGAGGTTCTGGGCCACGGCCGCTCCGGCGCCGTTGAAGAGCGTCAGCCGGGGCCGGGGGAGCGAGCCGGACACGCCAAACGTCGACAGCGTCGGCCCGATGGCGCGGACCAAAATCGGCTTCGGCGCGCCGCCGGTGACGGTCATGCCCGCGATCAGGGTGGCGTCGCCGGAGCCGACGAGCGCGCGCGACGAAAGATTGGCGAGGCGGAGCGCAGGATCCGCGGAAGCGAGGTCGTAGATTTCCACGAGCCCGTTGCCCACGCCGCCGCCGGCATCGGTGATCACCGTGGTGTAGCCGCCGCGCGCCAGCGTCGCGAGGAGCGCGGAGTCGGCGCTGGCGGGCGAGAGCGCGAACAGCCCGGCCTGCGTGGCGGCGGCGGCGATCGCCGCGGAATTGGGCGCGGTCGTCCAGCCGGTGTTGGTGGCGAACGGGGTCTCGGAGCCGGCGCGATAAACCTGGAGACGCGGCCGGGGCAGCGCATCGCCGACGCCAAACTGCGCGAGGCCCGGCCCGACGGCGCGCGCGAGCACGGGCTTTTCCCCGCTGCCCGCAACAACGAAGCCGACAATCACC
>JAEUHB010000001.1 GCA_016794665.1 Opitutaceae bacterium
GGTTGTCGGTGCGCGAGGAGCGGATATCGAGGCCCGCCTTCAGCGTGAGCGGGAAGCGCAGATCGAAGTCGCGGCGCGCGTTGGCAAAGGCCGTGCGGTGGACATTGCGCGAGAGCTGCGGGCTGCCCGAGGCGGTGCTGAGCGCGTAGGTGGCGATGTTGAACGGATCAATGGGCGCGCCGGTCGCGCCGTCGGTGACCGTGATGCCGCGCGGGCGCAGATAGAAATTATCCGCGAACGAGACGGTCACGCCCGTGCGGCGCGACAGCGTGCCGGCGAAGCGGCCTTTGTCGACGTTGCGAAACTCGTTCTGGGCGTGCGACGAGCCGATGCCGGCCTCCATTTTCCAGATCGGGCCGTCGTGCCGCCACGCGAGCGACGGCATGAACGTGCGCGAGTAGCGGTGGTTGCCGTTGTTCGCGACGCGCACCTCGCCGGCGCCGGTGTTGCCGCGCGTGAAGGTCGGGGAAAAGTTCCCGGCTGCCGTGCCGCCGACGGAGAACGTGATGGCGCGCTGGTTGAAGTCGGTGTGGAAGGTTCCGTATTGAAACGAAAACGAGAGCCGGTCACTCGGGCCGAGCTTGTAGTCCACCGTGGTGGCGAAGGAGGTGCGGTCGGCGATCTTGGATTCGATGCGCACGAGGAAGTCGGTGAGGTAGGGCCGGTCCGGGGTGGTGTCGGGGAACGTGGTGCCGTTGGTCGCGGTGCCGGCGCCGCGCCAGGTGTTCTGCAGGAGCGGGCCCTCGACGTATTGGGTGGAGGCGCCGGCGGAGACGGTGAAGCCGAAGCGCTGGTTGACGGGCACGAGCCAGGAAAACTCGAAGCCGGGGCGGACTTTCCACGTGGGCGTGCGCGCGGGGCCGGGCGTGCGGCCCTCGATCGTGCTGTCGCGGGCGGCGAGGTAGACGGAGCCGTTGAAGACGGGCCGCGCGCGCTCGAAGGCGGAGCGCGGCACGAAGTTGACCGAGCCGGCGAGCGCGGAGCCGGGCGATTCAGGCGTGGGCGAGTGGACGGCCTCGATGCGCGCGAGATTGTTGATCGAGATCGCGTTGAGCTCGACGTTGCGGCCGGTGCCGGAGACCTCCGAGGTCGCGAGCGCGAAGCCGCCGATCGTGATCGGCACGTAGGAGGAGGGCACGCCGTTCATCGAGATCTCGCGCGGGTCGCCGCCGCGGTAGTCCATGGTGATCCCGGGGAGCATCTTCAGGAACTCGCCGACGTTGCCATCGGGCACGACGCCGAATTCATCGGCGGAGACGACGTTGACGATGTTGGGCGCGAAGCGCTGCTCGTTGATCGCGATGGCGGCGCCGTCCATCTCACGCGAGGCGGAGATGACGAAGGAGTCGAGCTTGACGGTCTCGCCGGCACGCGCGGCGGCGGACGGCGAGGAGGAGGCGAGCGCGATGTCGCGCTCGAGGCTGGCTCCGGCCGCGAGGGTGAGCGGGACGCTCTGCGGCGCCATGCCGGTGTAGAAAACCTCGAGGGTGATTGCGCCCGCCGGCACCGGCGTGAGGCGGTAGGTGCCCGTGATGTCCGTGAACGCGACGAGATCGGTCCCGCGGACGCTGACGCGGGCGTTGTTCAGGTAGGAGCCGGAGGCGGCGTGCTGCACGCGGCCGGAGAGCGTGGCGGTCGCGGCGGGATCGGCGGCGGAGAGGGTCGCAGAGAGGGAGAGAAGGAGCGAAAGAGAGAAGAGGGGAAGGAGGCGAGGCGGGGTCATGGCGGGGTGCAGTCGCACCGGATAGGGACTAGCCGGGCGACGAGAGAAACGGAAAACGAGATTGCGGCAAAAGCCGAGTTCAGTTCTTCGCGTGATGCAGGACGAAGGAGACGAGTTCGTCGCACTCGAAGAAACCGTTCCACATGCTGTGGCCTTGGCCCGGCGGCACGACGAGTGTCATCTTGCCACCGTGCGCGACATAGCGGTCGCGCAGGAGGGCGGAGTTGAGTTCGAGCGGGACCAGCTTGTCGGCGTCGCCATGGATCGCGAAGAGCGGGATGCGCGCGGTGGCGAGCGGGGCGAGGCGGTCGACGGGGTTGTGCGACGCCAGCGTGGTGGTGAGCTGATCGACGGAGAGACCGTAGGCGGGCGCGGCCCTCGCGAGGCCGGGGTAGCTCGCGAGATTGCACACGGGATAAATGCCGGCGAAGGCGGCGACTTTGTCGGGATGGTCGGCGGCCCAGTTGAGCAGTTGCAGGCCGCCGCGGCTGCGGCCGAGGAGGATGGCGCGTGGCGCGTAGCCGCGCGTGCGCACGAGGTGATCGTGCAGCGCGGAGAATAGCGCGCGGCCGTCATGGTTGCCGTAGGATTCACCTGCGTCGATTCCGGCGATCGCGATGCCGGCCGCGGTGAAGCGCTCGAACATCCATTTCTCCGCGGCGCCGGGATAGGGCGGGAGCGTCGGCGCGTAGAAGACCCACGGTCGCGGCTTGGCGGCGGGCGAGGCCGGGGCGGGAATCAGAAACGCGGGCCGGCCCGCTACGGTGAACTGTTCACCGGGGAGCGGGAGGGTTTTTGATTTCGGGCTCTCCGCGGCGGGGAGGGGAACGTGCGTAAGGCTGGCGGCGAGGGAGCAGGCGGCGAAGACGGAGAGACGGAGAGAGGGGGTGACGGAGAAGAACGGAAAGAGGCGCATGGCGCGATTACCGGACGCCCGGCGGGACATTGCCGTAGAGCCACGGGCGACCGCTGAAGGGCACGACGGGTCGTGTCGGGGCCGCGTCGGGCTTGAACGTCTTCGCGAGCGCGATGCCGGCGTCGGCGATCTGCGTGCCGGCGGTGATCTCGAGGTTGGAGTAGGACGTGAGGCGCGTCTCGTAGCCGCCGCCGTTGGGGCCGAACGCTTCCTCCGTGGGCACGTAGCCGACGCAGCCGTTGGCGAGTTCGCACGGGAACGTAAACGCGAACGGGCTCTCCTGCTTGATGCGCTGGCCGTATGCGACGAAGTATTCCGCGGGGTTGGAGACAAACACCGCGGGGCCGACCTGAATCGCCTGCACCTCGACCTCGACGCGCGGCGAGACGCGGATGAGGTGATCGAGCATCAGCGTCTCCTTGGCGAAGATCCACTCGGAGTTCTCGCCCTTGGGCTTGCCGGCCGCGACGACGGCGCGGGCCTTGGTGAGCGTGGAGTCAGCGGGCGCACGGCGCGGGATCGAAAGGAGCGTGGATTTGAAATCGACCGTGGCCTCGCCGCTGCGCGCCATGAGCAGGATCGTCTTCACGGCCTCGGCGCCGATGCGGCCGCCGACTTGCTGCGCCCATTCCTCCGCGCCGGGGCGCGGGTGGGGGGAGAGGTTGTCGACCTGCGTGACATCCCCGCTGGCGCCTTGGAGAAACACGACCGGGACCGCGGCCTGCAACGCGCCTTGGATTGTCCGCTCAAGGTAGTAGGGCCAGTTGGCGGAGATGCCGCCGGGGTTGGTCGTGGCGTGGCAGGCGTAATTGACGAGCACGCCGGCGAGCTGCCCGCGCGCGTCCCACGCGGCGACGACGCCCACCTGCGGATCAATCGGGGCGGCGTAGCCGAGGATGTCGGGATTGCCGGCGCCGGGGTGGCTCCACGACTGGCCGTTTTTCATGCGCAGGCGGCGGTTGAACGCGACCTTGTCCTCGTGGCCGAAGCCATAGCCGAGCGACACGGGCGCGCGCGTGGCGTGGGCGTTTTTCACCGCGAGCGTGATCTGGCGCGCGAGATGAAGGAGGAAGCCCTTGTCGGCCATGCTGCTTTCCTCGTAGGCGAGGCGGCGCACGGTCTCATCGGCGGTGTCGTATTCGCCGGGCTGCACCATGCCGATGGGGCCGGAGGAGTGGGAGTGCGAGGCGCAGAGGAGGACGGCGTCGGGCTTGATGCCCGTGGCCTTTTCGATCTGGGCGCGGGCGTCGAGCACGACGGAGCGCGGGATCGCGAGCAGGTCGAGGCCGACGACCGCGGCGATCTTGCGGCCGTCGTCGAAGACGGCGGCGCGGACCTTGCACGCGTCGTGAAAGGAGCGGTGAAACGATTTCCCGTAGCCGCCCGGCTGCTCCATGCCGAGGTCGGGCGTGATGTCGGCGTAGGCGAAGCCGGCCTTGAGTTTCGGGGCGGGAGTGGGAGCGGGTGCGGAGACGAGAGCGGATGCGCACGCGAGGAGTGCGGCGGCGAAGAGGGGGAGACCGAAAACGGAGCACATGGGGCGGGCGCGGGCTACTTCGCGTTGGCGGCGGTCCACTTCTCCTTAAACGCGCCGAGCGGGTGCAGCTCGTAGCGGCGCACGAACATCTCCGCGGCCTCGGTCTGCACGAGCACCTTGCCCTCGCTCGGCTTGGCGTCGAAGCCCTCGTTCACGAGCACGCCGTTGAGGTAATACTTCAGCGTGTCACCGCGCGCGATCACCTCGAGGCGGCTCCACTGGAAGAGCGGCGACTCGACGTCCTTTTTGCCGCGGTAGCCGACCGTGTCCGTCCAGTCCTCGTCGCGGTGCAGCCAGTTGACGCGGCCGGTGGTGACGACCTGCCGCGGGGAGCCGGGGCGCCAGATCTTCTCCTTGTCGCGGTCGAGGCCGAACTCGCACGTGAGGCTCGTGAGGAGCTGCGTGCCGTCCGGGAGCTTCGGTGACAGCACGAGGATGTCGCCCGTGCCGCCCTCGATGATCTGGGCCTCGATGCTCGCCATCCAGTTGCCGCTGTGCGCGCCGTGCGGGCCGTAGGCGTGCACGAGGATACCGCTGTCGCGCGCGCGATCGACGCGGCGGCCCCAGGTCTTGGCGCCCCACTTGAACTCGATCACGAGGTGGTAGTCGCGGTGGCTCTCGCGCGTTGCGATGTAGCCGTAGCCTTCGCCGCTGATGCGAAGCCAATTTTCCTTCGTGAACGTGAAGACTGACTTGGGATCGCCGGCGATGTCGGCCTTGGGGTTGATGTGGTAGTCGACCTGCCCGGCTCGGGTGAGCTGGAGGAGGTCGATTTTCTTGGTGACCGCGGCGGCGGCGCCGAAAGCCGCGGGCGCGGCGCAGCAAACGAGCACGGCGCTCGCGCAGAGCGCGGCGCGAAGAAGGGGAAGGGGTCGGGTGATCATGGGGAAACGAGGGGGACGACGGCTACGGCAGCTCGCGGATGCGGAGGTTGCGATACCAGACGGGCGCGAGCGCCTTGCCATGCAGGCCCTGCAAACCGATCGGGCCGGAGCGGGCGAAGTCCTTGAGGGCCTTGGGAAACTTGTTCGGCGTGCCGTCGGGGTTTTTGCGCGGCTCCTTCCAGTCGTTGAGGTCGATGTTCCAGACCTCCTCGCCGTTGAAGATGAGCGAGACGCGGCTGCCGTGGCACGTGAGCGTGAAGCGGTTCCATTCGCCGACGGGCTTCGCCATCGGCTTCGACGGCGGCTGCGCGTTGTAGAGGGCGCCGACCATGCCGTAGTGCGCGCTGTCCTGCGCCTCGTGCACTTGGATCTCCAGCGCGGCGAGGACGGTCTTGGTGTCGCCGGAGCGCAGGAACACGCCGCTGTTGGACTCCTTCGCGACCTTGAACTCCAGATCGAGGACGAAGTTGGCGTAGGATTTCTTCGTCCAGAGGGTGTCCTTGGCCTTGGCGACGAGCGCGCCGTCCGCGACGACCCAGTCGCCGGGGCTGGCCATGATCGCGTCGGAAAAATCCGCGGCGAAAAGCGGCGCCCAGCCCTTGGTGTCGGGGTGGGCCTTGGGCGCGGCGGCGAGCGGCGCGAGCGCGAGCGACAGGGGCAGGGCGAAGCGGAGGAGGAGCGGCGGACGCATGGGGAGGCGGGGAACGGCGCAACGCTCAACGCGGAACGTTTGACGCTCAACGCTCAATTTTTCCGGACGGTGCTCGTGCGCTCTTTGGCCTCGCTGCGACAAACGGGTTGTTTCGCCGGCGCCGTTGACCCATTCTCGCCGCCATGCCCCGACTCGCTTTCGCCGCCGCTGCGCCGGCGCTGATGGTTGCCACGGCTTTCGCGCAGGCCGTGCGTTCGCCCGCGTCGTCGTCTGCCGACGAGACCGTCGCGCTTTCGCCCTTCCTCGTGAACACCAGCCGCGACACGGGCTTCGTCGCCGCCAGCTCGCTTGCGGGCGGCCGGCTTGCCACCGATCTCGCGGACACGCCCGCGGCGTATTCGGTGCTCACGCGCGAGTTCATCGACGCCCTCGACATCACCAACCTCGCCACCGCCCTCGAATGGACGGTGAACACGAACTCGAACAACGACAACGGCGCGCTCCAGAATTCGCAGGTCAACAATCTCGTCACGATCAGCCGCGGCGTCACGGCCGGCACGCCGCAGCGGAATTTTTTCCCGTTCGGCGTGAATTTCGACAGCTACAACCTCGAGCGCTTTGACTTCTCGCGCGGCCCCAACTCCATCCTCTTTGGCAACGGCGCGCTCGGCGGCTCGGCGAACGTCGTGACCAAGGCCGCGCGCTTCGACCGCCCGGCGCGCGACGTAACCGTGTCCGCCGGCTCGTGGTCCACGTTCCGCTCCACGGTCGATCTCAACCAGCCGCTCGGTGCGCGCGCGGCGGTGCGCGCCAACGCCGTGTGGCAGGACGGCCAGGGCTGGCGCGACCGCGATTTTTCCAAGACCCGCGCCGTCACGCTCACCGGCACGATCCGCCTCGGACGCGCGACGGAGCTGCGCCTCGAGGGCGAGTATGGCGAGCTCAGCCGCATGGCCGGCTTTACGAACGTCAACGACGCCCTCGGCGGCTGGGACGGCGTCTCGACCTTCGACGCGCCGCTCACCGCCGCGCCCGCCAACGCCAACGCGCGCGGCGTCGCGCGCAACGCCACCGCGGGCTACTACGTCTTCGCGCCCGCGTCCGGCTTCGGCGGCCTGCTCAACTACCAGAATTCCGCGCTCACGCTCGGCGCCGGCGCCAACAACCAGGTGCCCATCGGGGGCCGGCTCTACGTGGGCGCCGCGCCCAACGCGGCCGGCGCCACGCTGCACGACGCGATCAACGTGCCGCCGAACCGCTTCGCCAACGCGATCGCCGGCTCGCGGTTCCGGGTGCCGAGCCGCGCGTTCACGCAGTCGTTTGACGCGCCGAGCTTCTGGCAGCGCTACCGCGACGCTGCGCTGTTCCTCACCCACGCCGTCGGCCGCTCGCTGTTCCTCGAGCTCGCGGGCGATATGAACCACAGCTACCGCTACGCGGAATACACGCCGACCAACGGCCTCGCGAACACC
>JAEUHB010000067.1 GCA_016794665.1 Opitutaceae bacterium
GCCATCCCCGAGAAAATCGAGGGCGCCCCGCAGGCCACGCAGACCGACGGCGTCGCCAACGCCCAGCCCGCGATCGATCCGCTCCGCCCGCGCCCGCGCCCGCAAATCGTGAAGCAGCAGCAAGTGCGCCCCGCCATCCTCGCCGAGAACAAGTTCGGCACGCAAAACGTGGGCCTCACCGCGATCGACGCCCGCTGGTCCAACTACGGCGCCTACCTCCAGCGCATGATCGACACCGTGCAGATCCAGTGGGAGCGCCTCATCCTGAGCATGAACGCCATGCCCGCCGTCGGCAGCACGGTCTCGGTGAAGTTCATCATGAACGACGAGGGCAAGATCACGAAAATCGCGGCCATCGAGCAAAGCGCCACCGCCGGCGAGACCGCCGTCCGCGCCTGCATCGGTGGCATCACCGACCGCGCGCCCTACGGCCCCTGGACCGACGACATGAAGGCCGTCCTCGGCTCGCAGCAGGAGATGACGTTCACGTTCCACTACCAGTGAGCGGCGCCGCGGGATTTTGGGAGACATTGCCGCTCGGTCGGGGAGTCGAGGTCCTGGCGCACGACGCCCACGGCCTCGCGGCCTTCAACAAGCCCGCGGGCGTGCTCTCGCACCCCAACCGCATCGCGGACGAGCCGCGCTCGCTGCTCACCGTCCGCTATGTCGAGGACGGCGAGTTTTTCGAATGGGGCGCCGGGGCGGCGCCGCAGCGGCTCTGGCTGCTCAACCGCCTCGACGCCGCGACCTCCGGCGTGATCCTGGCCGCCGCCAGCGCGGAGCTCGCCGCGACCATCCGCGCGCACTTCAAGCGGAAGCAGGTGCGCAAGGTCTACCACGCGCTCGTCTTCGGCCACCCGCGCATGAAGTCCGAGCTGTGGCAGGATCGCCTGAATGTCGTGAAGCGCGGCGGCCACATCCGCACGGAGGCGCGCGGCGGCCACATCCCGGCCGAATGCCTGATGACGGTCGTCCGGAAGACCACCGCCGAGCCGCGCCTCGCGCTGCTCCAGCTCGAGCCGCGCACCGGCCGCAGCCATCAGCTCCGCGTGCAGTGCGAGAAACGCGGCCTGCCCATCGTGGGCGACCAGACCTACGGCGACTTCGCGCGCAACCGCGAGTTCGCCAAGCAGGCGGGCACCAAGCGGCTTTTCCTCCACTCAAGCGAGACGACCTTCGCCTACGAGTTCGGCGGCCGGCGTCACGACTTCGTCGCCCGCGCCCCGCTGCCGCCGGAGTTCGGACAATTTTTCTGATCCAGGCGCATCGCGGAAACGCGAAAGAGCGGAGGCGCGGAAAAGCGGGTTTCAAAAGGTCAGAGCCGGGCAATTTGACCGCTGATGGCTTTCGCCAAGGGCGAAATCGTGTTGCTGTGCCTCCGCCTCATCGGCTCCAGGGCTTGGGCGGCTGCTCATCGCAGCCGAAGAACCACCGTTCCTTCCGTTTCCAACACCCGCGATGAGCGGGTCCCATCCGTGGAGCGGAGGCGATTAGCCGAAGCAACATCACCCCAATTTCGCCCTTGGCGAAATCCATTAGTGGTTGCCGCGTTCTGCGTCGCCGCCGGCTACAATTCTATTTGATACGCTCCATCCGCGCCTCCGCCCTTCCGCGTTTTCGCGATGCTTCCGTTCCCGCGTGCGCGTTTTTCCTGCTTTGCGCCCTCGCGGCTTTGCGCTTCAACCTCCGCCTCCCGCACCATGATCCTGCCGAAAACCAACCGCCTCTCGCCTGAGCAGCTCGCCGAAGTCACCGCGATCGTCGGCGAGTTTGACTGCAAGATTCAGCCGATCGTCGGTGCGGTGCGGACCATCTACGCGATCGTGGGCGACGAGCGCGACGAGCTCATGATGAACCGGCTCGAGGGGCTCGCCTACGTCGACCGCATCGACCGCATCCAGTCGCCGTTCAAGCTGATGGACAAGCGGTCGGACCTCGCGACCCACCGCATCACGATCAACGGCACGACGCTCGGCGAGTCGCTCTTCGTCATCGCCGGCAACTGCACCATCGATCCGAAGAATCCGAATTATTTCTACGAGACCGCCGCCGCGGTGAAGGAAGCCGGCGCCAACATGATCCGTGGCGGCGTGTGGAAGCCGCGCACCAATCCCTACACCTTCCAGGGCGACGTGAAGTCGATGGACATCCTCCTCGAGGGCTCGCGCCGCACCGGCTTGCCGGTCGACACCGAGGTGATGGAGGAGGCGCACATCAAGGTCGCGCTCGATGCCGGCGTGAAGTGCCTCCAGATCGGCGCGCGCAACGCGCTCAACTATTCGCTCCTCCGCGCCGTCGGCCGCGAAATCGCGCACCGCGACGTGGTCGTGCTCCTCAAGCGCAGCATCCACATGGGCCCGATCAACGAGTTTATCTCCGCGGCGGAATACATCGCGGCCTTCGGCAACCCCAATGTGATTCTCTGTCCGCGCGGCACCACGCCCACGCTCGACGGCTATCGCAACCACCCCGACGAGAGCATCACGCCGCTGCTGAAGGAAAAGACCTGGGCCCCCGTGATCGTCGATCCCTCGCACTCGGTGGGCAAGGCCGCCTATGTGCCCTCCGCCGCGCTCGCCGCGGTCGCCTACGGCGCCGACGGACTCTGCATCGAGGCCCACGTCGAGCCGGCGAAAGGCATCGGCGACGACCCCAAGCAAGCGCTCACCCCCGAGGTCCTCAAGAAGACGATCGCGCAGGCCCGGCAGCTCTGGGCGCTGCGGCGGTGAGGGTAGGGCGGCGACTCCGCTCGCCGCCGGTTGGCGCGGAACGGAGTCCGCGCACTACCTCGAAGCCGGCCACGCTACGAATCGAGTGCTCGCCGGCGACACCCACGCACGCGAGTTGAACCGCCCCAATCGCTGCATCGGTAGGATGCACCTGAAGCGGTAGGACTGGTCTGAGCCTAGCGCTCGCGCGAACTGCGTCAGCTTGCTTTCGAGAGTCCAGACACGATTCTCCCTCCGACCATTTACGTGGACCTTGCGCACACCGTGACTGCCCTTACATGAGTCGGCCGTGACAGCATCACCTCGCCTCAAGTGCTTTATTGCCTCCGCGTTTGGATTCGAGGACGTCGACCGCGTCTATGACCGTGTTGTCCGACGCGTGCTTCGCGAACAGGGGGTGAAGGCGCTGAGGGTCGACCGGGTTGAGCACAACGAGGACATCGACAATCAAATCTTCCACTTACTCAATGCATCCCAACTTTGCATAGCCGACCTGACGCACGCACGTCCGTCGGTCTATTACGAAGCCGGCTACGCTACGGGGAAAGAAAAGCCGGTCATTTATATCGTTCGCAGCGATCATTTTCGTCGGCGGTCGAATGCAGAAGACCCTCACGGAAATCTGCGCGTCCATTTCGACCTTCAGATGAAGAACGTCATCTCGTGGGACGGATCTCTGGTCGATTTCGAGAAGCGGCTGATTCGAAGGCTAAAACTTGTGCTTCGTTTCTTGAAGAGACCAGCGACCGCGGACGCAGAAAAACGCGAGCGGGATGAATTCGCGAAGTGTTCGATTCATGAACGTCAACAACGGCTGGAGGTCATCGCGAAGCGTGCTCTGCGGCGAGCG
>JAEUHB010000127.1 GCA_016794665.1 Opitutaceae bacterium
AGGAGGCCAACGCCCGCTTCCGCTCTGTCCTCGGCCGCATCGACGGCGACACGAACAACCTCCTCGTCCTCGCCAACCTCACTCACCGCGACTGGTCCGACGTCGCGACGATGAGCCTCAAGACCGGCAAGATGACGCGGCTCATCGAGGCCCCGGGCAACGTCGACTACTACCTCCGCGACCACGCCGGCCACGTGCGCCTCGCCGTCACCAACGACACCGTGCGCACCGTCCTCCACCGCGATCCCAAGACGCGCCAATGGACCAAGCTCGCCGAGCACCACATGGACGCGCCCGGTTGGGAGCCCATCGCCTTCGACGGCGACAACCGCACGCTCTTCGTCTGGTCCGACATCGGCCGCAAGACCCGCGCCATCCACCGCTACGATGTCGAGCAGCGCACGCTCGGCGACCTCGTCTTCGCCGACGACACCTACGACGCGATGGATGCCAACGGATCCACGAACGCCGCCTTCACCGGCAACACCGTCTTCGATCCCGTGAAGAAAAAAATTGTCGGCCTCAGCTACGCCGCTGATCGCACGCGCTACCATTGGATCGACGACGAGATGCGGGCGCTCCACGCCAAGCTCGAAGCCTCGCTGCCCGACACCGTGCACCGCCTCCGCCAGTTCGCCGAGGACGGCTCGAAGATGATCTTCTTCTCCTCCAGCGACCGCGACCCCGGCGTGTTTTACCTCTTCGATCGCGCCAAGGGAAAACTCGACGAGCTCGCCGTCATCAAGCCCGCCATCGAGCCCGAAAAGATGGCGTCCACCAAGGTCGTCACCTTCGCCGCGCGCGATGGCCTAAAAATCCACGCCTACCTCACGCTGCCGAAGAACGTCCCCGCGAAAAAACTCCCTCTCATTTTGCACCCGCATGGCGGCCCCTTCGGCATCCGCGATGAGTGGGGCTACCGCGACGAGGTGCAGTTCTACGCCAACCGCGGCTACGCCGTCCTGCAGGTCAATTACCGCGGCAGCGGCGGCTACGGCCGCACGTTTGAGCAGGCCGGCTTCAAGCGCTGGGGCCTCGAGATGCAGCACGACCTGAGCGATGGCGTGCAATGGGCCATCGCCGAGGGCATCGCCGATCCGGCGCGCGTCGTCATCAGCGGCGCGAGCTATGGTGGCTACGCCGCGATGGCGGGCCTCGCGTTCACGCCGGAGCTGTATTGCGCGGGCGTGAACTACGTCGGCGTCACCGACATCGCGCTCCTCATCCCGCGCGGCGCGCCGCCCAACCTCATGTATTGGCGCGACACCCGCCTCGGCAAACTCGCCGATCCCGCCGATCGCCAGCGCATCCACGACACCTCGCCGGTGAACTTCGCGTCGCGCTTCGCCGCGCCCGTGCTCATGGCCTACGGCAAAAACGATCCGCGCGTGCACATCGACCATGGCTTCGACATGGAGCGGGCGCTGAAGAAGTCGGGGAAGGCCTTCGAGATGATCATCGAGAAGGCCGAGGGCCACGGCTTCCGCATGGAGGAGCGCAGCATCGCGTTCTTCACGCGGGTGGACGCGTTCCTGAAGCAGCACGTCCCGCCGCCCGGTGGCCGGGTGGAAATCGGGCCGGCCAAGGTGCTGCCGTCCGGCCGCTAGGCGGGGTGATTTTGCCGTGGTCATTGCGCGGTTGGTGGGTTAGCTCCGGCGACAATGACCACCACCTTGCCCCGGAATAGAATCGCACGATTTGCCGCGGCGTCGGGCCTGATGCCTGCGCTCCTGCTCGCACAGAATCCCGCACCCGCTCCCGCCAGCACCGTCACGACCACCCTCGAGGCCTTCGAGGTCACGGGCTCGCGCGTGAAACGCCTCGACTACGAGACGGTGTCGCCCGTCATCACGTTCTCGGCCGCTGCCATCGAGGACAAGGGCTACGCTACGTTCGGCGAGTTCATGCAGAGCCTGCCGTTCAACAACTCCACCGGCGTCTCGGAGTTCACGACCGGCAGCTTCGTCACCGGCGCCGCCACCATCAATCCGCGCGGCCTGGGCTCCAACCGCGTGCTCACGCTCATCAACGGCCGCCGCGCCATCCCCTACGCGCTCACCAACAGCGCCAGCGGCACGCCGCAGACCGTCTTCAACTTCAACAGCATCCCCTCCTCGGCGATCGATCGGGTGGAATATCTGAAGGACGGCGCCTCCGCGATCTACGGCTCCGATGCGATCACGGGCGTGTTCAACATGATCCTGAAGAAGAATTACGAGGGCTCCTCGATCGACGTCGCGCTCTCCAACACCTTCAAGCACGATTCGCTCCGCCAGACCGTCAGCATCTTCACCGGCCTCTCCAAGGACGGTTGGGAAATCAGCGGCGGTGTCACGCTGCAGTCCAGAAATTCCAGCTTCATCAAGGACTACGGCGTCACGACGACCGACTATCGCTACCTCGGTCCGAAGGGCCTGAACATGAACAGCACGATCTACCACCCGTCCTACCTCAACCTCACAGCCGCGCAGGCGGTGGCGTCGGGCCTCGGGACGGCGGCGGGCTTCTACATCGTGCAGGGACCGGTCGGGGTGGCCAATCCCACCAAGGCGAGCTTCCGCTACGTCGGCACCTCGACCGCTGTCTTCACGAACGACAACCGGCAGGATTTTGCCAATGTCACGCAGCTTTATCCCTCGAGTGAGAGCGGCGGCGCCTACGCGAGTATCGTGCGGCGGTTTAACCCGCAGGTCACCGCCTTCGCCCACGTGCTCTACAGCCGCGCCCTCACGCATTACGAGCTGCAGCCTTACGGCTACACCAACTCGCTCGCGGGCATCACGCTCCCGGCGACCAATCCCTACAATCCCACGGGCCTCTCGTTCACGAATACCGCGACCTCCTTTCCGTATCTCTTTCGCGGCCGCTATCTCCCCAAGCGCGAGGTCGCCAGCACGACGTTCTCCTCTGTCGCGGGCTTGCGCGGCACGGCGCTGAAAGTCTGGAACTGGGAGACGGGGGTCACCTACGCGCAAAACGGCACCACGCGCGACACGGACCTCATCGCCGCGGCCGACCTTCAGGCCGCGCTCAATGGCACGACGCGCACGACCGCATGGAATCCCTTTGGCCCCTCCGACAACCCTGACATCGAGAAAAACCTCTACACCCGCTCCCGGGGCCTCGATGGCGACATCAGCAGCCTGAGCTACGACGCCTCCGTCAACGGGACGTTCTACCAGCTGCCATGGAAGGGCGCCGGTGAGCTGGGCATCGCGGGCGGCTACGAGTTTCGGCACGACGAACTCAGCGGCAATCCCGAGCCCAAGAACTTCATCGGTTTCACCGCCACGACGCCTTTCAAGGGCACACGCGACATCCACTCGGCCTACGCCGAGCTGTCGGTCCCGGTTAAGAAGTGGCTCGATTTCCAATTCGCCGTGCGGCACGAGCGCTACAGCGATTTCGGCAACACCACCAAGCCCAAGGCCGCCGCCAAGCTCCGCCTGCCGTCCAACCGCTTCCTCAATGTCCTCGTTCGCGGCTCGTATTCCGAATCGTTCAAGGCCCCGGACATCGGCCAGCTCTACGCGCCGCAGTCCAACGCCACCACCACCGCCGCGTTCCTCGATCCGCTGCGCCCGTTGGACGCCGCCCGGCAGATGCCTTCCACCGTCGGCGGCAATCCCAACCTCAAGCCCGAGGAGGGCAAGGTGCAGTATTCCGGCGCCGTCTTCGAGGTGCCCGCGGTCAAAGGACTGAGCTTCAGCGTCGATTTCTTCGATGTCCAAATCACCAACGTGATCACCTCCCTCGGCGCGGCCTACCTGCTCTCCGCCGAGGGCCGCCGGCTCTTCCCCGATAAGATCACGCGCGAGCCCACGGCGGCGGACGGCACCCCCGGCCGCATCACCCGGATCGGCACCATTTCGGGCAACCTCGGCCTCCAGCTCTACCGCGGCTTGGACTACGGCCTGCGCTATGGCCTGCGCAACACCCGCCTCGGCAGCTTCACGTTCGACGCGAGCGCGAGCCAGGTCATCAAGAAAGGCTCGGATGCCGGCACTGGCGCCGGCTTCTTCAACAACACCGGCCTCGCGTTCGACGTCGAGTGGCGTTTCAATTATAGCCTCGGCTGGAGCTACAAGCGCTGGAGCGCGCGCGTCGCCGCCGATGTCATCGGAAAATATTTCAACGATAACTGGACCGCCGCCGGCTGGGGCGAGAAAGCCTTCGCACTCGTCAGTCCCTCGGTGACCTACCGCGGCTTCCGGCGAACCTCCATCACCCTGGGCGTGACGAATGTCTTCGACCACCGCCCGCCGGCGATGGGCCACCGCGCGCTCGGCTTCGACGACCGTGTCTACGGCGCCGGCGCCCTCGGCATCTCCGGCCTCATGCGCGTGCGTCGGGAATTTTAGCTGGGCGGAGGGTGTGACGTGACCCATCGGGGCCTTGGCACCCCTGCGAACCAATGCCTGGAATGCGGTGGCGCATGGCATGAGCCGTGGTATCTTCTCCCCGTGCCCGTGAACGCCACCGCCACGATCCGCCACCTCTTCGTCTCGCCCGGCCATAATTTCTTCGGGCGGCACGGGCAGCCGGCGGGCACGCACCCCGCGCATGATCTTCCGGTGGTGCGTTGTGTCGCGGGGCAGGGGATCCAAGGCGATCGGTTCTTCGGCTACCGGCCTGACTATCAGGGGCAGGTGACTTTCTTCGCTTGGGAGACGGTGGTCGCGGTCCGGCGTGAGTTTGCCCTGCCGGCCCTTTCCGCCGCCGTCTTCCGGCGCAATGTCATCGTCGAGGGCCTCGATTTGCCGGCGCTGGCGGGCCTGCGCTTCGCGGTCGACGAGGTCGAGTTCGAGGGAGTGGGCGAGGCCAGGCCCTGCCACTGGATGAACGGCGTGGTCGCTCCCGGCGCCGAGGCGTGGCTGCGCGGACGCGGCGGGCTGCGCGCGCGCATCCTCTCCGACGGCGAGCTGCGCTGCGGCACGGCGGTGTTTGCCCGGCGTGAACTTGTCGCCGCGGAATAGGGGGAACGCGGCATTTGGCTTGCCGGTCGACGGGCTCCGGGCGCTTCCTTCTGCGCCGGCCGAAGACCTCCACCCCAGCAACCCACCCATGAATTCACCCCGTCCGCGGATGTTTGTGGCTGGCATCGCGCTCGCCGCGATCGCCGGCCTGTTTCCCATTCGCCTCGCCGCCCAAGCCGCTCCTGCGCCCGCCGATCCAGCGGCGCAGAAACTTGAGCCCTTTGTCGTGACCGGCTCCTACATCCCCTCGGCGGAGACCGCGGTCGAGGCCGGCGCCTCGCCCGTCGTGCGCGTTGATCGGCGCACCATCGACGAGTCGGGCATCACCAATGTCACCGAGCTCCTCCAGAAGGTCACCGTCACCAACGCCAACGCCATCCCCATCGCCAACAACGCCACCGGCTTCACGCCCGGCGCCTCCACGGTCTCGCTCCGCGGCCTCGGGCCCGAGGCCACGCTCATCTTGATCAACGGCCGGCGCGTCGCGCCGTTTCCGGTCGGCGCGGGCGGTGCCACCGCGTTTGTCGATCTCGGCTCGATTCCGCTCGCGGCCGTCGAATCAATCGAGGTTCTCAAGGACGGCGCCTCGGCGCTCTACGGTGCCGACGCCGTCGCCGGCGTGATCAACGTTAAGCTCCGCCGGGGCCTCAGCGGCAGCGAGGCGTCCCTCAGCTATGGCAACACGACGGACAAGGACTCGCATGAATTTGTCGCCTCTTTCGCGACCGGCGTCACGTCGGGCCCGCTGAGCCTCCTGGTCGGCCTCAACCTTTACAAGAAGGGCGCCATCAAGGATCGCGACCGCGCCTATTCCGCCGTCGCGCCGTTCCAGTCGGAAAACTCCAGCCCGTTCAACCTTGAGATCTCGCGCTTCGCTGCCTCCACCGCGCTCGGCCAGCCCGTCCAGGCGCCCATCCGCGGTGTCAGCAACTTCGAGATCATCTTCTTCGCCAACTCAGGGGCCGACGCCGCGAACAATGGCGCGCGCCCGCCCGGCCAATATACCTACACCCCGTTCCGCGACTCCACCTTCAACCCCAACGAGTTCACGACCTCCTATCCCGCTGTGCGCCGCGGCGGCGGCATGTTGTCCGGCGAGTTGAAGCTCTTCCGCACCGACAATATCCGCGGCTACCTCGATCTCTCGTGGCAGCGCATCAACGTCGACTACGAGCTCGCGCCCACGCCCACCGGAGATTTCGAGACGACGGGCCAGACCTCACTCGTCATACCCGCGCGCACGGCCAACCCGACCCTGACGATCATTGATCTGCTGACGGGCCAGTTCCTGTCCGTCCTCTCAGGCTTCCCGGTGCGCGTCGGCATGTTCCCCGGCCCGGGCACGCGATTCGTCAACGGCACCGCGCAGCGCCTCGCGCCCGCTGGCGCCAGCAATCCGTTCAATCCGTTCAACCAGGACATCTCGGGCGATTCGCGCGGCCGGCTCGTCGAGCTCGGCAACCGTCTCGTCCGCAGCCGGCACGACGCCTCGATGGCCACCGCCGGCATCAAGGCCGACAACGTCGCCGGCAAGTGGAATTTCGACGCCGCGATCGCCGCCAGCCGCGTCCGCGAGGTCTCGCGCAACCGCGGCACGTCCGCCACGCGCCTCAACGAGGTGCTCAATGCCGCCTCGCCCATCTTCAATCCGGGCAGTCCGCGCTACATCGGCACGAGCACGCCCTTCAACCCCTTCGGCTACTACCGCAACCCGATCGCCACCAACGCCCGCCTCGCCGACTACGCCAACCTCGACATCAGCGACGACCATAAGTCCACGCTCGTGCAGCTGAATGCCGTCGGCGCCACGCGCCGCCTGTTCACGCTCCCGGGCGGCGACGTCGGCCTCGCCTTTGGCGCGGATTTCCGCCGCGAGCAGCTCTCGCAGCGCCCCAGCGAGGCGGGCCTCTCCGGCGATATCGTCGGCACCTCGCCCAGCGCGGTCACCCGCGCGCAACGCAAGGTCGCCGGTTTCTTCGCCGAGCTCCGCGTGCCGATCTTTTCGAATCTGGAGGCCGGACTCTCCGGGCGCCACGAGGTGTTCTTCACCAGCGATCGCGAGAAGACGGTGCCGAAGGCCACGCTCCGGTGGCAGCCCTTCGCCCGCCAGCTCACGCTGCGCTCAAGCTGGTCGCAGGGCTTCCGCGAGCCGTCGCTCTTCGAGCTCTATTCGTCGCCCATCTCCGCCCTCTCCCCGATCCTCGACCCGCGCGATTTCTTCGTCGAGACCGAGCAGCGCATCACGCTCCGCGGCAACCGTCGCCTCGCCGCCGAGGAGACGGACTACTTCAACGTCGGCTTCGTCTGGTCGCCCAGCGGGCCCGCGCTCAAGGGCCTCTCGATCGGAGCGGACTTCTGGGCCGTCACGCGCGATGGCACCGTCCAGGCCAACCCGCAGAACACCGTCTTCCGCTTCTTCGGTGTCTCGCCCGGCGGCATGCTGCCCGGCGAGAGCGTGCAGTTCTCCTCCGCCGGCTCGATCAGCAGCGTGAACTCGCTCTTCTACAACGTCGGCCGCACCAACGTGGAGGGCTGGGATTTCAGCGCGGGCTACCAGTGGCCCACGGATCGGTTCGGCCGCATCGACGTATCAACGATCTGGACGCTCACCACCCGGTTCGACCGCGCGGCCGTGGCCGGCGCGGCGCTCCGCAGCGTCCTGGGGCAGGATTCCACCAGCACCGCTGTCGACGGCTACCTCGAGCACAAGGGCCGCGGCCAGCTCAGCTGGAACTACCGCAACTGGTCGGTTGCCCTCATCTGCACCTACACCGACGGCTTCGACGACAC
>JAEUHB010000171.1 GCA_016794665.1 Opitutaceae bacterium
CGGCCAGGCACTCGGCTACCTGGTGAGCACGACGCAGAACGTCGGCGACGCGCGCGTGACCGGCACGGAATTCGATTACCGCCAGAACCTCACGTTTCTCCCGCCCTGGGCGCGCGGCTTCACCGTGTTCGGCAACGCGACGCTGCAGCGCACGCAAGGCTCGCAGCAGGCGAGCTTCACCGGCTTTGTGCGCAAGACCTTCAACTGGGGCGTCACGTTCAGCCGCGATCGCTACAGCCTGCGGCTGGCGGTGAACCACCGCGGCCGGATCCAATCTGGCCGCGTGACGAATGCCGGCGCGGAGCCCAACACTTTCATCTACCAAGAGGCGCGCGCGATCGCGGACCTGTCCGCGGAGTATCGCCTCACGCGCCGCTACGGGCTCTTCGTGACGGGGCGCAACGTGAACTCGGCCGACGAGGACACGGTGCGGGAGGGCCCCTCGACGCCCGCCCACAAGACCATCGCCGGCCGCATCAACTACGGCGCGACGTGGTATGTCGGCGTGAAGGGCACCTTTTGACCGAGGCAGGATAAGCCTACCACCCGTCTCACTTCAAACCTGCGACCCGCCTCATGCACCGCCGCACTTTTCTCGCCCGCTCCTCCGCCGCGCTCACGCTCGCCGCGGTCCGTCCCCTGCGCGCCGCCGGCGCGAGCTCGCGCACCGGCGCCCCGCCCGCGGATTTTATGGCACGCTTTCCCGCCTGCACCGAGTTCGAGGGCAAGGTCCCCATCGCGCGCATCGCGACCGGCCGCATCATCCACCGGTTCTTCGACACCTCGCCCATCAGCCCCTCGGGCCGCTACGTCGGGCTCTTTCGGCTGCCGCAGGAGACAATTTCACCGCGCCCCGGCGAGGCCGGTGAGGTCGTCGTCGTCGATCTGCACACGGGCAAGGAGCGCGTCGTCGCCACCTCGCGCGGCTGGGAGGTGCAGATGGGCGCCAACGTGCAATGGGGCCGCACCGACGCCGACCTGTTCTTCAACGACGTCGATCCCGCCACCTGGACGCCCTTCGCCGTCCAGCTCGATCCGGCGACGGGCAAATCGCGGCGGCTCGACGGCACGGTCTTCACCGTCTCGCCCAACGGAAAACAGCTCGCTTCCTACAACCTGATCGCGTCGCGCCTCATCCAGGTCGGCTACGGCGTCGTCCTCCCGCCCGATCGCACGCGCCGCAACGCCGGGCCCGTCGCCGACGACGGCCTCTTCGTCACCGACATTGCGAGCGGGAAAGCCAAGATGATCGCCTCAATCCGCGACATCGTCGATCGCGCCGTGCCCAAGCTCGCGATCCCCAACGCCGACCGCTGCGAATTCTATTGCTTCCAGATCCGCTGGAACCGGCAGGGCACGCGCGTGATGGCGTTTCTCCGCTGGCACAATCCGGCCGCGCCGCGCGGCGGCCCGCGCCTGCTCACGCTCGTCACGATGAAAGGCGACGGCTCCGATATTCGCGTCGCCGTCTCTCCCGAGCGCTACGCGCGCGGCGGCCACCACCCGATGTGGGCGCCGAACGGCGAGGACATCACGATCAACCTCAACATCCGCGACGGCACCAAGGAGCTCGACCTCGTGAGCGTGCGCTACGACGGCGCCAACCTCCGCTCGATCCATCCGGTCGGCTCCGGTCACCCATCGATGCACCCGACGCTGCCCTTCGTCGTCACCGACGCCTACACGCACGAGCCGCTCGCGCGCGGCGACGACACCGTGCCGCTGCGCCTAATCGATCTGCGCACAAAGACCGAGACCGCCATCGCCCACGTGCTCGCGCGCCGCAGCGACAGCGCAAAGCTCACCACCGAGTTCCGCATCGACCAGCATCCCGTGTGGGACGCCACCGGCCGATACATCGTCTTCAACGGCGTGCATGACGACACGCGCGCCGTCTACGTCGCCGACGTCGGCGCCTGGCTCGCCAAGGCGATCACCCGTGGTTGAGTTGTTTCGTTTTTCCTCCTCCCCATTCCCTCCCCCCCAAATGAACCGCCGCACGTTCCTCGCCTCCACCTCCACCGTCGCGGTCGCCACCGCGCTCGCACGCCCGCTGCGCGCCGCCACCGCCAAGCGCCCGCCGCGCATCCTTCTCCGGTCCTCGTGGCAGAGCGTGAACATCGGCGATGTCGGCCACACGCCGGGCGCGCTCAACATCCTCGAGAAGCATTTTCCTGAGGCCGAGTTCATGCTCTGGCCCGGCGCGCTCGGCCATGGCTCGCGCGATTTGCTGACCAAGGCCTTCCCGCGCCTGCGCATCGTCGAGGGCAACGTGAACGCCGAGGGCAAGCCCACCACGCCCGCGCTCGCGCAGGCCTGGGCCGACGCGGATCTCTACCTGAGCGGCAGCGGCTCCGGCTTCCCGGCCGCGAATCACGCGGTCGCGTTCGTCAAGGCGACGGGCAAGCCCGTCGGCGTCTTCGGCGTCTCCGCCGATCCGATCTCCGGCTTCGGCGCGGGCCGCGATCCCGAAGGTGGCACGCTGAAGAGCCTGCGCGAGCGCGCGCTCAAGCTCCCCTCTGGCACGCTCGCCGGCGACCAGCGCTTCATCATGGATCGCAGCGCGTTCTTCTTCTGCCGCGACACGATTACTCGCGACTACCTCAAGGCCCAGGGCGTGAAGGCGCCGATCGTCGAGTTCGGCCCCGATGCACAGCTCGGCATGAGCCTGCGCGACGAGGCGCGCGGTCTCGCCTATCTGCGCGACAAGGGACTCGAGGAGGGCAAGTTCACCGCGTTCGTCCCGCGCCTCCGCTACACGCCCTACCACCGCATGTCGCCCGCGCGCAAAGCCACGCCCGACGACGGGGTGAAGGACGCCATCAACGACCGCACGACTGAGCGCGACCTCGCCAAGCTCCGCGACCTCATCACGACCTACGTCCGCACCACCGGCCACCGCGCCTTCGTGTGCCCCGAGATGACCTACCAGATCGAGGTCGGCCGCGACCACGTCGTCGCGCCGCTCCCCGCCGACGTGAAGAAGAACGTCGTCTGGCGCGACACCTACTGGATGCCCGACGAGGCCGCCTCGATCTACGCCCGCGCGCTCGCGGTCGTGAGCGTCGAGTGCCACTCGCCGCTCATCGCGCTGCACGTCGGCACGCCCACGTTCTACATCCGCCAGCCCACCGATACCTGCAAAGGCCAAATGTATCGCGACATCGGCGCCGACGACTGGTTCTTCGAGATCGACGAGACCGACGGCGCCCAGCTCTGGTCACGCCTCGCCGCGATTCACAAGAACCCCACCGCCGCCCGCGCCAAGGTGAAGTCGATCATGGCCGGCGTGGAAAAGCACCAGCGGCGGATGGTCGATGCGGTGAAGGCGGCGGCGATTCGTGGCTGAACCGTCTCGGCTCAGTTGAGTTCAGGGATAAGGCGAGACGCCTCTTCCACGAATCGCCGCGCGTGCTGGCAAATCTGTCGACAACCCTGCCGCTGAACTCAATTTCAGCACTAAACGATGACTCGCGCGGTAAGCACCTACATCCAATTCTGCATCGTGCTGATCCCGACTGTGCTGTTCGTGTTGGCGAAGCGCAGAATTCCGTTTGTTCGCGCACGACTAGCTCTTGCAACGATCCTCGCTGTTACGTCGGGCGCCGTGGCATACTACTTTGCCGAGGAGCACGGTTGGCGCCCGTTCTCCCGATACGGAAAGGTGATCGAGTCTTCGCCGACCGTGCTTTTCGGCATGAACGCGGGAGCACTTCTAATCATGCTAGGTGTTCTCACTTTCATTAAAGAAAAGGACGCGAACGAGCCACGGCTCTAAGCGAATCGATTCTGTTCAGTCAGTTCCTTGGCAAACCGTCTCGGGCTGGCCTTGCTCTCGCCCCCACTTTTCCCCTCGCCTCCGCGCCGCGCATCCGTGCCATCGGGCGTATGCGCCCCCTCGCCCCCGTCCGCCTGCTCGCGCTTGTTGCGCTCACCTCCGTCCTCGCGGCCACTGCTCCCGCCCAATCCTCCAAGGCCCTCCCCGCTGTCGCCGACGAGGCCAGCCTCCCCGGCGAGGGCCCACTCCGCCGCTATGATGCCTACGTGAAGCGCTGGCTTGAGGCCCGCACGCAGTGGGCGAAGGACATCGCGCGCGATCAGGGGGCCGTTGTCTTCCTCGGCGATTCGATCACGCAGGGCTGGGGCGCCGATTTCAAAGGCAAGTTCGCCGGCATGAAGCTCGCCAACCGCGGCATCAGCGGCGACACGTCGCGCGGCATGTTGATCCGGCTGCAGGAGGACGTGCTCGCGCTCAAGCCCGCCGCCATCGTGCTCCTCCTCGGCACCAATGACGTCGAGGTCGGCATCGATCCCGAGGCCGTCGGCCGCAACTTCCAGAAAATCACCGCCGCCATCAAGGCCCACAATCCCCGCGTGCCGGTCGTCGTCTGCCGCGTGTTCCCCAGCTCCGCGACGAAGAAGCGCCCGGCCGGCACCATCAAGCGCATCAACGCCCTCTACGAGGCCACCGTCCGCGGCGACCCGCAGTTCACCGTCATCGACACGTGGACGCTCTTCGCCGACGCCCAGGGCGACGCCACGCCCGCGTGGTTTCCCGACCTCCTCCACCTCAATGCCGCCGGCTACGACCGCTGGGCCGGCGCGCTGCGGCCCGTGTTTGCCACGCTCGGCTTCACGGAGACCGCCGCGGACACCTTCCAGCCCGAGCCCGGCTTCAAGAGCCTTTTCAACGGCCGCGACCTCACCGGCTGGGGTTTCCGCCCGACGCCGCCGCGCAAGCAGAACCCCAACGCCAAGGCCAAGGCCGACGCGCCCGTCTTCGTCGAGGTCGCCACCGCCGTGAAGTTTGATGGGAAGACCGCCACGCCGGATGGCCGCTACGCCGCCATCAACGGCCGCCTCGTCGTCACCACGCCCGCCGAGGGTCGCCGCATCCAGCAATTGTGGACGACCGCGGAGTTCCCAACCGACTTCGTGCTGAAGCTCGAGTTCCGCGCCACGCCCAACGCCGACAGCGGCGTCTTCATCCGCCAGCCGCAGCTCCAGTGCCGCGACTTCCTGCTCGCCGGTCCTTACAACCAGCTCAAGCAGTTCAAGCAGGGCGACTGGAACGAACTCGTCGTGACCGTGAAAGGCGGCATCGCCCACGCGACGTGCAACGGCGAGCTGCTCACCGACAGCATGAAGGTCCCCGCCACCGGCCCCATCGGCCTCGAAGGCGACCGCGGCCAGATGGAATACCGCCGCATCCGCCTGAAGCCGCTGACGGAGTGAGCGGCGTTTTTTGAACCACTAATCCACACTCATGATCACTAATGCGAATCATTCGGAGCTCTTTGGTGAAACTTGGTTGTTCAAACGCCGCCTTTATTAGTGCCCGTTAGTGTCCATCAGTGGTTTCAAAAAAATCCCCCATGTCCTCCCCCACTCCCCAATCCCGCCGCCAATTCCTCGCCCAAGTCACCACGCTCGCCGCCGCCGCGCCGCTCCTCGGCCGCGACTACGGCCCCAACGCCGCGCCCGTGCGCTACCCCGAGCCTGATGTCGTCGTCCTCGATCCCGCGTTTGCGCGCTACAAGATCGGCCAGTCGCCCATCGAGCGACTGCACACCGGCATGTATTGGGCCGAGGGCCCCGCGTGGCACGGCGGCGGCCGCTTCCTCGTGTGGAGCGACATCCCCAACGATGTGCAGCTCCGCTGGCTCCAGGATGACGCGCGCGTGAGCACCTTCCGGTCGCCCGCGCGCCACAGCAACGGCAACACCTTCGACCGCGAGGGCCGGCAGATTTCGTTCGAGCACGGCAATCGCCGCGTGGTCCGCTACGAAAACGACGGCGGCCTGACCGTGCTCGCCGACAAATTCGAGGGGAAGCCGCTCAACGCCCCCAACGACGGCGTCGTGCACCCCGACGGCAGCGTGTGGTTCACCGATCCCGGCTACGGCAGCATGGGCAACTTCGAGGGCCACAAGGGCGAGCGCGTGCTCAAGGAGGCCGTCTACCGCATCGACCCCGCCGGCAAGATCGAGAAGATGTTCGACGACGTCGACAAACCCAACGGCCTCTGCTTCTCGCCCGACTACAAGAAGGTCTACGTCGCCGACTCCGGCCGCCCGCGCAACATCCGCGTCTACGACGTGAACGGCGCGCGCACCGCCAACGGCCGCGAGTTCACGAACCTGAAGCTGACGGTCGCCGGCAAGGAGCTCTCCGGCGGTCCCGACGGCATTCGCTGCGATCGCGACGGCAACGTGTGGTCGAGCGCCGGCTGGGCGGGCGCAGGCTACGACGGCGTGCATATCTTTTCGCCCGAGGGAAAGCGCATCGGCCAGATCATCCTTCCCGAGATTTGCAGCAACCTCTGCTTCGGCGGCCCGCGCCGCAACCGGGTCTTCATGACCGCGAGCCGCAGCCTTTACGCCGTCCACACCGAGGCGCTCGGGGCGCATTGGTGCTGAGCGATCTCGTGATGGAGACGCGGCGCCCTCGCCGTGTTTTCATCGGCGTTTACGCAGCTCGTCGTAGCCCGCCTCGTGAGAGGCGGGCCGGCCCACGGCTCTGGCTCCCGTCGCTCCCTGCTCTCACGAGCCGGGCCACCAAACCCGTTCGTTCGGTGCTCCGTCCTGCAGCGCGGAACTTCCCGCCGCGCTCGCCCTCCCACTTTGGCGCGCTGCTCTCCCCCGCGCACCCCGCATGTCCCCCGCCCTCGCCCGCTTCCTCGCCGACGCTGTGCTCG
>JAEUHB010000216.1 GCA_016794665.1 Opitutaceae bacterium
AGCGTATGCACGACCTGGATCTGCCCGGTCGACTTGCTCGTGAGATAGAGCGCGCGGTCGAAGTGGCCGCTGCGGAGCTGGCCGAGTGCGAACTCGAGGAGCACGCCGGTCTTGCCGAAGCCCGTCGGCGCCTCGAAGAGCACGAGCGGGCGGCGCTCGAAGAGCGCGGTGAGTTCCGCCTGCGTAGTCTCCTGCCCCGGGCGCGGGGCGGCGAACGCCGGCCGGAAGCGCAAACCGCGCAGCCGCTCGCGCGCGCGGAGACGCAGATCGAGAAATGCGGCGACGCGTTCGAGCTGCGCCCGGAACAGGCCGTCGTCCGCGGGCGTGAGCGCGATCGTCTGGGCCAGGCCGCTGGCGGCCTCGACGAAGCAGAGTTCGGTGCGGGCGGGGCCGCTCCCGGGTTGCAGGCGGGTGAGCGCCGCGTAGGCGGCGAGCTGGATGAAATACTCCGGGTAGTCGCGCCGCAGCTCGGCTTCGTCGGCGGGGATCGGGCGCGTGACGGTCTTGATTTCGCGGAGCGTGATGGCGGCGTCGCGGCGAATCAGCTGGTCGATGCGGCCGGTGAGCGAGAGCGTCCAGCCGCGGTGAAAAATTTTCCCGGCGATCGCGACCTCGAACTCCGCGGCGGCGGCGTGCTCGGCGGTGGCCCGGGCGCGGAGTTCGTTGTGCCAGTGCGTGCCGAGCTGCGCGCGCCAGACGCCGGCGGAGCCTCCGCCCGACTCGCGCGGGCCGGTCGAGAAATCAGAAAACTCGCCGACGCTCAGCGCCGCGGTGCGTTGGTCGAGGTCGAACTGCATGGGGTCAGTCGAGCAGGATCTCCGTCTCGCCGCGGAGGTAATCCTCGAGGCGGCGGGTGAATTGGGCGACGAGCGCGGGCGCGGCGGTCTGGGCGGCGAGCGGCAGATTGAGGAGCGCCGCGACAGCGGTCCGGTCGGCGGCGGGGAGGGTGGGGAGCCACTGCTGCTTGAGCGGGTAGCCCTCGTCGCGCGCGAAGACGTAGAGGCCCTTGAACCACACGATGTCGGGCCGCACGCCCGTCGCGAATGCGGCGAACGCGGCGCGCAGCAGCGCGGCCACGGGCCGGCGGCCTTCCTCGGGCACCGCGTTGCGCGCGACGAGCGCGCCGAGGGCGGAGGCGAGCCGCAGCGCCTCGTAGCTGCGGCCGACGCCGGCGTGCCGGGTGGTGAGCACGACCTCCTTCACGAACCAGGTGCGGCCCTGGTTGGACGACTCGAGGGTGAACCCCGCCTCGTCGAACAGATCGAGCGCGGGGGACTTGGCGGTTTTTTTTTTGGCCAGGCGCTGCTGGGTTTGCAGCACGCCGTGCTCGCTGGAAAACAGCACGAACCCTTGGAACGACTCCGAGGGCGGGCGCTTCAGGAGGACAAAGGCCTCCGTGGACAGCGACTGCGCGGGCACGGGCGGCGGGGTCTCAGCGCACGGGTTCGGCCGGCTTGGCGGCTTGCGGCCAGGGCGGCATCACGGCGCCGCCTGAGAGGATCATCTTCATGCCGTCGCCGACGCTCATCTCGAGCTCCACGATCTCGGAGCGCGGGAGCATGAGCAAAAATCCGCTCGTGGGATTCGGCGTCGTCGGCACGAACACCGTCCAGATGTCCGAGCCCGCGGCCGACTGCGCCTCGCCCTGCTGCTTGTTGGTGAGGAAGCCGAGCGTCCAGACGCCGGCGCGGGGAAACTGCACGAGCACGACCTTGCTGAAAAGGTTGCGCCGCTCCGAGCCGAAGGTCGCGACGATCTGCTTGACGGAGTTGTAGACGGCGCCGACGCCCGGGATGTTCTGCACGAAGCGCTCGACGAGGTGCAGGAACAGTTTCCCGAAGACGTAGTGCGAGAGGTAGCCGAGCGCGGTGATGCACGCGACGACCACGATGGCTGCGAGCAGATCCCAGAGGAGCGGGATGTTGTGGAGGGACTCGGGCAGCACGCGCTCGTAGAGCGGGCGAAAGGTGCCGCCGAGGAGGTCGATGATTTTCCCCAGCGCCCAAATCGTGATCGCGAGCGGCGCGAGCAGCAGCGCGCCGGCGAAGAAGGCGTTGCGGAGGGCGACGATGCGGGAGTTGGGCGGAGGAGCCTCGGGCATGGCGAGGCCCGACGATCTCGAAAACGCCTGCGAAGGGGAAGGGGAAAGTCGCGCGGGCAGGGCGCGACCGTCTTACGGCACCTCGTAGACCTCGACGAGCACGGTGCCGGCCGTGCCGTCCGCGCTCGTGATTTGCGCGGTGTAGCTGCCGGCGACGAAAGGCATGAGCAGCACGGCGTCGGCCGCGCCGGGCTGGGTCGGAAACGCGCCGGATCGGGCGAGCGAGTCGGCGAGGTCGGCCTCGTAGGTGAGGCCGCCGACAACCGGCGGGTAGGCGTAGCCGTTTTCGTAGGGCTGTCCCCGGCCGTCGAAGATCCGCAGCACCGGCCGCGCCAGCGCGCCCGTGACGCCGAACAGCGCGAGCGACGGCCCGACGGCGCGCACGATCATCTTCTTGCCGGCGCCCGCGCCGCCCTGCACGACGAAGCCGGCCACGAAGCTGCGGCCCGCGCCGGCGGCGATCTCGCCGCGCAGCGAGAGATTCACCAGCCGATCGGTCGGACCCACCCCGAGGATCAGGGACTGCGACGGCACGGGCAGCGCGAGCGGGTTGACGATGGTCATCGCGTAAGTGCCGGCGTCGGCCGAGGTGACAAAGGGAATGACCAGGGGATTGGTCGTGGCGCCGGGGAGGGCGCGGCCATTCCTGAGCCACTGCACGGATTCGCCGAGCGCCGGGCCGGTGACGCGGAGCGTCTCGCCGACCGGCACGGTGACGCGTGAAGGCGGCAGGGCGCGGATGCCGTTGCTGACACCGAGCGTGAGCGCGGTCTCGCCGGCGGGCGGCGATGGCTGGGCGAAAGCGGGCGCGAGCGCGACCAGGAGGCAGGAAAGGCGGATGGACTTCATGGCTGCAGCGTGAACCGCGGGAGACTGCGGCGACGGCCGAGGAGTTCCATCGCGCGGGCCTCGGCGCGGCGCATCGCTCGCTTCTTGCGTGGCTCGAGATCGTCGTAGCCGGCGAGGTGGAGCCAGCCGTGGACGAGGTAGAGGGTGAGCTCGCGCGCGAAGGTGTGACGGTGTTTTTTGGCGGCGGCTGCCGCCATGTCGGCGGAGACGCAAATCTCGCCGGCCGTGCCCGCGAGCAGGTCGCCCTCAAAGGTGATCACGTCGGTGGGGGAGGGATCGTCCAGGAAATCGGCGTGGAGGCGCGCGAGGGCGTCGTCGGTGAGGAACACGAGGGAGAGTTCGCCTGCGGGAATTTTCGATTTTCGATTCTCGATTTTCGATTGGCGGAATTCGGCATCGAGGAGATGGATCGCGCGCGCGATGGCGCGGCGGTCGAGGCGCAGGCGTGGGTGGTGATTGGCGATTGCGACGACGCGCGGCGCCGTGGGTGGCGTTTTCATCACGATTCCGCGCGGGATTTGGCTGCTTTCTCTCGGGTGGGGGCGCCGCGAGAACGTCTCTCAGCCGACCTCAGATTTCTGGCCCCGGGCCTCCGGCGAATCGCCTCCGGCGTCGGCCGCGGCGTAGGAAACGCGGGCATGCAGCATGTTGAGCAGCGTGAAATGAAAGCTGTTCTTGATGCGGGTGAGCTGCTCGAGGGTGAGCGGGGCGTCGTCGAGCTGGCCGTCGGCGATGCGGTCGGCAAAGGTGCGGTTGATCACGTCGTGGAGGTTGCCGGCGTCGACCTTGCGCAGCGAGCGAGTGGTGGCCTCGACGCCATCGGCGAGCGAAATGATGGCGCTCTCGCGGTTCTGGGGCTTGGGGCCTTCGTAGCGGAAGGCGTCATCGGGGATCTCCGGCTTTCGATTCTCGGTTTTCGATTTGGCGCGCGGCGCATCTCCCGCGATCGGGGCGCGCGATTGCTCGACGGCGCGTTGGTAGAAGTAGCGCACAAGCGTGGTGCCGTGGTGCTGCTGGATGACGTCGAGCACGGCCCGCGGCAGGCGGTGCTTTTGCGCGAGCTCCAGGCCGTCCGGCACGTGCTGGCGGATCACCCGCGCGGACTCGGCGGGCGTGAGCACTGCATGGCCGTCGGTGCCGTTGCGGGCGTTTTCGCCGAAGAAGTGGGGGGCGTTGATTTTCCCGATGTCGTGGAAGAGCGCGCAGGCCCGCGCGATGAGGGGGTTGGCGCCGATGGCGTTGGCGGCGTTCTCGGAGAGCTGCGCGACGACGAGCGAGTGGTGGTAGGTGCCCGGCGCCTCGAGCTGCATGCGGCGGAGGAGAGGGTGGTTGTAGTCGGTGAGCTCGAGCAGCGTGATGTCGGTCGTGCGCTTGAAGAGCGCCTCGAGCACGGGCAGCAGGCCGACGACGCCGATGCCAGTGAGGATACCGGTGCCGAGGCCCGCGGCCATCTGGCGCCAGAGCGTGTCGGCCGGCGTCTGGTCCGCGATGCCGATGAGCGCGGCAAACGCCGCGATCGTGAGCCCGCCCGCGCCGGCGGCGCGCACGACGAGCGCGCGGCGGCGCACATCGCGCCCGTAGTAGATCGCGACCAGCGAGGCGAGGAACGTGAGCACGAGCAGGTCGAGGCGGTTGCCGTAGATGACGCCGGTGAAAATCGAGATCAGCAGCGCCATGAAGATGCCCGAGCCGGCATTGATTAATATGGCGACGATGAGCGGGGCGAAAGCCGTGGGGGCCACGTAGGGCAGCGTCGAGGCCCAGGCGCCGTCGCGCAGGAAGAACTCCGCGCCGCCGAGCGAGTAGTTGGCGCGGATGAGCGCGAGGTTCACCACCACCACGAGGGCGAGCAGGCCGCAGCGGACATTGCTGCGCAGCGTCTCGGGATCCTCGATGCGGATGTAAATGAGCGAGGCGAGCACCATCGCGAGCACCAGCAGCACCCGGCCGAAGAGCGTGAGGCCCTCGCTCACGTCGGCGTCGCCGTGATCGAGCAAGTGCTGGCGGTGCGCGATTAGCATCTCGTGCTGCTCGCGCGTGACGCGGGAGCCCGCCTCGACGATCACTTGCCCGCGCGGGACGCTCACGGCGACGGGCCTGATGGTCTCCGCCGCCGCGGCGTGGTGCGCGCTCGTGGCGTTGCGGTCGAAGGCCACGTTGGGCACGAGGCCGAAGCGAAAAAGGCGGAAGGCCGTCTGGCTCGCGGCGCGCGGCACACCGGCGAGGTTCAGGCTCACGCGCAGCGCGGTGAGAGACTCCTCCATCGTCTGCACGGGGCGCTGCGCGATTTCACCGTCCGGCCGCGCGATTTGGAACATGAGCGAGCTGCCCGGCCGAAGGTTCGCGAGCGCGGCGTCGCCCACGCCCTGGGCGTAGATGTCCCGCAGCGTGGCGAGGCCGCTGTCGAACAGTTCCGCGCGCTGCCGGGCGTCGCCGGCGGCGAGCACCGCGGCGATGTCCTCCGCGCCGGCATTGTAGGTGGGGCCGTGGGAATTGAACGTGTCGGCGATGCGCGCAAGCTCGGCGCGCCGGCCGATGAGCGGCGGGACGTTGGCTGGCCCCGCCGCCTCAAAGGCGATGATCTGGGCGAGCAGGGTCTTCACCGCGGCCTCGATGCGGCGCAGCGGCTCGGCGTCGAGGCGGTAGACGGGCGGCAGCCCGTCGAGGAACTGCTCGCGCGCGACGCGGGTCTTCTCCGCGCTCTCGTAGCGGAATGGCGCCAGCGCCGTGATTCGCCGCGTCGCCACCTGATCGACGTTGATCGGGGCGTGCAGCGTGCTCAATCCGGCCGAGCTGACGACCACGATGGCCGCGACGGTGACGAGGAAGATGACCGCCGCCACCAGCCGCGACCGGTCGAGGAACTCCCGCATGGCCGACTGCCCTGCCGGCTGCACTCCTCCCGCCCGACGCGCCGCAAGGCCGCCGATGAGGAGCTTGAACTGGTTGCGGACGGACACGGGAAGTGCGGACCGGCCAAAATGGAGTTTTCCGCCCGGGCGACCAGAAGGAATTCCGCCCACCCTCGCGAATGGCCGGCTTGGACCGGCTTGCAGCAGTAATTCCGGGGGGATCGGAACCGCCGTCGGCTACCTTTTCCCCTCCGCGCCGTTCCCACCGCTGATCGGGTTGCGATAGGCCTCGTAGGCTTCGATGATCCGCCCGACGAGCGGGTGGCGCACCACATCTGCGCCGCTGAAGGTATGGAAATCGATCCCAGGGATGGCGCCGAGGATGTGGCGGACTTCGAGGAGGCCGCTCTGCTTGGCCCGCGGCAGATCGATCTGGGTGATGTCGCCGGTGACGACCATCTGCGAATCCTCCCCGAGGCGGGTGAGGAACATCATCATCTGCTCCGGCGTGGTGTTCTGCGCCTCGTCGAGCACGATGAAGGCGTGCGCAAGCGTGCGGCCGCGCATGTAGGCGAGCGGCGCAATCTCGATCACGCCTTTTTCGGTGAGCCGGGCGACATCCTCGGCGTCGAGCATGTCGTGCAGCGCGTCGTGGAGCGGGCGGAGGTAGGGCAGGATTTTCTCGCGGAGATCGCCGGGGAGGAAGCCGAGCGCCTCGCCGGCCTCCACGGCGGGCCGGGTAAGGATGATGCGCTCGACCTGGTTTTTCAGGAGGGCGTTCACGGCGGCGGCCATCGCGAGGTAGGTCTTGCCCGTGCCGGCGGGCCCGATGCCGAACACCACGGGGTGCCGGAGCATCGACTGGAGGTAGAGCTTTTGCCCGAGGGTCTTGGGGACGATCGTCTTGCGGTTGGTGGCGATGACGAGCGGCTCCTCGAGGAGCTTTTGCAGGCTGGCGCCCTCGCCGCGGGCAAACGCGTCGGTGATGCGGTGGAAATCCGGCGTGCGGATCGCCATGCCTTGCGCGCGCGCACGATCAAGAAACGTGAACAGCGCCTCGGCGACCGCGACTTTGTCGGCGGGGCCGTCGATCTTCACCCAGTCGTCGCGCGCGCCGAGGGCCACGCCAAGGGTGCGTTCGGCGTGGACCAGGTTGTCCTCGCGGGCGGCGTAGAGCGCGGCGGCGTGGCGCGGGCTGGAGAAGTGCAGGGTCTTCGAAGTCGGCATGGACGAACCCGGATTTCGGATGGGGGAAAACTCAGCCGCGGCGGGCGCGCTTGGCTTTCGCGACTCCCGCCGAGGCAGCCTTCCGGTTTCCCCCATTCGGTTTCCGGTGGCCCAGCGTCCCGGCCGCGATGCTGATTTTCTCCCACGTGGCGTCGAGCGACTGCGGGAGGATGCGGGTCTGGCCGAGCACGGGCATGAAGTTGTTGTCGCCGTTCCAGCGCGGGACGATGTGCGCGTGCAGGTGCTCGATGCTGCCGCCAGCGACCTGCGATCCGAGGTTGAAGCCCACGTTGAAGCCGTCGGGCCGCAGCGCGGCGGTGAGCAGCGCCTGGCCGAGGATCATCTCGTCGAGGAGATCGGCGCGCTCGGCGGCGTCGAGCTGCGCGAGATCGGCCACGTCGCGGAACGGCACGGCGAGGAGGTGGCCGGGGTTGTAAGGGAAACGGTTCAGGAGCAGGTAGCTCAGGCGGGAACGGTGGACGATGAGCGCGGCGCGGTCGTCGCCGAGCGCGGGGAGTTCCGTGAAGGGGCGCTTCATTGCCGCCGGGTAGCGCGGCGCCTCGATGTATTCCATGCGCCAGTAGGCGTGAAGCTGCTGCATGTGGGAGGCCGGGGAGGGAAGGGGGCTGTCCGGGCAAAGTCAAAGCCGCGGTCGGCGCCGCGGGCGGGTGCGAATTCGCTGTCCCTCGCATCCTTGCCCGCCCTGGCCGCGTCCTGCCGGTTGCGAAAATCCCTCGCTTCGTGATTGTCGGCGCCCGTCCGCCTCCGTCACGTTTGCCGCTTCCCCCTCCGCCATGCCCTTCGCCCCGCTCTCCCATTGCCGCGCGCTCGCGTGTGGCGCGTTTCTGGCCGCCGCCGCATTTGCGCAGGCGCCCGCCGTCGATATCCCGGCGCCAAGTCCCGCTTCCACGCTCAAGCAGCGGGTGGGCCTGACCGACATCGAGATCGTCTATGCCCGCCCCGGCGTGAAGGGGCGCAAGATTTTCGGCGGCCTCGAGCCCTTCGGGTCCATCTGGCGGGTCGGCGCCAACAACGCCACGACAATCTCCTTCAGCACGGCGGTCAACTTCGGGGGCAAGGATGTGCCCGCCGGCAAATACGCGCTCTTCGCCCTGCTCGGCCGCGAGGAGTGGACGGTCATCCTCAGCTCCGCGAACCAGCAGTGGGGTTCCTACCGCTACGATCCGAAGGACGACGTCGCGCGGGTCGCCGCCCCCGTCGTCAACCTCGGCTCCACGATCGTCGAGACCTTTGTGATCGACGTGAACCACATCCGCGATGACTCCGCGGTGCTGAACCTGGTCTGGGAGAGCACCCTCGTCTCCGTGCCGCTGAAGTTTGACGTCGTCACCAAGGTGCAGGCGCAGATCGAGGCCGTGATGGCGTCGAGCGCTGAGAAAAAGCCCTACGTCCCCGCCGCGATGTTCTACTACGAGCACAAGCTCGATCTGAAGAAAGCCGCCCAATGGATGGACCTCGGCATCGCCGCGCAGGCGGAGAATTTCCGGTTCCCCTTCGTCTACCGCAAAGCCCTCATCCTCTCCGCCGCGGGCGACAAGGCCGGCGCCCGCGCAGCCGCCGAGGCATCGCTGGCCGGCGCGAGAAAAGCGCAGGGCTCGCTCAAGGACGAATACGTGCGGCTCAACGAAGCGCTCCTCGCGAGCCTGCAGTGATGCGCGGGGCATCTGGCTCAAGTCTCCCTGCTCCACGGAGCAGGGGCTCGCTGATCCGCAGCCCTCTTCGGCAAAGGCGGAATCGGGCCTCCTCGCCATGACCCCGTCCAACAACGACGACGAATCGCCCGGCGTGCCGGGCTTCCGCAGCTGGCGCGGCGTCTACGTCTTTGTCTTCGCCTGCTTCGTCGCGATGGTCATCGCGCTCACCCTCTTCGCCCGCTACTACGGATGAACGCCCTCGACTGGCTGGTCCTCCTCGGCGCGATCATCGGGATCGCGGCGTATGGCACGTGGCGCACGCGCCACACCGACAAGCTCGACACCTACCTCAAGGGCAGCCGCACCACGGGCTGGTTCACCATCGGCCTCTCCGTCGCCGCCACGCAAGCCAGCACGATCACCTACCTCTCGCTGCCGGGTCAGGCCTACGAGAACGGAATCGCCTTCATCCAAAATTATTTTGGCCTCCCGCTCGCGCTCATCGTCGTGTGCGCGATCTTCCTGCCGATTTACCGCAAGCTCGGCGTCTACACGGCCTACGAATACCTCGGCAAACGCTTCGACGCCCGCACGCGCCTGCTGGGCGCCGGGCTCTTTCTTCTCCAGCGCGGCATCCAGGCGGGCATCACCATCTACGCGCCCGCGATCATCCTCGCGACGGTGCTCGGCTGGCGGCTTGACCTCACGATCATCTTCACGGGCCTCGTCGCAATCGTCTACACGGTCACTGGCGGCAGCGCGGCGGTGAACCTCACGCAAAAGCTCCAGATGGGCGTCATCTTCGGCGGCATGATCACGGCGTTTGTCACGCTGCTCATCAAGCTGCCGCCCGACGCCGCCCACATCGCGGGCGCGATGGGCAAGCTCGAGGCCGTCAGCTACACCCCCGACCTCAAGCAGCGCTACACGATCTGGACCGGCATCCTCGGCGGGTTCTTCCTTTCGCTTTCGTATTTCGGCACCGACCAGTCGCAGGTGCAGCGCTACCTGGGCGGCGAGCGCGTGCGCGAGGGCCGCCTCGGCCTGATGTTCAACGCCCTCTTCAAGATCCCGATGCAGTTCTTCATCGTGCTGCTCGGCGCGCTGCTCTTCGTCTTCTACCAGTTCCAGCCCGACACCCCCGCGGTCTTCAACCAGACGCAATGGCAGCGGCAGATCGCCGGCCCGGAGGGCGCGAAGTTCAAGGCCCTCGAGGAAAAGCACGCCGCCGCCCACGTGGACAAGCAGGCGAAGATCCGCGCCTGGGCCGCGGCGCACCAAGGCGGGGACGCGGCCGCCGAGGCCGCCGCGCACACCGCCCTGCGCGCCGCGCAGAAATACTCCGACGCCGTGCGCAACGAAGCCCGCGCCGCGCTCTACACCGCCGATCCCTCGGCAAAGAAGACGCGGGATTCCGACTACGTCTTCGTCACCTTCATCCTCACCCAGCTCCCGCACGGGGTGATCGGCCTGCTGATCGCGGTCATGTTCGCCTCGGCGCTGTCGTCGAAGGCCGGCGAGCTCAACGCGCTCGGCACAACGACGACGATTGATTTGTGGCGGCACTTCCGTCCCCTCGCCGAGCGCGACGAGCCGCGCAACGTGCGGAACGCAAAATTTTTCACCGCCGTCTGGGGCCTCTTCGCGATCGGCTTCGCGCTGTTCGTGAGCTTCGCGGAGAACCTCATTGAGGCGCTCAACATCGTGGCCTCGATCTTCTACCCCGCGCTGCTGGGGGTGTTCATCGTGGCGTTTTTCCTCAAGTGGGTGCGGGGGCCCGCGGCCTTCTGGGCCGCGATCGCGGCCCAGCTCGTGGTGCTCGCAATCTATTTCCACGGCAACATCGCCTACCTCTGGCTCAATCCCATCGGCTGCGCGGCGTGCGTGGTGTTCGCGGTGGTGTTGCAGGCCGTGCTGCCCTCGCGGGCCGGGCCCGCCGCGGCATGAGCGCCCCCGTCATCTGCTTCGGCCAGCAGCCGTGCGGCTTTTTCCCGCGGCGGTTCCTCTACGCCAAGTTCCAGACCGCGCGCCGCCTCCAATCCGAGATCGGCGGCGAGATCGTGTTCTTCTACCACGACAGCGACCACGACGCGCGCGAGACGCAGACGATCCTGCGGCACCGCAAAACCGACGAGCCCGCGACGCTGAACTTCACCATCGAGAACAAGGTGCAGCGCAAATGGTCGCCGCTGTTTCTCAAGCGCATCGCGCCCGGCTGGCAGCCCAACACCGCGCGGCAGCTCGGCGCCTACGTGGCGCCGGAGCGCGTCGAGGCGTTCAAGCAGGTCGCGGCCACGAATGTCGCGGACTTCTGCCTCGAGATGTATCGCCGCCTCGGCCTGCTCGACGGCGTCCGCGTCGTGCGCTCGGGCGACCCGGCGGTGCGCACGGCGGCCTGCGAGGTGGCGGACTATTTCGCCGACGTGCCCCACGCCGGCGGGATCGTGCGCGCGCGATGGATGGACGGCGCGCTCAGGCTTCACGAGGGCGGCGACACCTACGTCACGCTGCCGCCGTGCGCGGTCGCCAAGGCGCAGATCTCCCCCACGCGGGACACGCGCCTGCGCTGGATGCAGACGGTCGTGCGCTGCACGCACTACATCGCGGGCGCCGGCGAACAAGCCTACTTGCGCAAGGAGGACGCACCTGAGATTACGTTTGTGAACCGCGACACCATCGACCGCTCTGATGAAGCCTGGCACTGACCACCGCGCAGCCGGACTGCTGTTCCGCGTAGCCCGCCTCGTGAGAGGCGGGACCGATGAGTCCCATCGTGTCCGCAACGTCCCTGCTCTCACGAGCAGGGCTACCGCAGCCGCCTAAACCGCCATGCCCTCAATCGAGTCTCCGATCCTCGCCTTCGGCGCCCATCCCGACGACATCGAGTTCGGCTGCGGCGGTGTCATCGCCGCGGAATCGAAGGCGGGAAGAAAGGTCCACCTCGTCGTCTGCTCGCGCGGCGAGGCTGGCAGCAACGGCACGCCGGCGATCCGCACGCGCGAGGCGAGGCGTGCCGCCGCCCGCATGGGCGCGCGTCTCGAGTTCATCGACCTCGGGGGCGACGCCCACTTCGAGGAGCGCTCGGTTCACGTGATCAAGCTCGCGGGGATCATCCGCCGCGTGCGCCCCGGCGTCGTGCTGGTCACGAGCACGGTGGAGAACCAGCACCCGGACCACGTGAAGCTGGGCCGCATGGTGCGCGACGCCGCGCGGCTGGCGCGGTTCGGCGGGCTGAAGGAATTGCGCCGCGTGAAACCGCACGCCATCGGGCAGCTTTTCTTCTACGCGGTCTCGCCCGACGCGGAGCCGAACGACCTCGGCCGCGTGCTCGTGGATGTTTCCGAACCGGCGGTCGTCGCGGCTTGGACGGCGGCGATGGAGGCGCACGCCTCGCAGATGAAGACACGCAACTACGCCGAGCTGGTGCTCACGCGCGCGCGGCTCAACGGCTTGCGCGCCGGCCTCGCTCACGCGGTCCCGCTCTTTCCGGCGGACGCTCTGGTGGTCGATTCGCTCGCGACGCTGGGCCGCGCGGCCCGGCGATTCTGATCCCACCGGCGATGCGCCCGCTGAAGATCGGCATCACCTGCTATCCGTCCGTCGGCGGCAGCGGCATTCTGGCGACGGCGCTTGGCGAGGAGCTGGCGCAGCGCGGGCACGAGGTGCACTTCATCAGCTACGAGCGGCCGTTCCGGCTGCACGCGGGCGCGCCGCGGCTGCATTTCCACCCGGTCGTCATCAACGACTACGAGCTCTTCAAGTATCCCGACTACACGCTGCCGCTCTCCGTGAAGATGGCCGAGGTCGCGCGCGACCACGCGCTCGACGTGCTGCACGTCCACTACGCCGTGCCGCACGCGACCGCCGCGATCCTCGCGCGCGACATGCTGCCAGCGGGAAAACGCCCGCGCGTCGTCACGACCTTGCACGGCACCGACACCACGCTGCTCGGGCGCGACGCCGGCTACGGCCCCGCGATCCGCCACGCGTTGATGCAGTCGGATGCCGTGACGGCCGTCTCCGCCTGGCTGCGCGACGAGACGCACCGCCTGCTCGCCGTGGATCGGCCTATCGACGTGATCCACAATTTCACCTCGCCGCGGGCGCCAGTCCGCTCGCGCGAGGAGGTGCGCCGCGAGCTCAGCCTGCGCGACAGCGAGGCGATGATCGTGCATCTCTCCAACCTGCGCCCGGTGAAGCGTGTCGACCTGCTGCTCGAGGCGGTCGCGCGCGTGCAACCGCGCGAGGCCTTCAAGCTCGTGATCCTCGCCGGCGGCGAGTTTGCGCCGTTTGCCGATCAAGTGCGCCGCCTCGGGATCGCGGATCGCGTGATCGTGCGGCCCAAGGTCTTCGACGTGGAGGACTACCTGCACGCGGCCGATCTCGGGCTCTACAGCTCGGAGTCGGAGAGCTTCTGCCTCGGCATCCTCGAGGCGATGTGGTTCGGCCGGCCCAACGTCTCGACCGCCGTCGGCGGCGTGCCCGAGGTCATGATCCACGGCGAGCACGGCGTGCTTGTGCCCTGTGGCGATGCCGACGGCCTCGCGCGTGGCGTCGAGGCGCTGCTCCGCGATCCGTCGAAGCGCGAGACGTTCGGGACGGCGGCGCAAAGCCGCGCGCGCGAGCACTTCTCTGCGGACGCCATCGTTCCGCGCTACGAGGCGCTGTATCGGCGGGTGGGCTGAATGTGGGTCGGGCTTTACGCCCGACGGATTGGGAACGACGCCCGGAATGTCGGGCGTAAAGCCCGACCCACAAGGAGTGCGGGCTACGGCCGCGGGCGGAACTGATCGCGGTAGGCTTTGCCACGCTCCATGCGGGCGGTGATTTCGGTAAAGTCGCGGTTGGAGAGGGCGACGCGGAGGGCGTGCAGCTCGGTCTCGAAGCCGTCCAGCGCGCGCAGCACCTCGTCGCGGTTTTGCTCGAGGATCGTGCGCCAGAGCTGCGGGTCGCTTCCTGCGATGCGGGTGGTGTCGCGCAGTCCGCCGCCCGCATGGTTGCGCCAGGCGGGATTGCGCGTGGCGAGGAAAGCGCAGAGCGCCGACGCCACGACCTGCGGGAGATGGCTGATGTGCGCGACGATCTCGTCGTGCTCGTCGGGCGAGACACTCACGACCTCGGCGCCGAGTGTGCGCCAAAACTCCGCGACCTGCTCGACCGCGCGCGGATCGCTGTCGGGCAGCGGGGTGACGAAACACGTGCGGCGTTGAACCAGCTCGGCGGTGCCGTGCTCCCAGCCGGTCTTGTCCGAGCCGGCCATCGGGTGCGCGCCGACGAAGTGCGCGCGCGGCGCGAGCGCGGCGGCGCCGAGCCGCGCGATGTCGCCTTTGACGCTGCCGACGTCGGTCACGAGCGCGCCGGCCGGCAGGGCGGGCGCGATCTGCCGCGCGAGCGGCACGATGCGATCGACGGGGGCGGCGAGGACGACGAGGCTCGCCTCGCGCGCAGCTTCCTCAGGCGTGTCGGCGACGGCGTCGCACCATGGCTGCTCGCGGAGCGCGAGGCGCGTCTCGGGCCGGCGCGCCCAGATCACGATGCGCCGGGCCGCGCCGCGGGCGCGCGCGGCCCGGGCGACGGAGCCGCCGAGCAGGCCGGGGGCGAGGAGGGTGAGCTGGGGAAGCACGGCGGGGAGGGGAGGCGGAGTCGGCGAATTTAGCGACCCATCTTCACGATGCGCTCGAACTCCGCGCGCGCCACGGGTTGCACGGAGAGGCGCGAGATGCGGAGCAGCGTCATCTTCGCGAGCGCGGGCTCGGCCTTGATCGCGGAGAGCGTGACGGGCTGGGCGAGGGCGGCGCCGGCCTTCAGCTCGACGGCGACCCAGCCGGGCTCGTCAGCGGTCTTGTCGGGGAACGCCGGCTTGGTCACTTCGGCGGTGCCGACTACGGCCTTTTCGCCGCCGCTGTGGTAGAAGAGCGCGCGGTCGCCGAGCCGCATGGCGCGGAGGTGCAGGCGCGCGGCGTTGTTGCGCACGCCCGTCCAGTCGGTCTTCCCGTCGCGGACGAAGTTGTCCCACGAGTAGGTTTCGGGCTCGGACTTCACGAGCCAGTATTGCGTTGTCATGCGGGGGGCGGTTTGGTGCGCTGCACCGAAATGGAACCGTCCGAGGCTGAAAAGCTAAAAGCCCGCCGCGTGCAGCTTCTCCTCTACTGGATGATGGCGGTGATGATCGTGGTGCCGGCGGTGATTTTCGTCCTGCGCTCGTGGCGCTGACGCGCGGCGGTTGCCTGAATTTCCCGATGAACAACACCCTCCTGCCGATCCGAGTCGTGTTTGTCGCGCTCTGCGCGGCGGCGGGCTGGCTCGTGTGCTACACGGTCACGGACTGGGATCGCTACCGTGTGATCGCGGTGGCGATCGGGCTGTGCATCGGGCTGCTGGTCGTGCTCGTCGACGTGCTGCTCAAGGGATTTTCGCTGCGCGGGCTCTCGGCGGTGACCTTTGGCATCGCGGTCGGGCTGCTCGTGGCGCACATGATCGGGTCGTCGCCGCTGCTGGAGCAGGGCGACAAGAGCATCATCTACCTCGTGCGGCTCGGGCTTTTCCTCGTGTGCCCCTATCTCGCGACCGTGATTGCGCTGCGCGGGAAGGATGAGTTCAACCTCGTGATTCCCTACGTGCGCTTCGTCCCGCACGAGGTCGATGTGCCGCTCGCGGTCGTGGACACCAGCGTGCTCATCGACGGGCGCATCGCGCGGGTGTGCGAGGCGGGTTTCCTGGGCTCCGCGCTGATCATCCCGCGCTTTGTGCTCAACGAGCTGAGCGCCATCGCCGACTCGCCCGATCCGCACAAGCAGGCGCGGGGCCGCCGCGGCCTCGATACGCTCAACGAGCTGCGCAAGATCAAGCATGTCGACCTCCGCGTCACGGAGAGCGACGTCGGCAAGCCCGGCGAGATGGAGGCCAAGCTCGTGTTCCTCGCGCAGTCGATGCGCGCCAAGCTGCTCACGACGGACTTCAACCTCGCGAAGATGGCGGAGTTTCAGGGCGTGCATTGGCTGAATCTCAACACCCTCGCGCGGTCGCTGCGGCCCGAGCTGATGATTGGCGAGCGCATCGAGGTGGAGCTGGTGAAGCCCGGCAAGGAAGAGGGGCAGGCGGTGGGTTACGTCGAGGACGGCTCGATGATTGTCGTCCACGGTGGCCGGCACCACATCGGCCAGCGCGTAGAGGCCGAGATCGTGAGCGTGCTCCCGACGGCCGGCGGGAAACTGTTTTTTGCACGGCTGCCGGGCCGGGACGTCTAGGGTGGGTAGGGCTGCGACCCCGTTCGCCGTTGGATCGGTTGGACCGAAAATAGGTGTTTACTTGCCGGCGACGTTTTCCCAATACCTCCCCTCCCTTTGGGGCCGGTAGCTCAGTTGATAGAGCGCGTCGTTCGCAACGACGAGGTCGTCGGTTTGATCCCGATCCGGTCCACCATGCTTCGCCAAAGCACCGCGGAAGTGAAGCATTGCCTGCGTTGCCCGAAAGGCGAAGGCGGGCTCGTTTGCCTAACGGCGAGGCTTCGCCTGGCGCGGTCCTGTTTAGGGTTCGGCTGGCAGCCGGGAGTTTCAATCGGCGCCGGCCGTTTTTTGCGCGCAATTGCCTGCGGGCCGATGGGTTTGCAGGCGCGGGGTTACGATTCGCCGCCGGCGAGTAGTCGCGGCTGGAGTCTTGGCGTCCGGTTTGCTAGGCGTGTCCCCGATTATGGGGTTAGCCACACTCCGTTCACCACACATGAGCGCATCCAAAAATACGAAGTCCAAGCCCGCCAAGTCGCCCGCCCCAGCGACCAAATCCACCGCGCCGGCCAAGCCCGTCGCCAAACCGAAGACCGCCGCGCCCGCCAAGGCCGCCGTGTCCGTCAAGCGCGCCGTCCCGGCCGTCAAGCTCGCGCCGGTCACCGTCAAGCCCGTCGCCAGCAAGCCCGTGCTCACGACCATCGGGGCTCGCATCGACATCGGCTTCGGCAACGCCCTCACGATCCGCGGCGAAGGCGCCGGCCTCAGCTGGGACAAGGGGATGGCGATGGACTGCGTCGAGGCCGACCTCTGGCGCATCACGCTGCCCGAGTCCGCGCACGGCCACACCTTCAAGTTTCTCGTCAACGACCTCACCTGGAGCACCGGCCCGGACTACACCGTCCCCGCCGGCGGCAACGTGACGCTGACACCGGAATTCTAGGGCGGAGCCGTTTGCCAGGGTAGGGCGGCCACTCCGCTGGCGGCCTGATCGACCGGAACGGCGCGGAACGGAGTCCGCGCCCTGCCTTCAATCCCGATTCAGCGCCAACAGCCGCGCCTGC
>JAEUHB010000227.1 GCA_016794665.1 Opitutaceae bacterium
CACGCCTTCCTCAATCAATTCCGCCCCGACGACTGGCAACTGCGCGAGGGCAAGGCCATCCAGAAGGGCGTCGTCTTGAAACCGTTTCGCGGCTGGCCCGCCGTGGAGCGGGCGGCGTCGCAGGGCTCCGGGCTTGGACGCTTCTTCGCACAGGCGCTGCAGGGCCTCAGCGTGCGCTACAACCGTTCCGACAGCTTCCTCCCGGCCGCGCCGGCGCAGAATGTTTTCCTCGAGTTCCTCCCGGACCCTTCCGGCGAAGGCAAGGACTACGGCTTCGGGCTCACTCTTTTCGACGGCAAGCTCAGCCTCCGCGTGAACAAGTATGAGACGATGACGCTGAACTCGCGCACCGGCCCGTCCGCCGGTGTCGCCGCGGCCGCCCTAGCGCTCGATTTCTTCGGCAATGCCGGCGGCGTTTTCTACGGCCTTCAGGTGCAGGCCACCGACTGGCTCACCGCCGCCAATCCCGGCATCACGCCCGCGCAGCTCGAGGCCCAGCTCACGACGCTCATCGGCATCGCGCCGATCGACTTGGACGAGTTTCGCACCATCGCCCGCTCCGAAACCGACGACATCCTCAGCCGTGGCCACGAGATCGAGCTGCACTACAATCCGGTGAACTACTGGACCCTCGCCGCCAACCTCACTGAGCAGCAGACGATCAACGTGCGCAACGGCCCCAACGTCACGGCCTACATCGCGCAGCGCCTGCCTTTCTGGACCTCGGTGGTGGATCCGCGGAGCGGCCAGCTGTGGTTCGATCGCATGTATACCGTCAACGAGAACCAGCGCGCGCAATACACCCGGGCCGTCGCCGGCGCGCTGCAGACCGCGCAGGCGTTGCAGGGCCTCGCGCGCCCGCAGATTCGCCGCTACCGCGGCAACGTGACCACCAACTTCCGTCTTTCGGGCATCACCGATCATCGGATACTCAGGGCCTTCAACATCGGCGGCTCGCTCCGCTACGAGAGCAAGGGCTCGATTGGTTTCAACGGCGTGCCGCCTGGGCCGGATGGCATCTATCGGGCCTATGACGTCCAACGCCCAATCTGGGACAAAGGCCACGTCTACATCGATGGCCTCGTGGGCTACCGAACCCGCCTCTGGGGCAACCGGGTTGGCGCGACGTTCCAGCTCAATGTGCGCAATCTCCAGGAGAACGGCCGGCTCCAACCGATCAACGCGCTGCCCAACGGCGCGCCTTACCAATATCGCATCATCTCTCCCCGTCAGTTCATCCTCAGCGCGACGTTCGATCTCTAGGGTCGAACCGGTCAGATCAACGACACGTGACTCTTCAGTTCGTGAGCGGAAACAGCGGCGGAATAAACGTCATTCTTGAAACAACTCGAGCTCCCGTTCCACCAGCCGTGGGAAGGGCCTCACGCGTCGGTTCGGCGCCAACCCATCCCCCCACGCCATGATCCGTTTGCTCACGCGCTTCAGTTTGGAGAAGAAGGTTTTTCGCCTGGGAGTCGTGGCTTTTTTGGTGCTTCTTCCGGTTCTCCCCGCCGGCATGCACGCGCGCGAAACCGAGCTGCCGGATGCGAACGGTCTCACGCACTGGCTCGATACGCCGACAGAGCAACCGGTGGCCGGAAAAACCTACTGGCTGGTGGTTGGCGTGCATGGCGCGGGCGGGACGGGTAAAGGCGGCGGCGGAGTGGGGGCGTGGGCGTCGGAATTCGATGACGTGATCGTGCTCGGGCCCAGTTTCGAGCAGCCCAAACGGGATCCCAACGCGCCACGTCCGGCCACGATGCCGCGGGACATTTACCAAATGAGCGGACCGGCCCACGAAGCAAAACTCACGGAGTTGATCGCGCAGGTTGGGAAGACGTGGAGCGTGCACCCGAAGATTGTTCTGCACGGCTTCTCCGCCGGCGCCCAGTTCTCCCATCGCTACGCGTTTCGCCATCCCGAGCTGGTCGCGGCCGTCTCCGCCCATTCGGGAGGGTCCTGGGCAAAGCTCGAGGGCGACGACCGGATCAACCCTGCGGCGAAACACATTCCCTTCGTCGTCAGTTGCGGCGAGGACGACCGGGGCTCTGGTGGCCCGCCCGGCACGCCGCCCCGCATCGAAGGGGCGCGGCGTTTTGCGGCGCAGTTAATGGCGCTCGGTTTCGCGGTGGAATTCAAGGCGTGGCCCGGGATCGCACACCAACACACGCCCGACGCCAAGGCACTTGGTCGCGCCCTGCTGCAAAAAGTGCGGGAGCAGAAGTGACCGGAGAAACGAGGCATCCTTTTAGAGCGCTCCTCGTGCCCGCGAAAAACGACTCTTAGACCTAGAAACCCCCATGAACGCATACCCCCGGCCACTGCGGCACATTGCCGCCTTCGTCGCGATCGGTTGCAGCTCTGTCTGCGGCCAAGTCGCCAGTCAGTCCGCCAACGCGGTTCGTGATAGTTCAGTCGTTACACTTAGTCCCTTTGAGGTCACCACGACCAAGGACGTCGGCTACGAGTCGCTCAACGCAAACTCCATCTCCGGCCTGAATACGTCGCTGCTGAACGTCCCCGTCACCGCCGAGATCTACAACCAGCAGTTCTTCGACGATCTCGGCCTCTCTAATTCCGCGGCACTGCTGCTGGAATGGGCCACGGGCCAGAGCGCAAACGGCAAGCCCCAGAACGGCATCATCACGCCGGGTGAGGGCATCGGCGATACGCCGTTCATGATCCGCGGCATTCCGTCGGGCGCGCCGCGCATGGACGGGTTCTTGAGTGCGGCGGAGAATTTTCTGGATAACACCTCGCAGGAGCGCACCGAGGTGATCCGCGGCCCGCAGTCGCTGCTCTACGGCACCGCCGGCGCCAGCGGCGTGATCAACTACCAGTCGAAGACGGCGATCTTCGGGCGCAACCAAGCCCGGCTCCAGCTGCGGCTCGACGAATGGGGCACGTTTCGCACGCAGCTCGACGCCAACTATGCCGTCAGCTCGCAGCTCGCCCTGCGCGCCGCCTACACGCGCGGCAAGGAGGAATACTACGTCGAGCGGAACGAGAAGAAACTCGACGCTTGGTATGCGGCGGCGGCCTATCGTCCATTTCAGCGCGTTACGATTCGGGCCCACGCGGGAATCAGCCACGTCTTCAAATACCGCCCCGCCGACTCCAACGCCAACGTCCCTGGCGATCCGCGCAGCGGGCGAAACCTGAACCTGCTCCTCGCCCAGGGCAATGTCGCCGGACTCTACTTCAAGCCGATCGACTGGAGCAACGTGGACGCCGTGGCCGGCAACGCCAGCATCGCCGCCTACATCCTGCCCAACTACGGCGGGACGACCGATCTGCAGCTGGCCTCGTGGCTGAACCTTCGCGTGATGGGTGGCGCGACGCGTTACAACACGTCCAAGGAGGACAGCTTCACGATCGCCAACTCGCAGGGCGTGCTCTCGCCCGCCGCGACGAACAATCCCACCGGCAAGTGGGCCACCGGTGGCCGCCCTTCCTTCGGGCAGTTCGGGTCCCGGCAAAAGGGCATCCGCGCGTTGCTCGACGCCAAGTTCGACCTGCTGCGCGGCCGAATCAAGAACAGCCTGACTGTCGGCGCCGAGAGCACGAAGGCCGAGCTGCTCGGCTCCAATCCCGTCAACTTTTACCTCGTGGATGCGAATGGCCAGTTCGCGGTCAATCGTGCGAACATCGCGAACAACGACGCCGGCCGCACGCTCATCCCGATTACATATTGGAGCCTTGAGGACGGGTCCGGCTTCGGCGGCTGGAACGTGCAGGCGAAGCAAATCGTGCTCAACGGGAACACCTACCGCGCAGGAGAATCCTCGATCCTTGGTCAGGTTCCGCCGACACCCACCAATCCCGGCGGCTTCAACGGCACGAGGGTGGGGGGGCCGACCCACCAGTTGACATGGGCCAAGGGCTACTACGCCACGCTCAACAGCGAGTTGTTCAACAACCGCGTTTCTCTCCTCGGCGGCGTGCGGCGTAATTTTCAGGAGCAGTGGAATCAGGACGAGTCGCGCCTCGCCGTCTGGGCCACGACGTGGAGCGCCGGCGCCGTCTACCATCTCAATCCCTACGTCTCGCCCTATTACAACTATTCCCTCTCCTACGCACCGAACGGCGCGCCTGGCGGCGCGCGGCCGCAGAACGGTGGAGAATATCCCAGCGTCAACAACGGCGTGGGCAACGAGGCCGGCCTGAAGTTCAACGTCCCCCGTTTCCGGCTCACCGGCTCGCTCGCCGCCTACACGGTCGACGTGAAGGACAGCGCCGTCGTGCTCTTCAACGACTCGGAGACGATCGATCCGACCAGCGCGATCAACGGCAACCATCAGGGCCGGCTCGCCTACTTCTCCGACTACTCGGTCAAGGGCGCCGAACTCTCCGCGACGGCGAATCCCACGCGTAACTGGCGCGTGCGTTTCTCCGTTTCCTACAACACCGATGTCGTCGGCAAGCGCGTCGCCCTCGAGCGCTGGTATAACGACGAGTTCCGCGTCAACGCCGCCGGCCAGGTCACGTTCGCCAACAACGCGCCGGCCCTCGTGCCGTCGGTGGCGTCCAACCCGGCCTCGCCGCTGATTCCGCTCACCGTCGCCATGATGAAGGATCCCGCTTCCGGCTACCTCGCGACGTTGGACACGGGCAGCGGCCGCATTCGCGACCTCGGCGGACGGTCGTTTGCGGCGCTGGGCCTCGTGGGCCGTCCCGATGGCCAGACGATCGGCACGGATCGCACTGGGCTCCCCATCACCTCGCACCAACTCGGCTGGATCCCTCCCACGCCGGACTTCGTCGTGATCTCGGGCGGCGACCATCTCGCGATTCCCCGTCTCACTGAATCGGCGACGGTCACGCGCACGTTCTCGGAAGGGCGGCTCAAGGGTTTCTCCACCGGGCTCACCGTCGCCGCCCGCCAGCACCAACTGGCCTACTACTACGTCGACGTCGCGGACGGCAACAAGCGGAAGGCGAAGTTCATTCCCGATCAGGTGAACACCAACCTCATGCTCAGTTATCGGTTCAGGTTCGCTGGGCGCTACCAGTGGACAAGCCAGGTCAACATCACGAATCTCCTCAACCATCGCGACCTCGTCTTCATCCGCAACGCCGGCAGCGGCGTGGTCGAGAACGCCAAGATGAACACGGTCCCGCGCTCGTGGGCCTGGACCAATACCTTGGAATTTTGACGGCTTCACCCCTGCACCGCGTCACGCTGGCGATTCCGCCCGCGCAAACCACAAATCGATGCCATCCAAATCTCCCCTGCCTCTTCGTCTTTTCCTCACCTGCGTCGTTCTCGGCGCCGTTGTGTTCGCCGCCGACCGGCCGCCCCTGCGCGAGTATCTCGAATACCCGAGCAGCGTGGATCCATCGCTGCGGCTCTTCGCGCGTTTCGAGTGCGCCGCGTCGACCGGGGTCATGCTGGTGAGCATGCACGGCTGGCACGGCGGCGTGAAGCGGCCGACCAACGACACGGTCGCCGATCCGCTGGCGAAACACTACTTCGTCATCTCGCCCGAAATGCGCGGACGCGGTGATGCGACCGGCCAGCCCGACTGCAATGGTTGGGAATTGCAGGATGTAGTCGACGCCGTCGAATTCGCGCGGCGCCGCTATCGCGACCGCATCGTGTCGCCGGAAGTCGTGTTCCTCTCCGGCGGCAGCGGCGGCGGTGGCAACGTGTTTGCGCTGCTCGGCAAGTTCCCCGACACTTTCGCCGCTGCCCGGGCGTATTACGGCATCAGCGATTTCGCGCTTTGGCACACCTTCGATCAGAAGGGCGAGTTTCGCGATGAGCTGGAAGGCGTCGACGGCAAGGACCCGCGCGGCCGCCGTCCGTGGATCGGCGGTTCGCCCGCGACAAACCCTGAGGCCTACCGTAGCCGCGGCGGACTCACGACGGTCGGCAATCTACTCACGCCGACGCTGGTGTTTCACGGCGCGGACGATGTGCGGGTGCCGGCGTTGCACTCGCGGCTGTGGGTGGGCGCGGCTCACGGTGCTGGCCGCGGTGGGTTTGTCACCTATCACGAGCAAGTGGGCGTCGGTGACAACCGGCTGCACAATGCCAACGAGACGAAGGACCAGTTGGCGTTTCGCAACCGCACCGGCGAGCAGTTCCTGCGCGCGCATCGCACTCCGCCAGCGCTGCCCGAACGCGGCATGTTGGTCGTCGCCGGCTATTTGAAGACCGCGCGCTTTGAGGTGGTCCTCGACTCGATCGATCGGGTCGGGCGCGTCGACTATGATCTGACGGCAGGACGTTTTGATGTCCGCTCGGCCACCGCCCGTCACGCGACTCTCTGGGTGCGGAACGGCCCCACCGGGGAATGGCGGCAATCCGAAATCGAATGCCAGCCATAGTCATGCGCTCACCGATTTCCCGCCGTCTCCTCGTTTTCTGCACCGCCCTGCTTTGCGCCGTCGCTTCGGCGCAGACTTCACCCGCGGCGTCGGCCGCGAGCCCGGCCGCGCCGCGGTCGCAGCCGGTCATGCTCCTCGTCCACGGTGCCGCTGGGGGCGGCTGGCAGTTCAAGCAAGTGGCTGCGCTGATGGAGGCGAAGGGCTGGAGGATTTATCGCCCGTCGCTCAGTGGCCTCGGCGAACATTATCACACCGCCACCGCGGACATCGGCCTCGGCACGCACATCGCCGACATCGTGAACCTGATCCTCTTCGAGGATCTGCGCGAGGTGGTTTTGCTCGGCCACAGCTACGCCGGCTTCGTGATCGCGGGCGTCGCCGAGCGGGTGCCCGACCGGATTCGCCGGCTGGTCTATCTTGACGCGTTTGTCCCGCTCGACGGGGAAAGCCTCGTCACCACACGCCGGCCCGACACGCCGGATATGACCAAGAACCTCAAGGACGGCTTCATCATCCGCCCGGCGATCAAAGATGATGCGCCGCTGCCGCGCCTCGTGCCTCATCCGTTCAAAACTTTCACGGAAACCATCTCCTTGAAAAATCCCACGGCGGCGAAAATTCCCGGCACCGTCATCCTCACCGTGGCGAAAGGCCAGCGTCCCGAGGCCGACACTTTCTATTTTTCAACCGTGCGCGGCCGGGAGCGCGGCTGGCCGGTGCACGTCATGGAAGCAGACCACTTCCCGATGTTAAACCAGCCGGAGGCCACGGCGGCGTTGCTCCTGAGAATCCCTTAACTCACTCGACGATTCGCGACCCATTTCTTTATGCGACTTTCGACGACTGCAAATCGCGTCCTGGCTTTTGCGAGCGCAGCCATCGCCGGCTTCGGCCTGCTCGCCGGCCCCGCGCCCGCCGCAAGTCAAACGGCGCGGCCCAACATCGTCTTCATTCTCGCCGACGATTTGGGCTACCGCGATCTCGGTTGCTACGGCGCGAAGGACATTCGCACGCCGGTCATTGATCGGCTCGCCACGCAGGGGGCGCGTTTCATGCAATTCTACGCCAACGGCCCGGAGTGTTCGCCCACGCGCACCGCGCTGCTCACCGGGCGCTATCAGCAACGCGTCGGTGGCCTCGAGTGCGCGATCGGTTCCGGCAATGTTGGCCGCTACGACGACGCCATTCGGTTGGCGGCGGCGCACGATCTCGGTTTGCCGGCGAGCGAAACTTCGCTCGGCCAGATGCTGAAAGGCGCGGGCTACGCGACGGCGCTTTTCGGCAAATGGCACCTTGGCTACGAGGCCAAGTTTGCGCCGGGAGTGCACGGGTTTGACCACGCCCTCTACTGCATCGGCGGCGGCATGGACTATTTTCACCACGTCGAGCCAGTGCCCCAACCGGAAAATGCGAGCCTCCAGGAACACGTCTTGTTTCGTGACGGCCGGCGCGAGAAGCGTGATGGCTATTTCACCGATATCGTCGCCGACGAAGCGGTGACATTTATCGCGGCGAAACGGGCCCGCCCCTTCTTCCTCTACCTGCCGTTCACCGCACCGCACTCGCCATTCCAAGTTCCGGACGAACGACTGCCGCAGCCGCTCCCCAACGACTCGCCCCGCTGGCCGCAGGGCAAGGCTCCGCCCAAAGTTTATGCCGCGATGATCGAGCGGCTCGATGATGCAGTGGGCCGCGTCCTCGCGGCGTTGGAGAAGGAAGGTCTCGCGAGCAACACCCTCGTGATCTTCACCAGCGACAACGGCGGCACCGCGAGCGCGCGGCCGACGGGCCTGCGCGGCATCAAGGGCTCAACTTTCGAAGGAGGGATTCGGGTGCCGTGCATTGTCCGGTGGCCCGGCAGGATTCCGGCCGGAACCACGACGGCCCAAGTGGCACTGACCTTTGACCTGACCGCCTCGATGGCGCGCGCCGCCGGCGTGACGCCTTCGGCCGGACGCGCTTTAGACGGTCTCGATGTCCTTGCTCGCCTCGCGGAGGGGCAGCCTGAAATCCCGCGCACCGTATTTTGGCGCGGCCGGCGCGGCACCAATGCGTGGAAAGCCGCGCGCGAGGGCTCGCTGAAATACGTCGTCAACACCGCGGGTGGCGCGACGAGGACCGAGGGGCTGTTCGACCTCGACGCTGACAGCGCCGAGGAACGCGACCTGACCGCCAGCCGCCCGGCCGATGCGAAACGGCTGCGCGAACTACTCGCCGCGTGGGAAGCAGACGTGTCTCCCGTCCGCTGACCCTCCTTTGATTACCTCCACTCGTGACCGCCAATGAAAACCACTGAATTCACTACGCGGCTGTGGCTGCTGATGGTCGTCGCCCCCTGCTTGTTGGCGCAGGGCCAAAATGCGCCCGCCGTAGCCCCGCGGCCCAACTTCGTGTTCATCATCGGCGATGACATCAGCGCCGAGGACTTCGGCTGCTACGGCAACGCCGGCATCAAGACGCCGCACATCGATCGGCTCGCGGCCGAGTCGCTGCGCTTCACGAACGGCTACCTCACCATCTCCAGTTGCAGCCCCAGCCGCTGCTCCTTTTTGACCGGGCGCTATCCGCACAACCTCGAGACCGCCTCGGAGCTGCATGGCGTGCTGCCGCCCGGCGTGGCGATGTTTCCACAGTTGCTCCGGGCCGCTGGCTATTTCTCGGCGCAGGCGGGGAAGACTCATTTTGGCGACGACTGGAATGCCGTCACCGGCCCGGCGGTCGCGGCCTTCGATGTCGGGAGCGCCAGCAAGGAGGGGGCCGGCCCCGGCGGCGCCGGCCAGTGGATCGAGCGATTGCGCACGCGTCCGGCGGGCCGGCCATTTTTCATGTGGTTCGCGGCGCACGACGCCCACCGTCCCTTTGGCGCCAACAAGTTTGCCGGGGCCAACCGGCCGCAGGATGTGCGGGTGCCGCCTTACCTTATTGACACGCCGGAAACGCGCCGCGACCTCGCGGATTACTACGATGAAATCACGCGCTTCGACGATGCCGTCGGCGAGGTCGTGCGCGAGCTCGCACGCCAAGGCGTGCTGGACAACACAGTCATCATCGTCACTTCGGACAATGGCCGGCCCTTCCCCCATTCCAAGACGCAGCTCTACGACGACGGCATCAAGATGCCGCTCATCATCCGTTGGGCGCCGGGCGGACTGAAACCGCGCCGGACCGAGGCGCTCGCGAGTGCAATCGATGTCGCGCCCACGATCCTCGAGCTGGCGGGGGTGCCGAAAGCGCCGACCATTCAGGGCGTCAGCCTCGTGCCGGTCCTCAAGGACCCGCGCGCCACGGTGCGCGATGTGGTGTTTGCCGAGCACAACTGGCATAACTTCGCCGCGCACCTCCGGCTCGTGCGGATGGGGCGCGATGTTTACCTGCGCAACGCCTGGCCTGATCTCCCGCTCGACGGCACGCGCGACAGCCCGAGCGCGAACGATCTCCGGCTGGCGCGGGCGGCCGGCAAGCTGACGCCGCTGCAGGAAAACATCTTCATCGCGCCCCGCCCGGCCGAGGAGTTCTACGACCTCGCCGCCGATCCGCTGCAAGCCCACAACATCGTCGGCACGGTCGACCCGGCGCGCTTGAACCGGATGCGCGCGCTGCTCGATCGCTGGGCGAGCGAGACGGGCGACTCCATCCCGAGCGTGAGCGAGCGCACTCCGAGCGACACCGACTATGTCACGGGAAAAAAGCCCGGCGGATTCAAACGCGGCCAAGCCCCGGGGGTCTCCACTCGCGCCGCGCAGATCAACCGAAGTGGGCCGGTTCGCAATTAGACCGCTCAAGCTGCACCTCAAATTTCGACTAAGAACAGCACGTCGCCGCCGCCCACCGTGAACCTGCGCCATACTTTTGTCCCGCTCGCCGTCCTGTTGTTCGCATCGCTCACCGTGGTGCGTCCGCCACTATTCGCGCAGGGTGATCGAGTTCCCGGGCTCGCCGCTCCGACCACCGCCAGCCCGTCGGCTTTGCCTGCACCGGTGAATCTCACCGCCCCGCCGCTCGCGCGCACCGCGACGACCGCCGTGCTCCTGTGGGACCGCCCCGCCGGCGGCGAAGCGATTGAATCCTATCAGGTGTTTCGCGACGGCGTTCTGGCCGGGGAAACGCCGCGCCTCAGCTTCACCGCGCGAAACCTTACGCCCAACCGACAGCATCGTTTCACCGTGCGCAGTCGCCGCTCGCCCGGCATTTCCTCCGTCGAGTCCGAGGCCGTGCTGGTGTTAAGCAAGGCCGCCGGCCCGGTGCTCAACGTTCGCGATCGTGGAGCGCGGGGCGACGGCGTCACTCCGGACACCGCCGCCATCCAGCAGGCCATCGCGAACTGCCCGCCTGGCGGCACCGTGCTGATTCCGCCCGGCGTCTACGCCGTCGATCACCTTGAGTTGAAGAGCGACCTGACGCTCGAGATCGTCACCGGCGCGACGTTGCAATTCCGCGCCCGCGGGGTGGGTGACTTCCCGTCCATCCCCGAAAAGCTGGCGGGCCCCGACGGCGAGGTGACGGTGACAAACTTCTCGCTGCTGACCGCGCGCGACGCGAAGAACCTGACCATCACCGGTGGTGGTCGGATCAACGGCAACGGTGCATCCTGGTGGCCGCACCGGCTCGAGGGACCGCGACCGCATCTCTTCAAGCTCGTCCGGTGCGCCGACGTGTTCGTGCAGGATGTGACGCTCGAGGATCCGCCGGCATGGAACACTCACGCTCTCTACGTCGATCGCGCCGTATTCTCGGGGCTGACTTTTCTCAAAGTCTCCACTGTCCCCGGCTCCAATGGCGACGGGCTCGATCCCGATTCCGCGCGCGACGTCTTAATCGTCGGGTGCCGTTTTGGAAACCAGGACGACTCGATCGCCATCAAGTCCGGCTCCGTTTCCGCAACGCGCCCCTTCCGCCAGCGCGCGACGGAGAACATCACCATCCGCGATTGCCTCTTCGACGGCACGCTCGCACCCGGGTCGCGTCCGCTGGGGATTGGCATCGGCAGCGAGACGTCCGGCGGCATCCGGCGCGTGTGGATCAGGGACTGCGAATTTCGCAACGCCGCCAGCATGGCCTACATCAAGACTAACCGTGAGCGCCGTGGCACCGTGATCGAGGATGTGCGCGTCGAGAACTGCGTCTTCACCAACACTGCCGTGGTGGGGCAGGCCGCGAACCGCGCCGCGATTTCGATCGACACGATGTATTACGACCCGGCCTCCCCCGAATTGCCGGTCGCACTGACACCCGAGACGCCCGTCATCCGCAACGTTCACTTCAAAAACATCTTCGTCGAAGACACCGTTCGGCGGGGCATCACGCTCGTCGGGCTGGCCGAGTCGCCGGTCAAGAATCTGACGCTCACCCAAGTCGTCGTTTCCGCGAGACAAGGACTGCACGGCCAGAACCTCGACGGCGCCGCATTGCGCGATGTGACCATCACCGCGCGGGAAGGACCGGCGTTTACGTGGCTCAATGTGCCAAACCGCACGCTGCACTCCGTCAGCGAAGGCACTGCCTCCCACACTGCACCGGTTCAACCCAACCGCACCAATCCATGATCCGGTCTTTTGTCCCAACCCGCTCTGAAAATAGTCGCTGTCGCCGGCGCTCAGCTGCGCTGCGTGCTGCGGCCACGCTCGTGGCTGCATTGTCGAGTGGACTCGCCCCGCTGTCCCACCCGGTGTTCGCGCAGGCGCCGGCGGCTTCGCGCGACGGCGTGCCTGCGCCGGTGAACGTCTCTGCGCCACCGCTCGCGCGCACCGCGACGACCGTTGTCCTGCTGTGGGATCGTCCGCCCGGCGCGGAAACGGTGTCGTCCTTCCAAGTGTTCAACGATGGCAAGCTGGTGGGGGAGACGACGCGGTTGAGTTTCACCGTCCGCCATCTTCCGCCGGGCAAGACTCACCGCTTCACTGTGCGTGGTCGCGGCGCGCCTGGCCAGTGGTCGGCGGATTCCGCGCCCGTCGTCGTCACCACGAAGACCAAAGGCGCGGTCTTCAATGTGCGCGACCACGGCGCGCGGGGCGACGGTATCGCCAAGGACACGCCGGCCATTCAGGCGGCCATCGCGGCCTGCACGCCCGGCGGCACGGTGTTGGTTCCGCCCGGAATCTATTCGGTCGACCACTTCGAATTGAAGAGCGACATGACGCTCGAACTCTCCACCGGCGCGACGCTCCAGTTCCTCGGCCGGGAAAAAGGAAACTATCCCACGGGCCGCGTCACCTTGCCCGGCCCGGACGGGGATGTGGAGGTCGACAATTTCGCGCTCATCTCCGCAGTGCGCGCGAACAACCTGACGATCACCGGCGGCGGCATCATCAACGGCCACGGCGAGTCGTGGTGGCCGATTCGGCCGTTACCGCGGCCGCGGCTGCTCAAGCTCACCGCGTGCAGCGACGTGTTCGTGCAGGGCATCACGCTCGACGACGCGCCGGCATGGAACACTCACGTCGTCTACGCGGACCGCGCTGTGTTTTCGGAGGTCTCCTTTCGCAAGGTATCGACGGCCCGCGGCACCAACGGCGACGGGCTCAATCCCGATTCGTGCCGCGACGTGCTCATTGTCGGCTGCACCTTTGCCAATCAGGACGACTCCATCGCGATCAAGGCGGGCAGCGTGTCGCCGGAGCGGCCCCGCCGCCAGCGCTCCTGCGAGAACATCACGATTCGCGACTGCGTGGTCGACGGCACGCTCACGCCCGGCGCACACCCGCTCGGGTTCGCGGTCGGCAGCGAGACCTGCGGCGGCATCCGGCACGTGCTGATCAAGGACTGCGTGTTTCGCAACGCAGCGAGCGTCGTGAACATCAAATCAAACCGCGCCCGGCTCGGGGCGGTCGTCGAGGACATCCGCGTGGAGAACTGCACTTACACCAACACCGTGTGGAAGGACGAACCCTACAATCGCGGCCCGCTCACGATCGATCTCTTCTACTATCGCGATTTCGGCACGCCGGACTCGGTGGCGCCGCTGACTCCCTCCACGCCGGTGTTTCGCGACCTGCACTTCAAGAACATCTCCATCGAGAATCCCAAGGGCCGATTCGCCTATCTCGCGGGTTTGATCGAGCAGCCCGTTCGCAATGTCACGTTCGACCACGTCACCGGCTCGGCGAAAATAGGCCTGCACGGCCAAAACCTCGACGGTGCCACGCTGCGGGACGTAGAGATTGCGACGGCGGAAGGACCGGCGTTGCAATGGATCAACGCAGACAACCGCACGGTGAATCCCGCGACCTCGGCCAGATGAACGACCAACTCGCCGTTGTCCTGCGACGCACAGCCGGCGCTCTCGGCTGCCTCGTCGCTTGCTCGAACATCGAGGCGCAAGACGCTCGCCCTGAAGCATCAGCCTCCGGTGGTTTCAAATGGGTCAACGCGGTGCCGGCCGACTTGCCGGCCACACCGGCGCTGGTGCACCTCACATTTCACAGCCAAGCCAACCATACTGACGTCGGCTATTTCATCGTGTTCCCGCGCGGATACGAAGCCGCGGGCGCGGAGCGCAGCCGGTTTCCGGTCATCTATTATCTGCACGGGGGCGTGCAGGGTGGGGAGTCACGGGGCGCGCGCGGCAGTGCGCCGCTTTGGCCGATGCTCTCGGCCGCGAACTACCCGCCGGCTTTCCTCGTCGTCGTCAATGGTGGCAAACTGAACTACTACGACACCGCCGATTCCAAAGGAGAGACCGCGTTTCGGGAACTCGTCGCTCATGTCGACCAGACGTTTCGCACGCTCGCCGATCGGCGGAGTCGCGTATTGGTCGGCCATTCCATGGGTGGCCGCGCGGTCGGTCGGTTCGTCTTCAAGTTTCCCGAGCTGTTCGGCTCGGGCGTGGCCCTGTCGGGCGGCCATCAGCGGGAAAAGCATGTTTCGGAAACTGGCAACGAGGGCAAGGGCGGCGCCGAGATTGGCGACCGCGCGAACAACACCTTCGACCTCGCCTCGACCTACGTGAAAAGTGCCGCCCGGCCGCCGGTGCGGCTGATGGTCGTGGTGGGCAATCAGGACGGAAACTATCCCGCCAACCTCGAGTGGTGCATGCACCTTTCCCGCCTGAGGATTGTCCACGACTTGGTGGTCGTCCCCGGTGCCGGTCACGGGCTCGACTGGAAAATCAAGGATACGGATCGCCGCATCTTCGACTTCATTGCCGAGGGCGTCTTGCGCACTTCGGGCAACTAAGGCCAAATTCCTCGCTGATATCCGATGAACCTCGGTCGCCCCTCAACCCTTAGGCCCTGATTGGCGCAGTGATCAGCTGGCGGTTCGCCAGCGCAGTCCGGCACTGTGTGACTCACCTGAGTTTGGGCGCGCTTTCATAAGGTGAGCGGAGGCGTGATGTAGTATTCTGACAAATACCGTTGAATAGTTGTTGAATAGTTCAGGCCATAAATGATGACTTGCGGAACGTCTCCCGTGAAACCAGATTTTGTAAGCGGTTCTAAAACAACATTATCATGAAATCCCGGAAATCGACGAAATCGGTTCGAATCCAGGTCCTACCATTCTTTTCCCATCCTTTGGGTCGGGTGAGTAATGCCTAGGCCGCCACAGGACTGGCGGGTGGGCGGGCCCGTGCGGGGGCTACAGCACCCCTGCGTCCCGAAAGCTGTAGTAGCCCCGCCCGGCCGGGTCGGTGGCGCGGCGGCCGATGATGATGTGGTCGTCCATCGTGATTTCCACCAGCCGTCCGGATTCGCGGAGCTGGCGCGTGACCGCGAAGTCCTGCGCGCTGGGGGTTGGGTCGCCGCTGGGGTGGTTGTGCACGCAGACGATGCTGGTCGCTCCTTCGCGCATCGCCGCCCGAAAGACCTCGCGCGGATGCGCCAGCGTTGTCACCGCGGTCCCTGAGGTCAGCTCGACTCGCCGTAGGAGGCGGCGCTTCA
>JAEUHB010000245.1 GCA_016794665.1 Opitutaceae bacterium
GAGACCGCGACGCGCATCGCGCAATACGAGCTCGCCTATCGCATGCAGGCGAGCGTGCCCGAGGTGATGGACATCTCGCGCGAGAGCCCCGCGACGCTCGAAGCCTATGGCGCCAAGCCCGGCGAGGCGTCGTTCGCCAACAACTGCCTGCTCGGCCGCCGCCTGCTCGAGCAGGGCGTGCGCTTCGTGCAGCTCTTCGACTGGGGCTGGGACTTCCACGGCACCAATCCGCGCGAGGACATTCGCGAGGGCCTCACCGCCAAGATGGCGCGCACTGACAAGCCCGTCGCCGCGCTCATCCGCGACCTCAAGCAGCGCGGCCTGCTCGACGACACGCTCGTCGTGTGGGGCGGGGAGTTTGGCCGCACGCCGTTCCGCGAGGGCCGCACGGCCGCGAGCGACGTCCTCGGCCGCGACCACTACCCGGACGCGTTCTCGCTCTTCCTCGCCGGCGGCGGCGTGAAGCACGGCCTCAGCTACGGCGCGACCGACGAGCTGGGCTTCGGCATCACGGAGAAAAAAGTCCACGTGCACGACTTGCAGGCGACGATCCTGCACCTGCTGGGCTTCGACCACACGCGGCTCAGCTTCCGTTTCCAAGGCCGCGACTTCCGCCTCACCGACGTGCACGGCGAGATCGTGCACGACATTTTGGCCTAGCTGAGCCCTCAGCGCACGAGCGTAAACCCGAAGCGAAGCTGGTCTCGGCGGCGGACGTTGTAGTCGAGCAGGCTCTCGCCGTAGCCGTTGAAATACTGCACTTGCAGGTAGCCGCCGATGGCCGTGCGCGGGTCGATGGCCGCGGGGAGCAGGTGCTCGGGCCAGGGCAGTTGGGTCATTGGCAGCGTGAGGTCGAACTCAAGGCTCCCGTGCCCACGGGGGTGGCCGCGGGCGTGGAGCGCGAATTGCCACCCGCGATCGAGGCCGCCGCGCAGCGTCAGTTCGACGTGACCGCGGTAGCGCGCGATGTCGGGGTTGTCGTTGGTGTCGAAGTAGGCGATCGCACGCGGACGCGCCTCGACGAAGCGCTCGCCGCCCAGAGCCCAGCGGAAGGTGGGCGCGAGGTAGAGTGAGTTCAGGCTGCGCGACGCGTCGCGCCCGATGCGGCCCGACTTGCCGTTGGACTCGTGCTGCACGCCGTATTGGAGCAAGGCCAGGCCGGACGAAGCGAGGCCCGCGGGCGGCTTGTGGAGCAGGAAGATCGTGGGCTTGTAGCTCGAGTCGTAGAACGGCTTGGACGCCGCACCGAGGTCCCAGAGCGAGACCTGCGTGTAGGCGAAGTGCAGCCCGCGGGCGAGGCGACGCAGCGCGGACTCCCGGTCGAGCAGATCCTCGTCCGGTCGATCCTCGAGGAAGCGGTATTTGAAGCTGAACTGGAAACGCGCGTTGAAGTTCCCGCGCCAGCCCGCCGCGAAGTAGATCGGATCGTAGGCGGAGATGTGGCGGCTCACGCTCTCGATGTCGGTCGCGAGATCGATCTCGCGCGGGCGCGAGGGAGCAGGGACCGGCGCCGGTGCCGGTTCGGCAGGCGGGCGCAACTCGAACATGATCGCGTTGCTCGCCGGCGCCTCGAGGCGCAGCGAGACAAACGGCCCCGGGCCGGCGAGCGCGGTCTTGAGGCGCAGCGCGATCGTCCGGCGCGTGGCCGCCGGCACCTGGACGAGGCCCATTTCCGGGCCCACGGCCTCGAACTGCACGGCTTGCCGCACGCCCCCGGCGGAGCAGACGCCCGCGATCACCCGGGGGAGGAGAAACTCCTCGGGGGAGGCCGTCGGGTTGTTGAGATAGAGCGTGAACCGCAGGCCGGGCTCGCCCGTGACCGCCTCCGCCGGCGGGACGAGGAGCAGATCGACGCGGGCGGCGAGGGCGGGAACAAGCACGAGGGCGGCGAGCGTGGAGGCGAGGGCGCGCATGGTGCGGGGAGCGTGTTCGGCGGGGCGGGCGGCGCAACGCCGGACGCGCCGCGCTTGTCTTCCGGCGCCGCGCCGCGAAACCTCGACCGCGCGGATCGCAACGAATGAAACTTTTCCTGCTCCTCAGCTACCTCGCCACGTGGGCGCTGATTCCGCATTTGCTGCTGCTGAAAAAGCGCCCGACCGCGACGCTCGCGTGGCTTTGGGCGATCGTCTTCATCCCGTTTCTCGGCGCGCTGGCCTATGCCCTCGCGGGCACGGACCGGCTCAAGCGCCGGCGCTTGCGGCGGCGAAAGGTCGTGGCGACCGGCGGCGCGCGCGAGGGCTCGCCCGGGCTTGAGGCCGATCCGGCGACGGAGGCGCTCGTCGCCACATTGCCGGATCGCGCGCGGCAGTTCCTGCGGCTCGTCTCGCGTGTGAATGCGCTGCCGATTGGCGCGGCTTCGGACGTGCGGGTGCTACGCGACGCGGCCGCCTACTACCCGGCGCTCGCCGCGCGCATCGCGGCGGCGCGGCACCACATCCACTTCGAGGTCTACATCTGGCAGGGCGACGCGACGGGTGAGCGCTTCCTCGCGCTGCTGACGGCCGCCGCGAAACGCGGCGTGATCGTGCGGCTGCTCGTGGACGAAGTGGGCTCGCGGGATTTCGCGGAGGAGTCCCTCGCGGATTTCCGGGCGGCGGGCGGGCGATTCTCGTGGTTCCAGAGCCTCGATCCGCGGCGCAACCGTTTTTTCCTGAACCTGCGGAACCACCGCAAGCTGCAGATCATCGACGGGGCCGTGGCCTTTGTGGGCGGCATGAACATCGGCCGGGAATATGAGGGCCTCGATCCGGAGCTGGGCGCGTGGCGCGACGTGCAGGTGGAGGTCGAGGGCCCGGTCGTCGCGGAGCTGCAGTCGGCGTTTGCGGACGACTGGTTCTTCGCGACGGGCGAGCGCATCGCGGCCAAGCGCTACTTCGAGGCGCCGCCCGTGACGGTGCGCCACGCCGCGCAGGTCGTGCTCGGCGGCCCCGATCTCCGCTACGGCCCGATCGGCAAGTCGCTCGTGAGCGTGTTCAACGAAGCCGAGCGCCGCCTCTGGATCGCGACGGGCTACTTCGTGCCCAACGAAATCCTGCTCACCGCCCTCGCGCTGGCGGCGAGCCGCGGCGTGGACGTGCGCCTGCTAATCTCGGAAGCGAGCGACCATCCGTGGCTCGTGCGCGTGGGGCGGTCATTCTACAGCGAGCTGTTCGCCGCGGGCGTGCGCATCTTCGAGTATTCCGCGGGGATCAACCACGCCAAGGTCACGCTCGCGGACGACGACTGGGCGATGGTCGGCTCGGCCAACCTCGACTACCGCTCGCTGCGCCTGAATTTCGAGCTCAACCTGCTGTTCCATTCGCGCGAGGCCACCGCGACGCTGGCGGGCATCCTCGAGGAGGATTTTGCGCACGCGCAGGAGATTGATGCGGCCGGCTTCGCGAAACGGCCCTTTCGGCAGAAATTTCTCGAGGCCGCGCTGCGCCCGGCGGCACCGATGCTGTAATGGATCACCGTCGCACGCTTGTCAGCGGCGCCCCTCGCGTCACGCTGCGCGCCATGTCCCGCCCCGCGCTGTTCACCTTGGCTTGGTTGCTCTCCCTCGCAGGTGCGTTTGCCGCCGCACCGCGGACGATTGCGCTCTGGCCGGAGGGCGTGCCGGGACTGAGAGCCGACGCGGGGCCGGAAAAAGACGACGGCCAAGGTCGCTTCACCAACATCCATCATCCGTCGCTGGTGATCTACGCGCCCGAGAAACCCGTCGGCACGGGCATCATCTACGCGCCCGGCGGTGGCTACCGGCGCGTGGCGGGCGGGGTGAACGGCGGCGAGGTCACGAAATGGCTGAATGGGATCGGGGTGACGGTGTTCATGCTGAAATACCGCCACGGCGACTACGCCCATCCCGCGCCGTTGCAGGATGCGTTGCGGGCCGTGCGCCTCGTTCGTTCGCGCGCCGCGGAATTTGGGGTGAAGCCCAACGCCCTCGGCATGATCGGCGGATCGGCCGGCGGTCATCTCACCGCGAGCGCGGGCACGCTCTTCGACGCGCCCGAGGGGCGCACCGGCGCCGACTTGGATCGCGTGAGCGGCCGGCCGGATTTCATGATCCTGGTGTTCTCGATGATCTCGCTCGCCGACGTGCGGGTGACGGAAGGCGTGCCGTTCCCGCTGCTCGGCGCCAATCCCACCGCGGCGTTGAAGCGCCGGCTCTCGGTGGACGAGCAGGTGACGAAGGACACGCCGCCGACCTTCCTGGTGCACTCCGCGGAGGACACCACGGTGCCGGTGGAGAACAGCCTCTTATTCTATCAGGCGATGCGCCGCGCCAAGGCTCTGATCGAAATGCACCTCTATCCCAAGGGGCCGCATGGCTCCGGCATGTCGCCGGCCCTCGGTCCGGTGTCGGAATGGCCGCGGCTCTGCGAAGGGTGGATGCGGTTCAATGGCTGGCTGCCGGCAAAGTGACTTTATGCTCGTGAACACATCGCGACTCACGCGACGCCGGTTTTTTCGCACGGCTGCGATCTCAGCCTTGGCGGGGCCGTGTCTTCTTCGTGCGGAGCGGGTTCCGCCTGGATTTCGTGTCGGCCTCGTCGCGGACGCCCAGTTTGCGGACGTCGAGGCCAAGGGCACGCGCTTCTACCGCCAGTCCATCGGCAAGCTCGGCGCGGCCGTGGAGCACTTCAACCGGCAGGACCTCGCGTTTTGCGTGCACCTCGGCGACCTGATCGATCGAGAGTGGCGGAGCTTCGACGAAATCCTGCGGCCGCTCGCGCCGAGCCGGCATCGCTGGCACCAGCTCCTCGGCAACCACGACTTCGACGTGCTCGACGAGCTGAAGTCCAGCGTGCCCAAGCGCATGGGCATGGCGTGGCGTTACGGTTCGTTCGACCACGAGGCGTTCCGCTTTGTGATCCTCGATACCAACGACGTGAGCACCTATGCGCACGCCGCCGGCACGCCGGAGCAAGCGCACGCCGAGGCCGAGCTCGCGCGCGTGAAGGCGGCGAAGCTTCGCCAAGCCCAGCCGTGGAACGGCGGCCTCGGCGCGGCGCAGCTCGCGTGGCTCGACCGCGCCTGCGCGGAGGCACGCGCGGCCGGACGGGCCGTGATCGTCTTCGCGCACCACCCGGCGTGGCCGGAAGATCAGCACAACGTCTGGAACGCCGCGGAGGTCCTTGCGGTGCTCGACCGGCATCCGAATTTCGTCGCGTGGATCAACGGCCACAACCACGCGGGGAATTTTGCGGAGCGGAACGGCGTGCCGTTCGTGACCATGAAGGGCATGGTTGAGACGGCGGACACGACCGCGTTTGCCACGATGTGGGTCATGTCCAGCCGGCTGATTCTCACGGGCCACGGCCGCGAGCCGTCGCGCGAGTTGCGGCTGCGGTGGGCGGCGCGGCTCTGAGGGAGCTTGGTAGCCCGCTTCGTGAGAAGCGGGAAGGTGTCGGATTCACTTGCGGGTCATCCCACTTCTCACGAAGCGGGCTACCGGATGGGCTGATGCGAAAGGCGCGGACGAGCCGCGCCCCTACGTTTGACCGGTTTCACCCCGTCGCCCACGCGCCGGCGTTCTGCCGGTCGGGCCGGAGCACGCCGATGCCGCGGAGGTTGCGGTAGCGCTCGGCGAAATCGAGGCCGTAGCCGACGACGAACTTGTTCGGGATGTCGAAGCCCACGAAGTCGGCTTCCATCGCGACCTCGCGGCGCGCTTTTTTGTCGAGGAGCACGCAGGTGCGGAGGCTGGCGGGCTTGAGTTCGCGCACGAGGTCGCAGACCAGCTTCAGCGTCTTGCCCGTGTCGAGGATGTCGTCGATGAGCAGCACGTGGCGCTTGGCGATATCAAGCGTGAGGCTGTGGATGATCTGCGGCGTGCCGATGGACTTGGTCTTGGTGCCGTAGCTCGAGACGCGGATGCAGTCGAGGCGCACGGGGTTGTCGATCTCGCGCATCAGGTCGGCGGTGAACATGACGGCGCCGTTGATGAGGGCGATGATGGTGAACTCGCCGTCCCCATAGACGGCCTTGATCTCGCCGGCGATGGACTTCACGCGGCGCATGATCTGCGCCTCCGTGAGGAGGACTTCGGAGAGGTCGGGGTGGAGCGGGGCGGGCTTCTTCTTGGCGGGCATGAGGGAGCGGCGAGCCAGACAAAGCGCAAGGCGGGAGGCAACCTGTTCCTTGCGACCCGGCGCTTCGTCGCTTGCCCTCCGCGCCGGCGCCGTGTGGAAAGGAGCCGCGCATGATCTCGATCAGCATCCGGCAGCTCACGAAACGCTTTGGCGCGACGACGGCATTGCAGGGCCTCGACCTCGAGATCGCGCCGGGCGAGCTGTTCTTCCTCCTCGGGCCCAGCGGTTGCGGCAAGACCACGCTGCTGCGCAGCATCGCGGGCTTCTACATCCCGGAGGAGGGCAAGATTCTCTTCGGCGACGAGGACGTGACGACCCTCGCGCCGCACAAGCGGAACACCGGGATGATGTTTCAGAGCTACGCGCTCTGGCCGCACATGACCGTCGCGCAGAACGTGGCCTTCGGCCTCGAGGAGCGGAAGGTCGCCAAGGACGAGATCAAGCGCCGGGTCAGCGAGGCGCTCGAATCGGTGCGCATGGGCGCGTATGCGGAGCGCCGCCCCAACCAGCTTTCCGGCGGCCAGCAACAGCGCGTGGCGCTTGCACGCGCCCTCGTGATCCGGCCGCGCTGCCTGTTGCTCGACGAGCCGCTCTCCAACCTCGACGCCAAGCTCCGCCTCGAGATGCGCGCGGAAATCCGCCGCGTCTGCAAGGAGTTCAAGCTGACCACCGTCTACGTGACCCACGATCAAAAGGAGGCGCTCTCGGTGTCGGACCGGATGGCGATCCTCGATCGCGGGAAGATCCTGCAGGTCGGATCGCCGCGCGAAGTCTACCGTCGGCCGACGTGCAAGGTCGTGGCCGACTTCATCGGCGAGACGGACTTCATCCCGGGCAAGGTCGTGAGCGCCGGGGGCGGGCGCGCGGTCGTCGACACGGCGATCGGTCGGTTCGAGGGCGTGCCCGGGAATCCCGCGGCGGCGCCGGCGGCCGGCGCCGCCGTGACGCTCTCCGTGCGGCCGGAATGCTGGACGCTGCACCGCGAGGCGCAGGCGGGCAACTGCGTCCGGGGCACAATCGGGGCGGCGATTTATCTCGGGGAGATCGCGCAATACGACCTGCTCGCCGGCGCGCAGCACCTGAAGATCATCGAGCTCAACCCGCGCTTCATCGAGCAGGCGGCGCGCGGCGAGGTGTTTGCCCGCGCCGAACCGGAGGATGTCGTGGTGCTGACGGAGTGAAACGCGGGCTCATCATCTTCGCGCTGGTGGCGCTCGTCGCGGTGCCCTTTGCGCTGCGGCCGGGGCGGCCGACAGCGGCGAAAGCCGACGACGTGGTCGTCGTCATCACCCCGCACAATGAGGCGATCCGCTCCGAGTTTGCGCAGGGCTTCGCGGCGTGGCATCGGGCCAGGACCGGCCGCACCGTCGCGATCGACTGGCGCATGGTCGGCGGGACGAGCGACATCGCGCGTTTCCTCGAGGGCGAGTATGTGACGGCCTTCGAGCTCCACTGGACGCGCACGCTCGGCCGCAAATGGAGCGCGGAGATTCAGGCGGGCTTCCAAAACGGGCGGCTCCCGGCCGACGCGCCCGCGGCGGTGCGCGAGGCGCGCGCGGCGTTCCTCGCCTCGGACCTCGGCTGCGGCATCGATCTTTTCTTCGGCGGCGGCACCTACGATTTCGAGCGGCAGGCGCAGGCCGGCCGGCTCGTCGATTCCGGCGTGATGCGGCGGCATCCGGAGTGGTTCACCGACGCCGTGATCCCGCGGCGCGTGGGGGGCGAGGACTATTGGCACCCGAACGGCCTGTGGATCGGCACGGTGCTGAGCGCCTACGGCATCATCTTCAACCGCGACGCGCTCGCGCGGCTCGGCTTCAGGCGCGAGCCCGCGCAGTGGGATGACCTGGCCGATCCGCGGCTCGTGGGCGAAGTCGCCCTCGCCGACCCGACGAAGAGCGGATCCGTGGCGAAGGCGTTTGAGAACGTCGTGCAGCAGCAGATGCAGCGGCGGCTCAACGCGGGCCGGCCCGAGGCGGAGGCGATTCGCGAGGGCTGGCTCGACGGGCTGCGGCTCATCCAGCGCATCGGGGCCAACGCGCGCTATTTCACCGACACGTCCCAGAAACCGCCCATCGACGTGGCGGCGGGCAACTGCGCCGCGGGCCTCAGCATCGACTTCTACGGTCGCCAGCAGGAGGAGGCCGTGCGCCGGCGCAACGCCAAGGAGCGCGTCGGCTACGTCACGCCCGCGGGCGGCTCGGTTGCCTCGGTCGATCCGATCGCGCTCCTGCGCGGTGCGAAAAACCGGGCGATCGCGGAGGCGTTCATTGATTTCACGCTGTCGCCGGAGGGGCAAAAACTCTGGAACCTGCGCCCCGGCACACCAGGCGGCCCGGAACGCTTTCCGCTGCGGCGCATGCCGGTGCGACGTGACTTCTACATGACGGAGGGTTTGGACGCATTGCGCAGCGATCCCGGGGAGTCGCCGTTCGAGCAGCGCGATCCGCTCATCTATCGCGAGGCCTGGACGGGGCGGCTGTTCCGCGAGATGGCCTTCGTGGTCCGCGTGATGTGCCAGGACACGCACGCTGAGCTGACGCGCGCCTGGCGCGCTATTCACGCCGCGCCGGAGGCGGCGCGAGCCAAGGCCCTCGCTGAGCTGCAAGCGATCGACTTCGTCGCCTACGAGCAGGCAAGCGGTGCGATCAAGCGCGCGCTCACGTCGAAGAACAAGGTCGACGAAGTGCGCCTCGCGAGCGAGCTGGCCGCGGAATTCCGCGCGCGGTATGCGCGGGCCGAGGCGATCGCGCGCGGCCAGTAGGCCAGGATTGTCGCGCCGCTACATTCGCGCGATCGCGGCGGCGTAGGCCGCCTTGTCCGCGGCGCGGAAGAAGGACGTGCCGGCGACGAACGTGTCCGCGCCCGCGGCGCGGCAGTCGGCGGCGGTCGCGAGGTCGATGCCGCCATCGACCTCGAGGCGGAAATTGAGCGCGCGCTCGCGGCGCCACGCGTCGATCTGGCGGAGCTTGGGCAGCATGTCCGCGCGGAAAGGCTGGCCGCCGAAGCCCGGCTGCACGGTCATCACGAGCACGAGATCGACGAGCGCGAGCACGGGCTCAATCGCGGCGGCGGGAGTGCCGGGGTTGAGCACGATGCCGCATTGGCAGCCGAGGGCGCGGATGCGCGCGAGCGCGGCGGCATGGTCGTAGGCGGGTTCGATGTGAATGCTGATGAGGTTGGCGCCGGCCTTGGCGAAGGCCTCGAGGTAACGGTGGGGCTCGGCCAGCATCAGGTGCGTGTCGAAAAACAGTTTCGAGCCCGCGCGGCGCAGCGCGGCGAGCGTCTCGGGGCCAAAGGTGAGGTTGGGCACGAAATGCCCGTCCATCAGGTCGAGGTGAAGCCACTTAGTGCCGAGGTCCTCGACGGTGCGTGCGCTCCCGGCGAGGTTGGCGTGGTCCCCGGCGAGGAGCGAAGGGGCGAGGATGGGCGGGAGCGGCGGGGGCATTTCGGTCGGAAGGCGGAAGGCGCGAGGGCGAAGATGGAGGGGCGCGGCGCCGAAGCTCAATCGTGGAGTTGGGCGCCGCGGAAGTTCCAACGCGGGGATTGCCCGCGCGGGGCGGGCGCTCCAACGTCCCGCGCGTTGCCATGAGCGCCTCGCCCGCCTTTCCGCCCGCTGCCGCCGCCACCCAGCCCGTCGACTTGATTGCCGAGGCGGCGGAGAGCTTTCCGCACCGCCCGTCTTGGGACGAGTATTTCATGGCGACAGCCGTGCTCATGGCCTCGCGCTCCAACTGCGAGCGGCTCCACGTCGGCTGCGTGATTGTGACGGGGGGCGAGCGCAAGAACCGCCTCGTCGCCGCGGGCTACAACGGTTTCTTGCCTGGCACGCCCCACGTGTCGCGGTTGCGCGACGGCCACGAGCAGGCGACGGTGCACGCGGAGCAAAATGCCGTGGCCGACGCGGCCCGCCGCGGCAGCTCGGTCGAGGGCTGCGTCGCCTACGTGACGCACTATCCGTGCATCAACTGCGCGAAGATCATGGCGGCGGCCGGCATCGCGCAGGTGAAATACCGCCTCGACTACCACAACGATCCGCTGGTCGCACCGCTGCTGGCGGACGCAGGCGTGCAGGTGTTGAAACTCTGAGACGCGCGCTGCGTCCGGCGCGTTCACCATGCAAGGCCGACGAAAAGCGAAACGGGACAGCCTGATTGGCTCGCTGCTGCTCGCGCACCCGGCGCTGAAGGATCCGAATTTCCGCCGCAGCGTGGTGCTGATGTCGGCGCACAGCGAGGAAGGCGCGATGGGCGTGGTGCTCAACCGTCCGCTCGGCAAGCGACTCGGCGAACTGAGCGGGGACTTTGCGCTCGGCCCGCTCGCGGGAGTCCCGATTTTTGGCGGCGGCCCGGTTCAGACCGATCAGGTCGTGCTCGCCGCGTGGCAGTCGCGGGACGACGGCTTCCGGCTGCACTTTGGCATCGAGCCGGAGAAGGCGCGGGAGCTGGCCGGCGAGGAAGGCACGCACCTCCGGGCGTTCCTCGGCTACTCCGGGTGGTCGGCGGGCCAGCTCGAGAACGAGATGAAGCACAACACGTGGGTCGTCACGGATGTGCCGGATGATTTGCTCGCGCAGGCGCAGGACGAGCGCCTCTGGCGCATCGTGCTGGGCCGCGAGGGTGCGCAGTGGAAGCTCGAGGCGGGCGAGCCGGAGAACCTGGAGGAGAACTGAGGCGCGTGATTGCGCGCTCAGTAGAGGCGCTGGAGATGGATATCACCGATGCTGCGTTCTCCGGTGACGCGATTCCATCGATAGTGAATCTCAACCCAAGCCGTGCCGATTGTTCCTGTGGCGGTGAAACAAATCCTGCCGGCGACGATGCTATCCTTTATGGTGCGATAGTGCATGCGGGCTCCACGCCGGCCGCCCGGCTCATAGCGGAGGTGGTAATCTTGGATCCGGCCGATCGCCGAAATTACCCTCGGGTCAGCGTAGAGCGCATCCAGTGCAAATGAGCGCTCGGCATCTCTCATTTTTTCACCTGGAGCTAGCAGCAACCATGTGCCAGCGACTACGGCCACGGCGATGGCCACCGCCATGAGCTCTTCCCGTAGGTGTTTTCTCTCAGCTGTCGCTTGTGTGCCAATCAAGGGGTAGTCCATCGCTCGGTGCAGCAGCTTGGGCGCCTCAGCTGGTCGTGCAAGGCGCCGGACGCATCTGCGTCACCGCCCGAGATTCGGCTTCCCCGTCGGGGTGGCGCCCGCTACGTCTGGGGCGATTTTTTTCATGACGTTGCAAACTCATCTCCTCGCCAAGGCCGCCAACCAAGCCCGCGGGCTCGCCATCGACGCCGTTCATGCCTGCTCGTCGGGCCACCTCGGCCTGCCGCTTGGCGCCGCCGACGTAGGGGCCGTGCTCTTCGGGCATGCGCTTTCGCACAACCCGGAGCGCCCGCGCTGGATGAACCGCGACCGCTTCGTGCTCTCCGCGGGCCACGGCTCGATGTTCCTCTACGGCTGGCTGCACCTGAGTGGCTACGATGTGCCGATCGAGCAGGTGAAAAAATTCCGCGTGCTGCACAGCACGACGCCCGGCCACCCGGAGTTTCATGAGACGCCCGGCGTCGAGGCCACGACCGGCCCGCTCGGCCAGGGCATCGGCAATGCCGTCGGCATGGCGCTCGCCGGCCAGATGGCCGCGGCGCGTTTCAACACCGCCGAGCACGCGATCTTCGACTACCACGTCGTGTGCCTCGCGGGCGACGGTTGCATGCAGGAAGGCGTGGCGATGGAGGCCGCGGCGTTCGCCGGCCACCAGCAGCTCGACAACCTGATCCTCATCTACGACGCGAACGACGTGACGCTCGACGCGATGGCCGCGAAGACGCAGAGCGAAAACGCCGCCGCGCGCTTCAAGTCCATCGGCTGGGACGTGCAGACCATCGACGGCCACGACATGGCCGCGGTGCTGAAGGCCTTCAACAAGGCGAAGAAAACCAAGAGCGGAAAGCCCCAGCTGATCATCGCCAAGACGATCATCGGCAAGGGCATCGCCGAGGTGCAGGGGACGGCCAAGGGCCACGGCGAGGGCGGCGCAAAGTTCGCCGACACCGCGCGCGCGTCGCTCGGCCTGCCGGCGGATCAGCACTTCTTCGTGAGCGACGACGTGAAGGCCTACTTCGCTTCGCACAAGGCCCGCCTCGTGCGCGCCTGCAACAAGTGGCACAAGACCCTCAAGGCGTGGCGCGAAGCCAACCCCGAGAAGTCAGCGCTGCTCGACTCCGCCGCGAAGGCGCCGGGCGCCGCCGCACTCTTGGAAAAAATTCCGGTCTTCCCCGCCGACGCCAAGCTCGCCACCCGCGCCGCGGGCCGCGACGTGCTCCAGCCGCTCGCCGCCGCGATGCCGCTGCTCTTCGGCGGGAGCGCCGATCTCTACGGCTCGACGCTCAACTACATCGCCGCCGACAAGGATTTCGAGCCCGCGAACCGCGCCGGCCGCAACATCCGCTTCGGCATCCGCGAACACGGCATGGCCGCGATCGCCAACGGCGTGGCCTACGACGGGACGTTCCGCGCGAGCATCGCGACTTTCCTCGTATTTGCGGATTACTCGCGCCCGTCGATGCGCATCGCCGCGCTCGCAAAGCTTCCGGTCGTTTACATCTACACGCACGATTCCATCGGCGTGGGCGAGGACGGGCCCACCCACCAGCCCGTCGAGACGATCTCGGGCCTGCGGGTGATTCCGGGCCTCGATGTGATCCGCCCGGCGGATCCGGAGGAGACCGCCGGCGCGTTTGCCGCGGCCCTCGAGCGCACCGATGGCCCGACGCTCCTCGCGCTCACGCGCCAGGCGCTGCCCAACCTGAATGAGATTCCCGTCCAGGCGCGCCGCGAAGGCGTGCTCAAGGGCGGCTACATCGCGCTCAAGGAGACCGCGCCGCTTACACACATCCTCATCGGCACCGGCAGCGAGCTGCAGCTGGCGCTCGCTGCGGCCAAGGCTCTGGGCGCAGGCGTGCGCGTGGTGTCGCTGCCTTGCACGTCGCGCTTCGAGCGCCAGTCCGCTGAGTATCGCGAGAGCGTGCTGCCGGCGTCGTGCCGCAAGCGCGTCGCGGTCGAGGCGGGCGTTACCGTGCTGTGGTCGAAGTATGTCGGCCTCGACGGCAAGGTCGTCGGCATCGATCGCTTCGGTGTCAGCGCGCCGGCGCCCATCGCCTTCAAGGAGCTCGGCGTCACCGTCGAGGCCGTGGTCGCGGCGGCGCAGTCGCTGTGATCGGGTAGCCCTGCTCGTGAGAGCAGGGATCGACGGTAGTTTGCGGGCCGACCGTCCCGCCTCTCACGAGGCGGGCCACGCGTGCCGCCTCAGAAATTCCGAAACGGCCCGCGCGGCTCGGCCGCTTCCATCTCCGCCTGCCAGGCGGCGAAGCGTTTTTTCAAGTCGGCCATTTTCTGCGGCTGAGCGGCCGCGAGATTCTTTTCCTCACCCGGGTCGGCGGCGAGATCGTAAAGTTCCTCTTTGTCCGGGACCTCGCCGCGACGGCCGCGCGGAGTGTAGGAGACCCACTTCCAATGGTCCACGCGAGCGGCTTGGTAGGCGTCGGGGAAGTCCCAGAACATCTCGCGGCGCGGCGAGGGCGTTTTGCCTTGCAGCACGGGGAGCAGATTGAAGCCGTCATACTTCACCCCGGAGGGGAGCGCTGCGCCCGCGGCAGCGGCAAGCGTGGGCAGGATCTCCAACGCGGTGATGAACTCGTGCGTCGTTCGGCCCGCGGGGATTACGCCGGGCCAGCGCGCGATGAACGGCACGCGGAGACCGCCCTCGAACCCGCTGCCCTTGCCGCCGCGCAGGCGGATGTCGTCGATGCGGGCGCCGTTGCGGCCGTTGTCGGCGTGGAAGAGCACGAGCGTGTCGCGATCGAGACCGAGCTCGCGGAGCGTCGCAAAGATCTCGCCGATGGCCTCGTCCATCGCGGAAATCATGCCGGCGTAGATCACCTCGCGGTCGGTGTGGCTGCGGCCGGGATAGTATTTCGCGAGGTAGTGCGCGGGGACCTGGACGGAATCCTTCTCGAGGTTGGAAGCGCCGTGCGGGGCGTTGAAGGGGAGGTAGAGGCAGAACGGACGCGTGCGGTTCTCGCGGATGAACGCGAGGGCCTCGCGGCGGAAAAGGTCCGTGGAGTAGGTGCCCTTGTCGTCGAGCGAGAGGCGGTTGCCACGGAACATGGAGGGCGCGCCGTAGCGCTCGTGCGTGTAGAAATCGATGCCATTGTTGCCGTGGCCGACGAAGACATCGAAGCCGCGCTGCAGCGGCAGGAAGCGCCGCGCCTGGCCCATGTCCCACTTGCCAAAGCACGCGTTGCGGTAGCCGGCCGTCCGCAGCACGTCGCCGAAGGTGAGCTCGCGCACGTCGAGGCCGAGCGTCATCTCGGGCGAGATGGCGTATTCGGACTTCGTGTAGCGGTGGCCGTAGTTGACCATGTTGTTGCGGATCATCTCGTAGGTGCCGTTGCGCTGCGGGTAGCGGCCCGTGATGGCGCCGCTCCGCGAAGGGGTGCAGACGGAGGCGGTGACGTAGAAATTCGTCGCGCGCACGCCCTCCGCCGCCATCCGATCGAGATGGGGCGTCACGAACTGCTTCGAGCCGAAGCACGCGAGGTCGAAGCCCTGGTCGTCGCTGACGATGTAGATCAGGTTGGGCGCGCGGGACGCGGCGGAGGCGACGGCGATGAGGCCGGTGAGGAGGAGGGCGCGAAGCAAGAAGCGCATGGCGGGTAGGGGAGAAGACGGAGTGATCAGAAGCGGCCGTTGACACCAAGAATGACGGTGGTGCCGGAGATGTTGTAGGATTGGATGCGATCGCGCGAGCCGCGGTAGAAGGCTTCCGGCTCGTTAAAGAGGTTCTGCACATCGGCGGTGAGGGTTATCCCCGGGCGGTAGTGCCACGCGACGCCGGGCGTCGTGATCACGCGCGAGTCGCGGTAGAGGTTCCGGTGCGGCGTGGCGGCGCTGAAATTCGTGATGTGCGTGCCGACGTAGTTGACCGCGACGCGGGCGCTGAACCCGCGGTGCCGCCACGCCAGGGAGAAGTTACCCGTGCGCGGGATGAAGCCCGGGACCTCGTTGGTGCTCCGGGAGGTGGAGCCGCCGAAATCGCCCGCGGTCTCGATCACCGTGTAGTTGGCGGAGGCGCCGAGGCCCCTCAGCAGCCCGGGGAGAAACGTGAACTGCTGCTGGTAGGTGAATTCCCAGCCCTGCACGGTGGCGGTGCCGGCGTTGGCGCGGGTGAGGATGCGGAAGCCGGCGTATTCGCCGCCGAAGCCGTTGGCATTGCCCGCAGCGACGAGACCGCCCTCGACGTTGTTGAGGATGTAGTCGCGGATCGACTTGTGGAACCAGCCGGCGGTGATCGCGCCGACGGGCTCGAAATAATACTCAAGCGAGGCGTCCCAGTTTCGTGCGGTCTGCGGGAGCAGGCTGGGATTGTTGATTGTGACCGTCTGCGCGGCCTCGTTGGGCGTCTCGTTGGGAAGGAGGTTCGAAAGCGGCGGGCGGCCAAAGCTCGTGGACCAGCTGAGCCGGGCCTTCAGGTTGGAAGTGAGGTCATGGTTGAGATGCACGCTGGGAAACGCCTTGGTGTAGCGGCCCTCGAGGTGGCGACGCGTGCCGGCGTAGTCGCGCGCGGCGGCGCCGGCGGGATCGGATTGCTGCAGCGCGGCCGGGCTCGGGACACGAGCGCGCACGAAGCCGCGGCTTTCGGTCTCGGTGCGCTCGGCCCGGACGCCCGCGAGGAAACCAGTGCGGCTGATGCGGCCCTGCGTCATGACATAGCCGGCCGTGACCGTCTCGGTGACGGCACGTGTGCCGATGAATTTGGCGGCCTCGTGAAAATAGGCGTCCTCGCGCCACAGGGCGGGGTTCGCCGGCTGGCGGGTGCTGATGAAATCGGAGGCCTCCCACTGGGGAATCCGGCGCCCCGTCTTCACCTGATCGAACATCAGGAGGCCCGGGCTCGCGGGCAGCGCGCCGGTGCCGATGTAGTTCCAACGGCGGCCGCGATCGATGTCGCCGGCAAAGTTTTCGCGGAGCTGCGCGCCGGCCTTGAGATAAACGGTGCCGGGCAGCGGCAGCTGGTAGCGGGCGTTGCCGTTGAGCTCGCGGACCTCGCGATCGTTCTGGGCGTCGGCGTTGGTGAGGGCGTTGGCGGGGGCGGGGCGCCAGTTGGCGGGATTGGTGAAGTCGGGGCCCTCGGTCTGCGTGAAGCGCGGGTGGATGTCGTTGGCTGTGCGATCGAGGGTCCAGCCGACGCCGGTGATTTGGTTGATAAGGACGCCGCCCTTGCCGTTGCCACGGTTGACGTGGGTGTGGTTGTAGCTCGCGCGGGCGTCGACCTGGAGGCGGCCGGCGTCGTGCTCGACACTGAGGTCGGCGTTGCGCATGCGCACGAAGACGTTGTTCGGTCCCGTCATCGTGGTCTGGATCGTGGAGGCCGGGATGCCACGCACCTGCGTGAGCCGGTCGGTGAAGCCGGGCGCGATGCCGGAATTCGCCGCCGTGCCGACATTCTGGTTGGTGAACGCGCGCGTCTCGTAGCGGCGGCGAAATTTCTCGTCGTTGTCGTTGGCGAGCAGAGAGAGCGTGAGCTTGGTCGCGGGGGTCAGGCGGTAGTCCGCCTTGAGGTTGACGCTGGCCTGCGTGTGGGGGTTGTAGGTGTCCGTCGTGCGGTAGTCGAAGACGAAGGCCGGCGCCGTCGGCGTGTTCTGGTGGTCGCGCACGGTGATGAACCAGCCGGTGGCGTGCTCGCTGTAGAAAACGTTGGCAAAGATGCCCAGGTTGCGGTCGCCGCCGAGCACGCTGAACACCTCCTGGTAGCCGACATTGATGAGCGGATGAAAACGGTGCGCCTCGCGGAGCGGGACCTGGGTCGTGAAGCTCGGCGCGAAGCGCGTGGAGGCGTTGTAGGTGATGCGGCGCTTTTCCTTCATCGCGAGCGGCGAGCGGCTCTTGAGATTGAGTGTGCCGCCGAGCGAGTCGGCGCCCTTGTCGGGCGTGTGTCCCTTGGTCAGCTCCATCTGGTCGAACATCGCGCTGTTGTAGACGTGCAGCTGCGTGGCGCGCGAGAGGCCGTCGTCGCGGCTGGTGAGGAGCACGCCGTCCATCGTGACGGTGTTGAGGCCCGGCTGGATGCCGCGGATGGTGAAGCCGGCGACGAGCCCGGCCTCGTTGAGCACGCCGCCGACGCCGGGGAGATTGAGCGCGACCTCGCTCGCGCTCATGTTGGGCAGCGTGCCGAACTGATCCATGGCGACGACGTTCTTCACGTTGTCGGCGACGCGCTGCGCGGTGATCGCGGCGGCGCCGCCCTCGCGCTCGCCGGTGACCTTGAAGGCATCGAGCTTGTAGATGGCGCTCGTGAGGTCGAAGTTGCGCACGGCGCGCTGGCCGGCGCCGATGGTCACGGGCGTGCGCGCGACATCGAGGCCGGTGTAGGTGACGACCACCTCGTGCGCGCCCGCCGGGATCGGCGCGAGCACGTAGCGGCCGGAGAGATCGGTGAGGGTCGCCAGGCCGGCGGCGGGGATTTCGACGCGCGCGCCCTCGAGCAGGTTGCCGGTGGCGGCGTTGCTGACGTTGCCGGTGAGCGTGCCGGCGGGCTCGGCGGCGCGGAGTGAAAGCGTGGTCACGAGCGCGGCGGCGAGAAGCAGCCGGCGCGAGGGGAAGCGGCGGGGGTAACGCATGGGAAAGAAACGGGGCTACGTTGGCGGACGGGGAACGTAGCCAAGGCTCGGCGGTTTCAGGGGGCGCGCAACTCCGAAGCGCGCAGCTCGCGGCGGAAGACGCTTTCGCCGTGAATCGTCACGATCTCGATTGTCGCGGTGGGATCGGTGCCGGGGGTTGCGGT
>JAEUHB010000254.1 GCA_016794665.1 Opitutaceae bacterium
CACGCCTGGCATCCGCCCGCGCGACGCCAAGGCCGACGACCAGACGCGCATCATGACCCCGGCCGAGGCCGCCCGCGCCGGCTCGACTTACATCGTCGTGGGCCGTCCCATCTTCAAGGCCCCCGATCCCGCCGCCGCCGCCCGCGCGATCCTCGGGGAATTATCCGGCGCCTGAGTTCGCGGCTAGGCTCGTTCGACTTTTACCTTTCAACCTGCAACTTCGCCTCATGAGCCGCACCGCCGCCATCCTCCTCGCCGCCGGCAGCGGTTCGCGCATGGCCGGTGCCGTCGCCGACAAGGTCCTCGCCCCGCTCGCCGGCCGCCCCGTCTTCGCGTGGTCCGCCGCCGCCTTCATGCGCAGCCTGATCGCGGATTTCTACGTCGTCGTCTACCGCGACCAGAAGCAGATGATCGCGCTCTCGGCCTACGCGCCCACTCCCTCGGTGCTGGTGCAAGGCGGACGCGAGCGGCAGGACTCCGTGATGGCCGCCCTCGCCGCGCTGCCCACCGACATCGCGCACGTCTTCATCCACGATTGCGCGCGTCCACTCATCCGCCCCGAGCAGCTCGTCGCCCTCCACAAGATCGTCCGCCGCGAACACGCTGTCGTCCTCGCCCACCGGGTCACCGACACAATCAAGAAACACCGCGACGACGGCCACCTCCGCACGCTTAACCGCAGCCGCCTCTGGGCCATGGAGACCCCGCAGGTTTTTTCGCGTGATCTCATCGACCGCGCCTACGCCCGCGTCGCGAAGAAGAAGCTCGCCGTCACCGACGACGCCCAGGCCGTCGAGCAACTCGACCACCCGGTCGCGCTGCTCGAGAACGCGCACCCGAACCCCAAGCTCACGACTCCCGCGGACTTGGCGTATCTCGAGTTCCTGCTGTCGCGCGAGGCATCCGCGCCATGAAATACCGCATCGGCCACGGCTACGACATCCACCGCCTCGTCGCCGGCCGGCCGCTCGTGCTCGGCGGGGTGAAGTTCGCCACCGACTACGGGCTCGACGGCCACAGCGATGCCGACTGCCTCACCCACGCGATCTGCGATGCGCTGCTGGGCGCCGCGGGCCTGCCCGACATCGGCCACTTTTTTCCCAACACCGATCCGGCCTACAAGAACATCGACTCGCAGGTCCTGCTGCAGCGCGTCGTCGCCGAAATCACCAAGCTGGGCTTCAACATCGCGAACCTCGACGCCACCGTCATCGCCGAGAAACCCAAGATCTACCCTCACCTCGCCGCGATGAAGGCCGCGCTCGCCCACTCCACCGGCCTCCTCCCCGACGAAATCGGCCTCAAGGCCACCACCAACGAGGGCGTCGGCGACCTCGGCCGCGGCCTCGCCATCGCCGCCCACGCCGTCGCCCTCCTTTCCCGCTCATGAAACTCTCCCGTCTTTCGCGCCGCTGCGCGCTCCTCGCGGCTCTCGCCCTTCCTTTCCTCGCCTCCTGCACCAAGCGCGACACCGCCGTCGCCCGCGGCAACCGCGAGGGCATCCTCCACATCAGCACCGGCTCCGAACCCACCGACCTCGATCCGCAGACGGTCACCGGCCTCGGCGACGCCAAGATCATCCAGTCGCTCTTCGATCCGCTCATCACGTTCGAGCCGGTCTCGCTCAACCCCGTGCCCGCCCTCGCGGAGCGCTGGGAGATTTCCCCCGACGGCCTGACCTACACGTTTCACATCCGGGCCGACGCCAAGTGGAGCAACGGCGAGCCCATCACCGCCCAGGACTGCGTCGATTCGTGGCGCCGCATCCTTACGCCCGCGCTCGCCGCCGACTACGCGTATTTCCTCTACCTGCTCCGCGGGGCCGAGGCCTACCACACCGGCAAGACCACCGACTTTTCGACCGTGGGTGCCGTCGCGCGCGACGCCCGCACGCTGGTCGCCACGCTCACGCACCCCGCGCCCTATTTCCTCCAGATCCTGCTCAACTCGCCCTGGCGCCCGGTCAACGTCCGCGCCATCGCCGCCGCCGGCGATCCGTATCGCCGCGGCTCCGCGTGGACCAAGCCCGGCAACCTCGTCTCCAGCGGGCCCTTCGTCCTCAAGGAATGGTCGCCGCACCAGCGCGTCGTCGTCGAAAAATCGCCGACCTACTACGACCGCGCGCGCGTGCGCCTGAATGCCGTCCACTTCTACCCGACCGACAGCATCGACGCCGAGGAGCGCGCCTACCGCTCCGGCCAGCTCCACGCCACGTGGTCGCTCCCGCTCGCCAAGGTCCTGCCGCTCCAGCGCGACAAAAACTCGGCGCTCCGCATCGACCACAACCTCGAGACGTTTTTCTTCCGGCTCAACGTCCGCAAGGCGCCCTTCACGGATGTCCGCGTGCGCCGCGCCCTCGCCCTCGCCGTCGATCGCGACACCATCGCCAACAAGATCCTGCCCGGCGGCCGCCAGCCCGCGCCGAGCTTCACGCCGCATTTCCTCAAGGGCTACACCCCGCCGGCGCTGAAGGCCTACGATGTCGAAGCCGCGAAAAAACTCCTCGCCGAGGCGGGCTTCCCCGGCGGCGCCGGCCTCCCGCCCATCGAGATTCTCTATAACAACTCCGAGATTCTTCGCCTCGTCGCCGAAGCGATCCAGCAGATGTGGCGCCGCGACCTCGGCGTCGATGTGCGTCTCGTGAACCAGGAATACAAAGTCGTCTTCGCCAACCGCCGCGCGGGCGACTACCAGGTGCTGCTCGGCAGCTGGACCGCCGACTACCTCGACGCCACGACGTTCCTCGACATGTGGCTCGCCGGCTCCGGCAACAACCACACCGGGTGGACCGATCCCGCCTACGACGCGATCCTCGCGCGCGCGACCACGGTCGTCGACGCCGCGGCCCGCGCCGCCGTGCTCCAGCAGGCCGAGGCGCACCTCCTCGACGCCGCGCCCATCATCCCGCTCTATTTCAACACGCACGTCTACCTGCTCCATCCCGCCGTGAAAGGCTGGCAGCCCACGCCGATGGATCACTCGGACTACCGCTACGTGTGGCTGGAGCCGTAGACCCCGGCGCCGCATCGCCCGAGGATCACGCCCGTTCCGTCCCGATGAAAGCACGCGCCCGCAAAGTCCCGTCCAGCCCATCCGGTTACGCCCCGCTGCTCGCCGGGCTGAAGGAGCGCGTCCGCACCGCGCAGGTCAAGGCCGCGCTCTCGGTCAACCGCGAGCTCATCCTCCTCTACTGGCACATCGGCCGCGAAATCCTGCGCGCGCAGCAGGCGCAAGGCTGGGGCACCAAGGTCGTGGAGCGGCTGGCGCGGGACTTGGGGAAGGAGTTCCCGGAGATGGGCGGATTCTCGGCGAGAAATCTTAAATACATGCGCGCGTTCGCCGAGGCGTGGGCGTCCGTCGAAATAGTGCAACAGCCTGTTGCACTATTGGGCGCGGCCACCGGCGAGCCAGCCGATGGGCCAATTGTGCAACGGGCCGTTGCACAAATCGTCCAACAGCCCGTTGGACAATTGGACGCTCCGCCTGATCCACTCTCCCTGCTTCCTTGGAGCACCAACCTCATCCTTCTCGACAAGCTCGACGAGCCCGCCACGCGCCTCTGGTATGCGCGCAAGACGCTCGAGCACGGCTGGAGCCGCACCGTGCTCGCGGTGCAGATCGAGTCACGGCTCCATGCGCGCAGCGGCAAAGCCCTCAATAATTTCGCGCGCACGCTCCCGCCCGCGCAGTCGGACCTCGCGCGCGAGGTGCTGAAGGACCCCTACACGTTCGACTTCCTGTCCCTCGGCGAGGCCGCGCAGGAGCGCGATCTGGAGCGCGGACTCGTCGAGCATGTGCAGCAGCTCCTGCTCGCGATGGGCACGGGCTTCGCGTTCGTCGGCCGGCAGGTGCATCTCGAGGTGGGCGGCGAGGATTTCTACCTCGACCTCCTGTTCTATCACCTGCGCCTGCGGTGCTTCGTCGTGGTCGATCTGAAGATGAAGTCCTTCGAGCCCGAGTTCGCCGGGAAGACGAACCCCGTGAGATATCACCTCCATGAGCAACTTCTACTACGTCTACGTTCTACGAAGTCTCAAAGACGGAAACCGCTATGTTGGTGCGACGAACGACCTGCGTATGCGATTTCGCCAGCACGAAGACGGCGCCGTGCAGTCCACCGCGCACCGCCGCCCTCTCGAACTTGTCTACTTCGAGGCGTGCCGCTCGCAGTCCGATGCATTCAAGCGCGAGAAATATTTGAAAACCGCCTGGGGCAAACGCTACCTCAAGACACGGCTTGGAGGTTATCTCACGGGGTGAATTTCTACCTCGCCGCGGTCGACGCCCAGCTGCGCCACCCGCACGACGCCGCCAGCATCGGGCTGCTCCTGTGCAAGGACGCGAAGAACCGGCTCAAGGTCGAGTATGCCCTGCGCGACGTGAAGAAGCCCATCGGCGTGGCCGAATGGCAGACGCGCCTCGTGGACTCGCTCCCGAAGAACCTGCGCGGCGCCCTGCCGGCGATCGCGGACATCGAGCGCGAACTCAACCAACCGAACCGTGCCCGCACCAAAGCGAAAAAATAGCCTGCGCGCCCGGCTCCTCGCCGCCACGGCGTTTGCCAGCGTCCTTTTCGCCGGCTGCGCGAAAAACGATCCCGCCTCCGCTCCCGGGCAAACCCTCCGCGTCTCCCAGCGCAACGAACCCGGCTCGCTCGATCCGGCGCTCACCACGCTGCCGGATGAGTTCGCCGTCGAGCGCACGTTGCTCGAGGGCCTGCTCATCCCCGGGGCCAACGGCGGCGAGCCCACCCCCGGCGTCGCCGCGCGCTTCGCCGTCTCGGCCGACGGACTCACCTACACCTTTCACCTTCGGCCCGAGGCCAAGTGGAGCGACGGCACGCCCGTCACCGCCGCGCATTTCGTGGAGAGCTATCGCCGCCTGCTCACGCCCGCCACCGCCGCCCCCAAGGCCAGCGTGTTTTTCCCGGTGAAAAACGCCCGCGCGTTCGTC
>JAEUHB010000261.1 GCA_016794665.1 Opitutaceae bacterium
CGCGGCCGGACCAAGGAAGTCGGCCTCCGCTTCGAGCTGTTCCGCAAGTTTACCTACAGCGTGTCGGCCTATGAGACCAAGCGCGTCAACGCCGCCTACGCGTGGAATCCCGACGTGCTCAACCTCGTCTCGCTCGAGGACCTCATCAACCCGAACAACGTCCTCCCCGGCGATCCGAAATACATCGAGGTCGTGAACGGCCTCAACAACGAGCGCCGCACCGTGAACTCCAACGAGCAGGCGCGTGGCATCGAGATGACGCTGCAGACCCAGCGTTGGCTCGGCCTGCAATCGCGCGTGTCGTTCTCCAAAAACCGCGTGCGCGCGCAGGCTGACTTTTCGCAATTCCGCGCCTACCTGACCGCCGCGGAGGAGCGCACCGCCGCCGCCAACGCGCCCGGTGGCGATCGCACGATGGCGGAGCTCCCCGCCGTCCTGAACAACGCCCGCAACGTGCTCGGATCGAACACCCTCACCGACGAGGTCTCCGGCCGCCGCAGCGTGCCCTACACCGGCAGCTTCGTGCTCGATTACCAGGTGCCCCGCGTCCGCGGCCTGCGCCTCGGCCTCAACGGCATCTTCACGCCCAACTACAACGTCTACATCCGCGAGGGCGTGCCCTACCAGGCCGGCGCGTCGTTTCCGTTGCACGGCTACCTGCTCTACGACCGCCGCATCTTGCAGAAATACCAGACGACGTTCCGCCTCGGCGTGAACAACATCTATGACCTCATGGTCGGCGACGGCCGCTATCGCGTTACCGGCGCGACGTCCTACAACACCGCCCAGAACCGCCCCAACTACATCTACCGCTACGCCGAGCCCGCGACGTGGAGCTTCAGCGTGACGACACGGATGTGAGGGTGGAGCCACCCCGTGACTGCGCGGTTCAGGCGCTCGCTCGTTGCGGCGCTAGAATGCGCTGTAGACAGGCTATTTGATTTAATCGGCAACGAGAAGCTCTATGGGGTGTCACTCTGCACGAGCGGGGAGAACGACTTCTCGTATCTCGTGATTTCAGCCAACACCGAGGAGAAACTGCACGCGGCCGCGGAAAAATATGCCTGCAAACACCCGGAATACGCGGGTGAGTCGGGCCGAAAGCTTCTGCGCTGGATGACCGGCGACTGGGGATACCATAATTTCGGTCAAGAGGTGGAAAAGGTAGAGTTGCCCGCGGGGCGCGGTGCGCGGCGTGATCAGACGGTGTATAGAACCCTCGTTGAATGCGTGCGACAAATGAGAGCTTCGCCGAAAATGACGGCACGGGCCCCCGATGCAGTGTTTCTGATTACATGTGGTGACATGTCTGATGACTTCTTCCTCAAGGGACTGAAGCGCCTCAACCCGACCTCCGTCGTCGAGGCTTATCTTGAGGAACATACTCCACAGGCGTTTTTCCGCGAACTCATGCAGCGACCGATCGCGGAGCAGAAGAAAATCGTCTTTGCGCTCCACCGGGATTTGGCGCTCGGCATCCAGTCGCCGAGCGCGTCTCAAGCTGCCGCACGAAACGTTGATCGATATATCTTGGAAGGATTCCTGCGGGAGTTCGGCGACGATGGGATCGCACACCTGCTCGATTTGGTGGAGCGCTATGGCTTCGGGCCGATTTTTAACGAGGAGGGATCGGCGGCCTGCAGGAGATTCGGTGCATTTACCGCGGAGAACAGCTTATGCACGTCCGCCATTTTCGCCCTCTGCGCCTGGGAGAAAATAAGTCCAAGGTTCATTCGGAGAATGCAGGATATTTTGCGCAAACGCGTCGAAGCCGACCGCGAGTTGGCGATCACGACGACGCTGGCTGAGAACATCGCGCGCATGCTCCATCAACTCGCTCCCGAATCGTTTCCCAGGTCGGAGCTCGACCCGAAGACGAATCATTTGAGAAACCCCGAGCCGTTTCTGCCCAAGTAACCGGACTTCACCGTGGTCCTTCACCGATTCGTTTAGATCGGCGGCGCGCGTTCTGATCGAGTGCGAGTCCTACTTGAGGCGCTCGAGCCGGCCCTTGCGGCGCACGATGTTCTTGTAGTCCCACTGGATGTCGCGCGCCTGCGCGAGCCAGCGGCGCAAATCCTCCGGGACGATCTGCGCGGCGGAAACGTAGCGGGCCTCGGCCGCCTTGAAGCTGCCCTCGGCCTTGAGCCTTGGCTCGGAAAAGGTCTGCCCGCTCCAGAACAGCAGGCGCACGCAATCCTTCAGCTTGCTGTAGCCGACGACCGGGTTGCCCTCGAGAAACCACACCGGATGCGCGTGCCAGATCTTGTTCTCCGCCTCGGGCAGACCCCGGTCGATTTCCCGTGCGAGCCGATCGCAGATTTTTCGGTTCTCTGGTGTCTGACCCGCGTTGTAGGTCCGGGTGTCGGGGTGCATGGCGAGGGCTGTCATGACGGACGGCGCGGGCCGATGTCGATTGCGATCGTCCTCGCCACGGCTGCCGCGCGAAACGACGGCGCGATGGACGGTCCGCTGCGCGCGTTGTCGTCATTGCCGCGTCCAGTCCGAAAGCCGGCAGCCGAAATTCCGCTGATGCACGCCTTGCACAGCCGCCGCCAAGTCGAGGCCCGCATCTCCATCCAGTTGCCTGGCAAGCGTCCGCCGCCGGATATCGTCGCGTTCGATGTGAAGCAAGCGACGGCAATCAAGGCGACGAACGCGAGAGTTCGTCGGCAATCCTCGCATCAAGGGTGAGTTTGCCGATTCGCTCGGGCGCGATGCGTCCGTCGCGACCAATCAGGAACATCGCCGGGATGGTGTTCTGACCCCAATGTTGCGCAAAACTCTCGTCGGGGCTGTCCTTCGGGTCCCATACCACGCGCCATGGCCATTGTTTCGCCGCGACAAATCGCTGCATCGCAGCCTTGTCCCGTTGTTCAGGCGGTGCGCTGCGATTCGCGTTGTAGTAGGCGATCTGCACAATCTCCAGCCCGGCGTCGTGGTATTTCCGATATAGTTCCTCAAGCTCCATCGTCCGGCTGCCCCAATCCACCGCGAGAGAGGCAATCAACACGACTTTGCCGCGGTAAAACGAGGCGTCGGCGAGCGTGGGCTCCAGCGCTTGCAACTGCCGCCGGAGTTCGTCCACGGGCTGCTCCTGTCCGGTCATGTAGCGGAGATAGCGATCGAGGCGCTGGCGGAGCATGACGTCAGCTACATCCTCTTTGGCGTGCGCTGCCCGCTTTTCCTGAAGAAACCGTGTGCCGCGTGGCGGTTCGATCGCGTTGAGCATCGTCGCGACCGTGCGGTAGAGTGACGCGAGCACGCTAGAGCTTGGATTTTCGCGTTCGTAGCGCTCCATCCAGTCCACCACTTTCCCGGGCAGAGCCGGTTCGGTGTCTGGTTCGCCGCGGAATACCCTAAACGCGCCATGCTCGATCAACTGGCGCAAGGCGTCCGTGCGCGCCCGTTGGCTGGCATCGCGGGCGGCGACCAATTCTTCCAGCCAACGATAGAATTTCCGATCCCAAGCGGCGCGTTCGGCTGCCTCGGGCACCAGTTGCTTCGTGCCGTCGCGCAGCACCTGCACACGTTGATTCCTGCCGTATTGCAACGTGAGCACTATCTCCCAGCGACGGGCATCGGTGGGGTAGCGCTCCAGGTATTCGAGGCCCAAGTCGTGCCGTTTTCGGGACCGCTGCTGAAGCCAGCTGAAATAGGCATCACTGCCGCGTCCGTATTCTGGCGGCGGCTGGCTGGCATGCAGTCTCTGCAAGGTCTGGTAGTCGCGCTGCGGATCCCCGGTGAGCGCGAGGGCGGTTAGCTCCGCCGTCGGCGGGCTCGTCACCACGCGATTCAGGGGAGCCGTCGCCGAGGATTTTCCATCGAGCGTGAACACGATCGGCACCTGCATGCTGATCGCGACCGGTTTACCCTGCCACATGGCGGGAACGAACCGCCACTTCTTGACCGCTTCGACCGCGGCGTCGCCGAACCGGCGATCGTTGGCCTCGACACATTCTACGTCCTGGGTGGAGCCCTCTTCGCTCACGACCAAGGAGATCCGCGCCTCGCCCTCTATGCGATGGCTTCGTAGAATCGGCGGATAGACGGGCGGCGGGTTAGACACGATCCGCGCTGGGGTGGCGCCCGTTGGAAAGACGCGGCCGGAAGTTCGCTGGACCAAAATCGGTTCGAGCACGAGCGGTCCCTGCTCGGCGGAAGGCGCAGCGGGTGCTGGTTGCGCGATCGGACTGGCGGCCCGTTGTGATCCAACCTTGCCGGTGTCAGTTGCGCATCCGGCGAGAAGTCCGGCGGCCAAGGCCCAGAGGGGGCGTCTCGGTCGCGCGAACCATCGAGCCGCGGGCAGGCTGATCGTCGGTGCTTTGTGAGAGCAAGATGGGGCCACGCGATTTTTCCCGCAGTCAGACTTCGTAAACATGTGACCGACTGAGTTCACGTCTTGATGCTCAAGCGTTTTGAAGGGCCCGCGTCGGCCTCGCTGCCGACTTCCTTCAACCCGTCGCGCGGATTTCGGTGATCGATTTGGTCGCGATGCCGATGGGGCGGTCGAGGGGGACGCCGGCGCAGCCGAGCAGGGTCGTGAGCAAATCACCTTGGTTGCCGCGCACGTTGTCCAGGAAGCGGCCGGTGTGGATCGTGCCGCCGCCGCGGCCGGCGACGATGAAGGGGAGGTTCTCGCGGCGGTGCTTGTTGCCGTCCTCAAGGCCGGAGCCCCACATCATGATGCAGTTGTCGAGCAGCGTGCCGTCGCCCTCGCGGATGCTGTGCATGCGCTTCACCATGTAGGCGAACTGCTCGATGTTGAACGCCGTGATCGCGGCGACCTTCCGCACCTTTTCGGCCTCGAAGTTGTGGTGGGTGTTGGAGTGGTGCGTGTCGCTGAAGCCGAGCTCCGGGTAGGAGACACCGTTGGGCGTGGAGCCGATGTAGGTGCTGACGCGCGTGGTGTCGGTCTGGAAGGCGAGCACGTTGAGGTCGCACATCACCTGCATGTATTCGCTGCGTTTGTCGCCGAGCGGGATCTTGATCTCGATGGGCGGCGAGTCGGACGCGTGGCGCTGCGTGGCGCTCACGCCGGCCTTCTCCAGCGCGGCCTCCTTCTGGCGGAACTCAATGGCGGCGATGCGGCGCTCCACGGAGCGCACGCTGTCGAGATACTCGTCGAGCTTGTGCTGGTCGTCGCGCGGCAGCGTGCGGCGGAGGTCCTTGGCGCCGCCGAGCACGAGGTCGAGCATCTTGCGGTCGAGGGCGCCGGCCTGCTTGGCCGGCCCGGAGGTGGCGGCGGCGTCGCGCATCCCGAAGAGCCGCTTGAGCACGTTGCGCGGGTTGGTCTCGGCGGGAAGCGCCTGCGTGGGCGAGCGGAAGCTGCAGTGCGAGTAATAGCCCTCGTTGAGGCCCTCCTGGTTTTCCTTGTGTGTCTGCGGCATCGTCGCGAGCTCGAGCGACGGCAACGACGTGAGGTGGCCGACGTAGTTGGCCGCGATCTGATCGGCGGAGATCGCGATGGCGATCTGGCTGCGGCGATCGGGATCCGGGATGCGCGCGGTGAGCCACGTCGAGAGCTCGAGGGCGTGCGGCGCATTGGTGTAGGGGGCGATGGGCACGCCGGAGATGCCCTTCATCATGAGGCACTCGCTCAGCACGGGCTGCAGCGAGCGCAGCGCGGGCGGCGGCGCGGTGAGGTAGCCCTCCGGGCTCGCGGGCCAGAACTGCTCCATGATCACGCCGTGCGGCATATACATGAAGCCGAGGCGCACGGGCGGCTTGGCGGCCTTTTTCTTCGCCGGCTCGGCCCAGCCCATCGACTCAAACAGCGGCAGGGCGAGGGCGACGCCCATGCCTTTCAAACACGTGCGGCGATCGATGAGGTGGTTGCTCATGGGGCGGGGGAGGTTGCGGCTATTGGACCCGGCGTTGGGTGAACGGGTAACTGGTGACGATTTCGCTGACCAAAGTCTGCAGGCGGTAGCCGTCCTTGGCGATAGTTTCCATGAGGCGGTCGACGACAATTTCGTCGTAGCCCTCAAGCTGGCGGCAGAGGGCGTAGGCGAGCAGCTTTTCGGTGAGGTTGCGGGCGACGTCGGCCTGCCGCGCGGCGAGGATGGCCTTCAGCTCGCGGGGCGAGGAGAAGCGCTTTCCGCCGGGCAGCTCGCCGCTGGCATCGATGGGGCCGCCGGAGTCGTCGGTGTCGCGCCAGCGGCCGATGGCGTCGAAGTTCTCCAGCGCGAACCCGATCGGGTCGAGGATGCGGTGGCAGTTGGCGCACGCGGGATCGGTGGTGTGCAGCTCCGTGCGCTGGCGGAGCGTGAGCTGCGCGATCTTGGCGGGGTCCTGCTTTTCCAGGGAGGGCACGCTCGCGGGCGGCGGCGGGATGTGCTCGCCGAGCACCTGCTCGAGCACCCACACGCCGCGCTTCACGGGGCTGGTGCGGTGGGGAAACGATGTCGTCGCCAGGATGCCGGGCATGCCGAGGATGCCGCCGCGGTTGGCGTCGGCGAGCTGCACGCGCCGCATCGCGGGACCGGTGACGGTTTTCTCCAGGCCGTAGAGGCGCGCGAGCGGCCCGTTGAGGAACGTGTAGTCGCTGTCGATGAAGGCGACTACGCTGCGGTTTTCGCGCACGAGGCTCTCGAAGAACAGCCGCGCCTCGTCATACATGGCCGCGCGCAGCTCGGCGTCCACGGCGGGAAACTTGGCGGCGTCGAAGGTCTTGGTTTCCAGCTCGACGAGCCCGAGCCAGTGCGCACCGAAGCCGTCGAACAGCGCGCGGGACCGGGCGTCGGCCAGCAGGCGCTGCACCTGGGCGCGCAGGACCGCCGGCTCGTGCAGCGTGCCGCTGTCGGCGAGGCGCGAGAGCTCCGCGTCGGGCATCGTGGCCCAGAGCAGATACGAAAGGCGCGACGCCAGCTGGTGGTCGTCGAGCGGCACGACCTTGCGGCCTGCCTCGGCCTCGACGGCCGG
>JAEUHB010000272.1 GCA_016794665.1 Opitutaceae bacterium
ATGAAGGGGAACGGCACGGTGTCCAATTTGCCCGCGAGCATCACATCGGTGTCGTAGACGAGCTCGCGCGGGATTGAGTTTTGGTTGGCGGTGACGCCGAGGCTGAGCGCGCTCATCGCCCAATCGACCGCCGGCCAGTGCAAAGTCGTGAAACGCGCGCCGATGCCGAGCGTGCTCTGGCCGAGCTTTTCCGCGGCCGTCGGGAAAATCGTCGAGGCGGGGTTGTGCTCCTGAATCAGGTTCTTCAGGCGAAGGAGATTCGCGAAGGTCGCGGGAAATGCGGCCGCGCCATCCGGCAATCCGATCCCGTTCGCTAGCGTGTCGGTCTTCGTCGCCCCAGCCTCGAGCCGCCACGCACAATCGCCTTGGCTGTTTTCCACGAGCGTCCACGCGCCGGCCTTGGTTTCAAAACGGCTTTTCGGATAAACCTTCAGCAGTATGCCCGCGACGAGTTCCGCTCCGAGCCCAGGCCAATCGAGGCAAAAATCCGGCGACACGCAGGGGTTGGTCGCGATGCGGAGGTTGTTTTCGAGAAGGAAGCGATTGATGGCGGACATGGTCGCGGAAATGCGAGTGGTTCACATTCACCGCCGCGAGACAAGGCGCGAGACCGTCATGAGCGTCAGGCGCTGGGGCGGGCGCTCACAGCCACTTCGGGTCCGTGTCATCCACGAGCTGCTGGAGGATGTGGAAGCGAATCTGGCCGTAGTTGAGCGCGTAGCGCTGGCGATTGTTGCGATAGATCCAGGTCGCGGGCGTCCAGCCCACGCGCAGGCCCATGAACGAGGTCATCTCCGTCTCCGGCCGCCGCGACGGATTCGGATGCTGGAGATGCAGGAAATTCTTCTGCGGCCCGAGCCCAAACTTTTTCAGCTCGGCGGCGCCGTCGCGCTCGTCGCGGACCGTGATGAAGACGACCTTAACCTTCGGGTTGTCCTCGAGGAATTTTTTCCATCCGCCGCTCTTCAGCTCGGCGTTGCAGTTGGGGCACCACGGCGCCCAGAAGTGGACGATGGTGACGTCGGGCGACTTCACCAACTCCGCGACCTCGCGCTCAATCGGCAGCCACGACTCGGAGGCGCGCAGGCCGGCGCACGTGAGCGAGACGAAAAGGAGAACGGCGCGGAGCAGGGGCTTCATGCGGGCCACGTTGCAACGCGTCGTCGCGGCGCGCAATCGCGCGCATAAGGATTTACTGGTTGCGCGTCGGCCCGCGCGCGCTCTGCTCGGCGGTTTTTCCACGCATGTCCGCCGCCGCCACTTCGGCCACCTCGCAACCCAACCCCGATCACGTGCTCCGCCTCGCGGCCGAGCTGAACGTTAAAGTCTTCCAAGTCGCCGCCACCGCGCAGCTGCTCGCCGAGGGCGCGACCGTGCCCTTCATTGCGCGCTACCGCAAGGAAGTCACCGGCGAACTCGACGAAGTGCAGATTACCGCCATCCGCGACCGGCTCGAGCAGATGCGCGCGCTCGACGAGCGCCGCGCGTCGATCCTCGCTTCGCTCAAGGAGCGCAATCTCCTCACGCCCGCGCTCGAAAAAGCCATCGCCGCCGCCGACACGCTGACGGTCCTAGAGGACATCTACCTGCCCTTCCGTCCGAAGAAGCGCACGCGCGCGACCATCGCCAAGGAGAAGGGCCTCGAGCCGCTCGCGGACCTTCTGCTGGCGCAGGACGCCGCAACCGATCCGCTCGCGGCGGCGCAAGCTTACGTCGGCCGCGACTACACGGCGGACGACGGCAAGAATCAGGTTTCCAAAATCGCCTCGACCGACGAGGCGCTCGCCGGCGCGCGCGACATCCTCGCCGAGCGCTTCAGCGACGACAAGGACGCCCGCGCCAAGCTCCGCGCCGTTTTCCAGAAGGACGCCGTCATCTCCTCCAAGGTCCTCCCTGGCAAGGAAGCCGACCCCGAGGCCGCGAAGTTCAAGGACTACTTCGCGTGGAGCGAGCCGCTGGCCAAGGCCCCCTCGCACCGCATCCTCGCGATGCGCCGCGGCGAAAAGGAACTGTTCCTCATGATGCGCGTGCAGCTCCCTGACGAGGCGATGGCCGCCGCCACCGTGCAGTCGCTCTTCGTGAAGGCGAAGAACCCCGCCGCCGAGCAAGTCGCCCTCGCCGTGCAGGACGCCGCGAAGCGCCTGCTCGCCCCCGCGATGGAAACCGAGATGCGCCTCGATTCGAAGAAGCGCGCCGACGAGGCCGCGATCAAGGTGTTCGCGGACAACGCGCGCGAGCTGCTCCTCGCCGCGCCGCTCGGCCAGCGCGCCGTGATGGCGATCGATCCGGGCTTCCGCACGGGTTGCAAGACCGTGCTCCTCGATCGGCAGGGCAAGCTGCTGCACAACGACGTCGTCTTCCCCGATCGCCACGCCGAGGAGGCGAAGGAAAAGCTCCTTGGCTTCGTGAAGCTCTTCAAGGTCGAGGCCATCGCGATCGGCAACGGCACCGCAGGGCGCGAGACCGAGGCTTTCGTGCGCTCCCTCGGCCTACCGCCGGCGATTACGATCGTGATGGTCAATGAATCCGGCGCCTCGATCTATTCGGCGAGTGAAGTCGCGAGGGAGGAATTTCCCGATCACGATCTCACCGTGCGCGGTGCGGTCTCGATCGGACGCCGCCTGATGGATCCGCTCGCGGAACTCGTGAAGCTCGACCCGAAATCGATCGGCGTCGGCCAATACCAGCACGATGTCGATCAGGCGGCGCTCAAGCGCTCGCTCGACGACTCCGTCGTCAGCTCGGTGAACCGCGTGGGCGTGGAACTCAATACAGCATCGAAGCAACTCCTCAGCTACGTCTCCGGCCTCAACGCCACGACCGCCGCCGCGATCGTCGCGCGCCGCAATGAGAGCGGGCCGTTCAAATCGCGCGCCGAGCTAAAGGATGTGCCGCGCCTCGGGCCCAAGGCGTTCGAGCAGGCGGCGGGTTTCCTGCGCATTCGCGATGCCGCTCACCCGCTTGATGCGAGCTCGGTCCACCCTGAGCGCTACGGCCTCGTAGAGAAAATGGCCGCCGACTGTGGCGCGACGGTCGCCGACTTGCTGCGGGACGGAAAACTCCGCGCGACCATCAAGCTCGAGCACTACGTCACACCGGAGGTCGGCCTGCCCACGCTCACCGACATCTTGGCCGAGCTGGCCAAGCCCGGCCGCGATCCGCGCGAGCAATTCGAGGCGTTCAGTTTCACCGCGGGCGTCAACAAGCCCGAGGACCTGAAACCCGGCATGAAGCTGCCCGGCATCGTGACGAACGTGACGGCGTTTGGCGCGTTCGTGGACATCGGCGTGCACCAGGACGGGTTGGTGCACGTGTCGCAGCTCGCCGACAGCTTCGTGCAGGAACCTGCCGCCGTGGTGAAGCCAGGGCAGAAAGTCCGTGTGACCGTGACCGAGATCGATCTTGGGCGGCACCGGATCGCCCTCTCGATGCGGAGCAATCCCCAGATCGGGCCGAACGCCCCGCCGGGGGCCAGCGCCCCGCGCCCAGCTGGCGGCGGGCGCAGCGCCCCCCCGGCCACTCCGGTTCGCGCGCCACAAGCGGTGAACAACGACTGGTTCAGCGCGGCGCTGAACAAGAAGCGCTGAGCGGGTCGGCGAGTCGGCGCAAAAGAAAGCCCGGGCCTTGGCCGGCCCGGGCTTGAAGGGAGGGCGTGTCGCTGACGACTACGGCAACTCGTAGACCTCGATGAGCGCGAGGCCCGTCGTGCTGTTCACGCCAGTGACCTGAGCGGTGTAGTTGCCGGGCGGGAGCGTGACGATCACGGCGGAGTCGTTGGTCACGAGCGGAAACGCGCCGACCTGCGCGGAGGCGTCACGGATCGTGGCGGAATCGGCGGACGTGCTCCAATTGGTGTTGGTCGCGACGGTTGTGCCGCCGCTGCTGAGCGTAAGCACAGGTTGCGCAAGCGTGCCAGTGAGGCCGAAGGCAGCCAGACCGGGGCCCACGCCCCGGACGAGCACGCGTTTGGCGGTGCCGGCCGGAATCACAAAGCCGGCGATGAGCTGATTCTCCGCCGTGCCCGCACCGGCGCGCGTCGAGATGTTGAGGAGCTTCTGACCGGGATTGGCGCCGGAGAGATCGTAGACCTCCACGAGGGCGACGCCAGCGGTGGTCGTCGTGCTGCTCACGACCGCGGTGTAGGCGCCGGGGGCGAGCGTGGTGACGATCGCGGCGTCAGCGCCGGCAGCGCCGAGTGCGAAGGCGCCGGCCTGCACGCCAGCCGCATCGATGACCGCGCGGTTTCCGGCGATGCCCGAGTTGGTGAGGAAGGCGGTGTTGTTGCCGCTGCGGAACAACTCGAGGCGCGGCGTGGCGAGTGCGCCGGGGACGTTGAACGGAGCGGCGCCAAGCGTGGGGCCGACGGCGCGGATCAGCACCGGCTTGGCCTCCTGGCCCGCGATGACAAAGCCGGCAATCGCGACGGCATCGCCGGCACCGACCCGGGCGCGCGAGGAGATGTTGAGCAGGCGCTGGCGGGCGAGGGCGGAGTCGGAGCCGCCGGAGAGGCTCGTCGCGGCGATGAAACCACTGGAGCTGCCCGAGACGAGGCCCGCGTCCGCGCTGATGTTCTCGGTTATTACGGACCGGCCGGTGGACACCGTCAGGGCGCCACCGCTGGTGACAGTGCCGGCCCCGCCATCAAAGGCCGCACCAGCCTGGCCGACCGCGTAGGCGACACCGTTGGGCCCAGCGATGGTATGGACGACCACGCCGTTCGCACCTGAGCCAGCCTGATAGTAACCCGCGACCCCAGCCGTCCCGCCCGTGACCGGCGCGATCCCACCGCTCATGGTGGCGGAGGCGCCGCCCGCGACATTGCCGGTGACCGTGCCATCGGCACCGACCGTGGCCGTGAGGGTAACGGCCAGAAGCGCGGCGGCGCGCGGCGGCTCGCCGGGTCCGCCCACCTCGGCAATGGCGGACTGGGAGAAGGTGAACTGGCCGTTGCCATCGAGGACCACGTTGAGGCTCATGATCGGAGCGGACGAGCCGGACAGGTAGCTCAGGAAGACGCCGGTGTTGTCGTCGCGGAGGTAGAGCGCCCAGCTCCCAATGCCGCCGCTGTAGGTGCCGAAGTAGACACCGGCGTAGCTGCGGGCGATGACGGTGAGGCCCGCCGGACCGGAGGTGGCGGAACCGGCGCTGTTGGTTGCGACGACATCGTAGTTGGCGGCATCGCCAACCTGCACATTGGAGAAGGACAGCGTCGGCCCGTTGGCGCCGGGGATGGCGGAGCCGTTCTTGCGCCATTGGAAGGCGGGCGCGGGCGCGCCGGTAGCCGCGGCATACAGCGTCGCGGAGCCGCCGATGACGACCGTGCGGCCGACCGGGTTCAGCGTGATCTGCGGCGCGGCAGGGGCAGTGGCGAGGGTGAGCAGCGCGGCGGAGCTCTGCACGGTCGCGACCGGGTTGGTCACCTGCACATCGTAGCTGCCGACATCCGTGGCGCCGACGGCGGCGATCTGGAAAGTGGCCGAGTTGGCGCCGGCGATCGGCGTGCCGTTGCGCCGCCACTGGTAGGCGAGCGTGCCGCTGCCCGACGCAACGACGGAGAAGGAGGCACTGCCGCCGCCAAGCACCACCTGCGCTTGCGGCTGCACCGTGATGGACGGCGCGGAGTTGATCACGAGGGCGGCCCCGGTCGAGGTGACGGTGCCAAAGGCGTTGGTCACGACGACGGAGTAGACACCCGAGCTGGAGGCCTGCACGCCGGAGAGGCTAATCGAGGACGCCGTCGCGCCGGGAATCGCGGTGCCATTGCGGCGCCACTGGTAGGTGAACGGAGCGGTGCCAGTTACCGCGACCGAGAAGTTCGCCGTCGCACCCGGATCGAGCGCGAGGCCGGCGGGCTGAGACGAAATGGTGGGCGGCAGGTTCGGTGGCAGTAGCGTGAGCGTGAACGCTTGGGTCGCGGTCAACCCGTTGTTCGCCGTGATCGTGATGGCGACGGGCGTGCCGGTGGTGTCGGGTGGATTGCCACTCAGGACGCCAGTGCTGGCGTTGAGCGTGGCCCACGACGGCAGGCCCGTCGCGGAATACGTGACCGTGGTCGCGCTCGTGGTCACGACGGTGAACGTGTTGGCCTGCAGCGCACGGAAGGAAGCCTCCGCGACACTGGTGAAGACCGGCGCAACACCGACCGTGAGCTTGGCGGCGTTGGAGGTCGCGGCCGGCAGCACGCCGTTGGAGACAACCACGCGGAACTCGTCGCCGGACATCAATTGGTTGACGTTGTTGACCGTGAGCGAGGCCGTGTTGACGCCCGTGTAGGTGGCGTCGGTGACGAGGCTCGTGAAATCAAAGCTGCCGGCGGGCTTGCGCTGCCACTGGTAGCCGGTGGGCGTCGGCGTGCCCGTCGCGAGGACGGTGTAGGTGGTGTTCTGACCGACGGCGACAGTGCGGTCCGCGGGGTGCGTGACAATCGTCGGGGCGGCGGTGCTGCCGGTGCGCCGAATGACATGGTTGGAAGTGTCCGCGATGTAGAGGTTGCTGTTGGCGTCGAGCACGAGGCTGTAGGGCCGGTTGAAGCGAACGGCGGTGCCCACGCCGTCCAAATAACCGGAGTTGCCGGCGGTGCCCGCGACCGTGGTCACATCACCGTTCGTCGCAATGCGCCGGATGATGCTGTTGACGGTATCGGCGACGAAGATGTTGCCGGCGGAGTCGACGGCGACGCCGGCGGGACGGAAGAACATCGCCGCCGTGCCGTTGCCATCGACGCTGCCAGAGAGGCCGATCGCGCTGCCCGCCACCGTGGTTACGGTGCCGCCGGACGTAATGCGGCGGATGACGTTGTTGCCGGAATCAGCAACGATGACGTTGCCGCCGGAATCCACGACCAGGGAATTGGGCGTGTTGAAGCGGGAGTTCACACCCACGCCGTTCAGGAGGCCCGCGCTGCCGAGCGCACCGGCAAAAGTCGAGACCGTGCCGCCCGCCGTGATTCGGCGGATGGCGTGGTTGAAAGAGTCGGCGACATAGACGGTGCCGACGCTGTCGACCGCGACGCCCGTCGGCACGTTGAAGCGCGCCAAGGAACCCACGCCGTCCGACGCAGGCGAGGAGATGCCCGGCGAGCCCGCAAGCGTGGCGACGACACCCGAGGGTGAGATCGTGCGGATGGTATGATTGAACGAGTCGGCCACGTAGATGTTGCCGGCCGGATCGATGGCGATGCCGGCGGGGGCGTTGAAGCGCGCGGTGGCGACCGGACCGTCGACGCTGCCGGGCACACCCGCGAGGCCGGCGATGGTGGTGACGGCGCCGGCCGCGGTCATCTTGCGAATGACGTGGCTGCCGGTGTCGGCGATGTAGAAGTTGCCGCTCGAATCGATCACGATGCTCGAGGGGCTGCTGAAACGCGCGAGGGCGCCCGTGCCGTCAACGGAGCCGCCCTGACCGCCGACGCCCGCAAAAGTGCTGATGGTCGTGCCGAGGTTGACGGTGAGCAAGGCGGGCGTGCTCTGGACCGAGCCGCCGGCATTGGTGGCATTGAGCCGGAATTGATCGCCGCTCATGCCGGAGGAGACCGCGACGACCGTAAGGGTGGCCGAGGTGGTGCCGCTGTAAGTCCCGTCGTCGAACAGGTCGATGAAACCGGACGTGCCGCTGGGCTGGCGCTGCCAGCGGAGCGTGGGCGTGGGGTTGCCGCTGGCGCCGGAGCTAAAGGTGGCGTTGGCGCCCAAATTCACAATCGCGGCCGTGGGCTGCAGCGTGATGGCAGGGAGCACTGCGGTGACGCTAAGGACCGCGGGATTGCTGGCGGTGGTGCCGTTGACGTTCGAAGCGACGAGGCGGAACTGGTCATTGTTCATCGACACCAGTGCGCCCGTGATGGTGAGCGTCGTCGTGCCGGTGCCGCCAAAGATAGCGTCGTCAAAGATGTCGTTGAAGGTGCCACCGCCGGCGATTTGACGCTGCCACCGGAGCGTCGGCGAAGGGCTGCCGATGACGGTGGCGGTGAGGCTGCCGTTGCCGCCGGGGATGATCGTCGTGTTGGCGGGGTGCAGCGAGAAGACCGGGGCGGTGTTGTTGATTGAGAGCGTGGCGACGTTGGAGATGGCGTCGGGTCCGCTGCTATTGGAAGCGACGAGGCGGAATTGATCGCCATTCATGCTGCCCGTGACCGACGTGACGGTGAGCGTGCCGGTGGCGACACCGCTGTAAGGCGGGGACTCGAACAGATCAAAGAAGCCGACGTTGCCGGCCGCCTGACGCTGCCACTTGAGAGTGGGCGCGGGGGCGCCGGTGGCGGACCCGGTGAACGTGGCGTTCTGCCCGACGTCGCGCGCGGCGGAGACCGGGTGGGTGACGATTTGGGCCGCGGCCGAACCGGTGACCGTGAGGGTGAACGCTTGATCGTTGGTGCCGACCGTATCGCCGCCGACGACATTGGTGGCGCGGATGGTCAGGTTGAATGTGCCGCTCTGGGTGGGCGTGCCCGAGAGGACGCCGTTCGACGCGAGCGTGACGCCGGTGGGGGGAGTGCCACTCTGAATCGAAAATGTCGGCGCCGGCGTGCCGGTGGCGGTCACCGAAAATGTGCCGGGGCTGTTAAGCGGGAAGCTGGTGTTGTTGGCGCTGTTGATGGTCGGCGCCGTGACGGGGAAAACGCGACGGATGGTGTGGTTCTTGGAATCTGCGACCAAAAGCGTGTTGGCCGATGTCGCGACAAGGCCGTATGGTCCAAAAAACCTCGCGGATCCGCCGCTGATTCCGTTAGCCGAGCCAGTGTTGCCGCTGGAGCCGACCAGCACGGACGTAACCGTGCCGCCACTCACAAGAGGCGTAGCGATCTTTGAGATTACTTGGGCTCCGGCCTGAGCAATATACAGGTCGGTGCCGTCGGACGCAATGCCACGCGGAAGCGAATAGCTGCCGTTGAGGGTGGTGACGGTATTAGTCGGCCGTGAGACGCGCTTTACGACTCCGTTGCCGGCATCCGTGAAGTAGATGTCTCCGGTGGTATCGTTTCCAACTGTGGTGATACTCCAAGGATTGCTGAGGCCGGTGGTAACGATGGAGGTCACGGCCAAGCCCGCCACATCGATGCGGCGAATGCGGTTGTTTCCCGTATCGGCCACATAGACAATCGCAGAAGCACCACTGCCAATCACCGCAACGCCGATGGGATTGGAGAAGGTCGAGAGAGCCAGCGTCGAATCAGTGTTGCCGGACGTCCCGGAGATACCGACGGTAGTGGTGAGCGTGCCCCCAGAATTGTAGATGCGGACCACGTGGCTGCCCCAATCCGCTACGTAAACGTTGCCCGCGCCGTCCACCGCGACGCCCGACGGGTTGTTTAGACCGCTCGACACCAAGGTCGTGACCGCACCCGTGCTGATGTTCATCTTGCGGATGCGATTATTCAGGGTATCGGCAATGTAGATTGAGGTGCCGTCGCTCGCGAGGCCCTGCGGCTCGTTGAATCGCGCGAGCGTGCCGTCAGCGTTGTCGGTCGAGCCGGTCACACCGGCGCCGCCGGCCGGCGTGAGCACTCCGACTTGCGCAACCGCGGAGACCGACAGGACTACGCCGGCCGCGGCCGCGGCCAGCCGCCGGAGCGCGGACCTGGGACGTTGGAGCAACTGAACGGGAGCAGTGTGGATGCGATTCATGGCGATGGAGGGATTCGGAAACGACTCGAGACGGATGCAGGGTGATGGAAAATCCTAGGCTCGACTCACCTAGAAGCTGATGGCCGGCCCGAAAGCGCAAGACGTGAGTTTGGCGAAAAGGTCCCGCGATCGGCGAAAGTTCCGAGCGCATGCGGAGGAAAAAAGTTCCCTCCGCTTGCTTGCGGTCGGGCAGGCCGAGGGTGGACGCCGGTGGACAATTGCACGGTGCGAGACTTCGCAGAGCGTGTGCCAGCCGCATTTCCCCGTGCGCCGGCCGCGGCCCACCGAGGGAAAACGCCCGCCGCGCCACACCTCCGGGGCCGTGGCGCCACGCGAAATTTCCCCCACTGCACAGCGGACGACGCGCATTATTCCCCACCCCGCAGCGCGTCGAACGCCCGCACCCACGTGCCCGCGCTGCCAAATCCACCCGGCTTCACCGCCAGCCGCCAGCCGTCGCCCACCGCCAGCGCAAGACCCGGCTCGAGTTCCGCGCGATACTCCAACGCGCGCAGGCCAAGGGCCCCGCACAGTGCAAATGCCGTCTCGCCACCCGTGACAAACAACCGTCGCACCCCGGTCTCGGCCGCCACCCCCGCCGCCACCCGCACGATCGCCGATAACGCGATCGCGGGCTCGATCCGCGCCGCGCCGAGCAGGAGCGATGCGGCGCCCGCTTGCCGCACCCCGCTCGACCCCGCCTGAATCGCCGCCGCCACGTCCGCGGGACTCACCTCCCGCACGGGCACGCGGCGCAGGCGCGCCAGCTCCGCCGCCTGTGCCCGGTTGGCCGCATGCGCGCTGCCGCAGATCATCAGCACCGCCCCGGGGGCAACCACCGGGCTGCCTGCGGCGATATTTTCGCGCTCCGGACGCAACGCCGCCACCGGCCGGGCCAATGCGCCCGAGCCAACGGCAACCCACGGCCGGCCGGCTGAGTCCATGGCCGCCACCGCTCGCCCAAGGTCCGCCTCGGTCTCCGCGTCGGCGATCACCACGCGATCCGTCGCCGCGGCGCCCAGTAACCTCCGCAGGTCACTCTCGCGCACAGGGCAGACCGGATCGCGGGCAAACTCCGTCTCCGCCACGGGCATGCCGTGCACCTGCAACAAGCCTCCGCGCACCGTGCGTCCAGCCGCCGGATTGGCCGGGCAAAAAAGCACTCGGGCATCCGGCAGCGCCCGGAGCAAGGCACCGAGTTCCGCGGCGACGGGCCCGCGGAGCGTGGAGTCGATTTTCTTAAAGACCAGCCGCGCTCCTCGCCGCCCCGCATCCTCGATCACTTTGGCAACGCTCGCCGCCGCTTCCTCCGGCCGGGCGTTGCGCGTCTCGGTCGTCACCCCGGTCACGACCCCGGGCCGTGTCGTCCAGGCCCCGGCATCGAGCGCCACCTCCACCTGCCGCCCCGCGCGGTGGAATCCCGCCGCCGCGTCCAGCGCACCGCTGAGATCGTCGGCGAGGAAGAAGTCACTCATGCGCCGCGCTATTTTTTTTGCGGCGCCGGTGCGCGCCTCAGGCTCCACGTGCCGCGGGTCGTGCCGTCGGCGGTCTTGGACTCGTAGGCGCCGCCCAGTGCGTCGCCGTCGAGCGTGCCCGTCACCGTGCTCTGGCCCGACGTGTCCTGGATGCGCCAATCAAACACGATTACGAGCCGGCGCCCCGCGATTTCCACGGACTTTGCTGCGCCGGGGATGCGCGTGCCCTCGAACGTGAACACCGGCTCCGCCGCCCACCCCGACCTTTCATCGCGCCGCAGCGTGATCTCCAAGTCGCCCGCCGCGCCGCCCTCGTCCGCCTTCCAGGTGCCGGCAAAGCGCCCGGCGAAACCCGCGCCAGCCGGCGCGGATTTTTTCTCGGCCGCAAACAGCGCGGCGCACGACACGAGGAAAAAAAGGCAGAAACGGCGGGAGATCTTCATGGCGGGGAAACCGGACCAGCGAGCGCCGGACCCCGCCGCCGCGCAAGCCGCGAATGCGCGCCTTCGTCCCCGCCCCCGCTCACTCGTCCTTGGCCGCCTTGCCTTTCGTGGCGGGCGGGATGCCGCGGTATTTTTCCGGGCGCGCGTTCGCAAATGGCGCGAGCACAATCTGTAGTTCTCTCCTCGTCACCGCAGCCTCACTGCTGAGCGACGCAATCGCTAGCGGCTTCTGCTCGAGCGGATCGGCCGTGGTGTCGAAAAATTCGCCGGTGCGGTAGAGCTTGAAGCGCTTCGTGGCCGCAAACTCGCGCGCCGACGGCAAATCGCCGTTGCGCGAATACCAGGAGTAATACCACTCGCGCGGCTGCCCCCGCTCGCCGCGGAGCTGCGGCGCGAAGCTGCGCCCGTCGATCGTGGCCTTCGTGGCGGGCAGGCCGGCGGCGGCGAGCAGCGTCGGCAGGAAATCCGTCGAGTCGATCAGGTCGCCGTTGACGCGGCCCGCGGGGAACTTCCCCGGCCAGCTCGCGATCATCGGCACGTGCATGCCGGTGCCGATCGTGGAGCCCTTGGCGCCCTTCACGACCCGCTCGCCCATCCGCGAGGTCACGGTCACGCCGGTGCCGTTGTCGCCGACGAACACGATCATCGTGTTCTCGCGCAGGCCAAGTTTCTCGAGGTGCGCGACGATCTGCCCGACATGGCCGTCCATGTGAGCAACCATGTCGGCGAAGTGTTTCACATTGCGGTTCACCTGCTCGCCGATCGCCTTCGGGTCCCAGCCGGGGCCGCCCGGCACGGGTTGAAAAGGATCGTGCGTCAGGATCATCGGGTAGTAGAGGAGGAAGGGGCCGTCCTTTTTGCGGCCGATGAAATCCAGCGCCCAGTCCTGCACGACATCCGGGCCATATTCGCCATTGTTGAAGTCGCGCTCGACGCCATTGAACTCGAGCCCGGGGTTAGCGTAGCGCGGCGGGCGGCGCGTGTGCTGCCAGAGGCAGTTTTCGTCGAAGCCGAGTCTCTTGGGCAGCCTGAGATCGGAGCCAAGCTGCCATTTGCCGGCGATGCCGGTTGCATAGCCCGCGCGGCGGAAGTGATGCGCAAAGGTCTCCGCCTCCGGGTCCATGTTTCCAAAATTGATGTAGTTCCTGATATTGTAGATCCCGGTCATCAGCTGCACGCGCGTGGGCGTGCAGAGCGGCTGCACGAAGCACCGCTCGAAGCGCACGCCGCCCGCCGCGAGCCGATCGAGGTGCGGCGTGCGGTAGGACGTGCCGCCGTTGGCGCCGACGCACTCGTAGCCGAAATCATCGGCGAGGATCAGGATCACGTTGGGTTTGGCCGGCGCAGCGGCGAACGCCGCGGCGATGGAAAACAGGCATGCGAGCAAAGGGGCGATTTTCATGGGGCTGGCCGCCAGCGTCTCCGACGGCGCGGCGGTTTTCAACCGCTGTTTCTCCCCCATGCGGCGAAGGTTCGCCATCCGCGCACCGTTCCGTTGCCCTCATTCCGCCCCATGCGATTCCTCGTTTCGTTTCTCGCCTTCGTCGGGACGGCCGCAGCGGCCAACAAGACCGCACCCCACCCCGCCGCCCTCCCCAACATCCACGCGCCCGGCGAGGTCGATCGCCCGGAGCTCGTGCCGTTCATCGTGGCCGATCCGGCCGCGCTGCCCGGCATCGTCGTCGACGAAACCGCCGCGACGCTCACCGGCACGTGGCAATACTCCACGCACACGCCGCCCTACGTCGGCCTCGGCTACCTCCACGATCAAAACAAGGACAAGGGCACCAAGTCCGCGACCCTCACGCCCAATCTCCCGCGCGCCGGCTGGTATGAGGTGCGCCTCGCCCACTGTTACAACGTCCGCCGCGCGACCAACACGCCGGTCACCATCCGCCACGCCGACGGCGAGACCACGCTGCGCATCAACCAGCAGCAGGAGCCGCCGCACGCGCGGCTGTGGCGCACGCTCGGCGTGTTTCGGTTCGCCGCCGGCCGGGCCAGCTTCGTGCGGATCAGCACCGACGGGACCGAAGGAAAATACGTGATCGTCGATGCGGTGCAGTTTCTCCCCGCCGCCGCACCCGTCAGCGCGCCGCCGGCGAAGTCGCGATGAAGCTCGCGGCCTCGTCCGGGCTGCCCGTGCCGGAGTATTTCGCGAACTGCGGATAGGGAAACACCGGGCGCGTGCGGACCACCTTGCCCGCCTGATCCCGCGACTCGCCGATCAGGCGCCCAGGCGCGCGCCCTTCCTCCACCCACGCGATGATCGCGGCGAGGAGCGTCGCCTGGCTCGGGCTCGCGCCCGGCCCGCGGAAACCGTGATCGACGCCGGGCACGAGGTAGAGCCGCGCAAACTCCGCCGTCTTCGCCGCGCCGCCCATCGTGCGCTGCACGCTCTCGAAGTAGCTCACGGTCCCCTCGTGCGGGATGAGCTGGTCCGCGAGCCCGTGCGTGATGATCACCTTGCCGCCGCGATCGCGGAACGGCGCGAGGTTCGCTTCGGCCGCGTCGAAGACGGAGCCGAACAGCTCGGCCGACTGGTTGAACCACAGCTCATAAGCAGCGCGCGTGATCGTCGCCGGATCCCACTTTGCATCCTGCGCGAGGAAGTAGCGGAACCAGTCGAGGCCCACGCCAAACGCTTTCCCGCGCAGCGGCTCGCCCTCAGTGCCGGCGAGCGCGAAGAGGTTGGCGCCGCGCGAGGGCCCGTGCCACAGGAAGCGCCCGTCCTGCCCGCGCGGGCCGGCCCAGATTTTCCGCACGATGTCGGCGTCGGCCGCGGTAAACGTCTCCTCCCCGACCCGCGTGCCGACGAGCGCCTGCGGATCCCACGTGCAGCGCTCCGGATCGTCGATCACGCCGTCGGCCACGCCATCGGCGGCGTCGCACGCGGCGACGGCCGCGGCCGTGGCGGCGTCCAGCTTGGCCTTGGACACAAAGTGCCGCGCGTCCGTCATCGCCACCTGCGGCCAGAACGTCCCCGGCACCATCCGGCTCCAGTTGATCGCGGGGCAGGCGGAAAGGATGCCGTCGTAGTCCGCGGGGAATCGCTGCGCGGCCATCAGCCCCTGCCGGCCGCCGGTCGAGCCGCCCACAAAATACGAGCGGCCCGGCGCGCGGCCGTAGAACGCCGTCGTGAGCGCCTTGCCCACGACCGTCATCGCGTGGATGCCGAGGTAGGCGTTGTCGCGGATTTCCTGCCAGTTGAGCCGGCCGCTCGCGTGCAAAGCAAAGCTCCCGCTGCCTCCCACGTGCCCGGTGTCGGTCGCCGCCGTCGCGAAGCCCAGCGCCACGGGCCCTCGCAGGCTCTCGGGGTTGCCACCGTTGAAGCCGCCGCCGCCGTTGCCGCGGAAGCGGCCATTCCAGGTTTTCTGCGGCAGCGCCACCCAGACCGTGACGCGATCCTTGGCCGGCGGGTGCGTGACGATCGCCGTCACACGGACGGCGCCGTCGCGCGGATCGATCGCGACGGACTCGATCGTCGTGTTCGGAATCGCGACCTTCCGCAGATCGTCGGGCGCGAGGACGGGCGCGGCGTCGGCAAAAAGCGGGCGCGGCGCCTGCGCGGCCGCGAGGGAGACGAGGGCGAGGAACAGCAGCGGAGTTTTCATGGGGCGGGCGCAAGCCAGGAGCGGGCGCGCGCCGAACACCACGGAAAAACGCGCCGCCCCTCAGCGCACTTCATAGAGCTCCACCAGCGCGATCCCCTCCGCCGCCGGCGTGGCCGGCGTGATCACCGCGGAGTAGGCGCCGGGCGCAAGCGTCACGAGCATCGCGGCGTCCGCGCTCCCGACGGGCAGCAGGAACGCGCCCGCGCGCCCCGCGGCATCCCGCAGCTCGGGGGCATTGGGCGCGCTGGCCCAGGCGGTGTTGGCGAGCACGGTCGCGCCGTCGCGCACGAGCTCGAGCCGCGGCGCCGCCAGGGCCTCCGGCACGCCGAAGCTCCGCAGCGCCGGCCCGATCGCGCGGATGAGCACGGTCATCGCCGAGGGCCCGCGCACCACGAAGCCCGCAATCAACGGGCCCGTCGCGGCCGACACCCGCGCGCGCGCCGAGAGATTCGCCAGCGCGCCCGGGCCGCCGGTGTCGTAGACCTCCAGCAGCAGGTTGCCGCGCGCCGCGGCGCCGGTGCCCGCCGTGATCGCCAGGTGGGCGCCAGGCGCGATCACGCCCGCGAGCGCGGCATCACGGCTGCCCGGCGAAAGCGCAAACGCGCCGACGGACGCCGCGAGCGCCGTGGTGTCGGCGGCAACCCAGTCGTCGTTGGCGGCGAGCGCCGTGCCCGCGGCGGTCGTGAGTTCCAGCCTCGGATCGGGAAACACCCCGGGCACGCCGAGCGGCGCGAGTCCGGGGCCGACGGCGCGCACCAGCACGTCCTTCGCGCCGTCGCGCACGACGAAGCCCGCCACGAGCGCATCGGCGCCCACCCCGCCCGACGCGCGCACGGAGAGGTTCACCAGCGTCGCCGGCGCCGCGGCCGGCGTCACCGTCAGCGCGGCGGCCCGGCTCGTGATCGTGCCGCGCGAATTCGTGATGCGCACGGCGTGCCGGCCGGCGAGCGCCGGCGTCGCGTTGTCAATCGTGTAGGCCGCGTCGTTCGCGCCGGGGATCGGCGCGTCGTCGCGCAGCCACTGGTAGGCGAGGCCGCCGCCGGTGGCGGAAACTTGCAACGTCGCGCGCGCGCCGCTCCCGACGGCGATGTCCCAGGGTTGATGCGCAATCTCCGGCGCGGCCGTGACCGGCGCCTGAGAACGCGGATCGACCCAGAGGAGCGCGGAGACGACGGGGCGCTCCGCCCCGCCGCTGGGCCGCACGGTCGTCCGCCCGCCGACGACGAGCGAGGTCGAGCCGCCGCCGTCGAGGTTGATTGCGGCGGTGCAGCCGAGGCCGAGCATGATCGACGCGACCTCGCTGAGCGGAACACCCGCGGGGCCGGGGGCGTTGTCGCCCTCGATGGCAAGCAGCAGCACGATGCCGCCGGCCGTGTGCCCGAGCGCGGTGCGCGGCCGCGCGGCGGTGTTGTCGATTTCGATGAGCTCCTCGCGATCGGTGAGCTGCACGCGGCCGTCCTTGATCAGCATGGGCGAGCCGCCGATCGCGTTTTCCATCTCCCAGCGCACGCCGCCCGCGGGAAACGCCGCGGTCGGCACGGGCTGCGGCGCGGCGCCGGCGGCGTTGGGACTCGGCGCGGGATAGGCGTAGAGCAGCGTGTTGCCCGCGCCCACGTGGTAGATCCAGTCGGCCGCGAGCCGGCCGTCGGCGGCGATGCCCCACGCGGCGCGCGTCGGGAAATACGCCACGTTGGCGCCCTGAAAGGCGCGCGTGACGGACTTGATGTTCGGCGCGAGCACGGCGCCGCCCTGCAGCACGAGGCTGAACGACTGGCCCGCGCCGAAGAAGCCGCCATTGGCGGCGGCAAAGACGCGCCCCGGCTCCGCCGCGAAGAACTGCGACGGCGTGCGGCCCGCGTTGGCGAGCACGGGCTTCAGCGTGACGGCCGGCGAGGTCGGGTTCCAGGCGAGGCAAAAGGCGCGCAGCGGCCGCGCGCCGGGCTCCGCGACAAACGCATAAAGCTGCAGGCCCTGCGCGGGAAACGCGCCCGTCAGCTCCGTCGCCACGCGCCAGCCCGGCGGCAGGCGGATGAACGGCGCGGTTTCCGCCCCGCGCGCCCAGGCCGCCCCGATAAGGAGGCACACGAGACAAATCGTCAGCCGCACCTGCATCACGCGGAGCTACCCAATCACGCCCGCGAGCCAGTGCAGGAGGTTCAGGAGGAACTGCGGATTCTGTTTCGCCGCCGGGTCGTTCATGCCCATCGGGCGTTTGTCGGGCCCGGCGAGCTGCGCGGAGAACATCGCGGCCTCGCCGAAGACCGCCACGCGGCCACGGCCGATTTTCGCGACGGCGCCCTGCGACCAGCCGGAGACATTGATGCGCGGCGTGCCGGGCTCGAAGCGCGCGGCGACCGTGCACTCGAGCGACACGCTGCCCGCCGGCAAGGTGAGGAGCGAGGTCGCCCCGGCCGGGACGCGAAACGCGCTGCCCGTGAAGTTGCGCACGATCTCGACCGCCTCGGCCGCGGCCCGGCCGCGCACCACGGGATGGTCCGCGAGGCTCCCATCCGCGCGGCGAAACGCGATCTGGCCGCTGCCGCTGCCGTCGCGCGTGTAGCCGTTGCTGAACGCGAAGCCAAACGCCGCGGCGAGCTCCGCGGCCGCGCCGGGGAACGGCATGTGGTCCGCGATCAGCAGCAGCGCGCCGCCGTCGCGCACCCACGCCGCCACGGCCGCGATCTCGTCGGGCGAAAACGCGGAGGGCGTGGGCAGCGTCCAGTTGCCGGAGGCGTTGCGCGGGTGCAGCGCGTTCGCGATCACGAGCACGCGGATTTCGCGCAGCGTGGCGGCGGAGAATTTTTCGGCGAGGCCGCGCACGACAAAGCCGTCGCGGCGCACGAGGTTTGCAAACGCGAGATAGCGGCCGGTCGCCGTGTGAAAATTCCCGTGCGCCTCGTCGATGGCGACAACCGGGCCGCGGCCTTCGGCAAACGCCGGCGACGCGATGGGCGGCGCAAACGCCGTATCGGGCACCTGCTGCGCGCGCGTGGCGACCGAGGCCGCCGCGCAAACCAGCAACACGACGGCGAGGCGGCTCATGGGAATTTCTCCCGCCATGCGATCTGGGGCCACGGGCCCTCGGCGTTTTTCTGGGGCGCGCCGGGCGTCGTCCGCCCGCGCTCGATCAGCTCGCGCATCGCGCGGCCGAGGCGCTGCACGATTTCCGGATGCACCGCGGCGAGGTTCTTTGTCTCCGCCGGATCCGCGGCGAGATCGTAGAGCTGGAAGGGCGGGAGCTTCGAGAGATCGGACTTCGGGACCATGAGCCACTGCGTCGGCGCCGCGGTGGGATGGCTCCACCCGCCGGAGCCGGGACAGAGAAGCAGTTTCCATTTCCCGTCGCGAATCGCGAACTCGCCGTCGGCGCTGTGGTTCACGAGCGGGGCGCGGGGCGCGGCATTCTTCGCGCCGCGCAGGTGCGCGAGGAAACTCACGCTGTCCTCGGCGGCGTGGTCCGGGATTTTCGCCCCGAGGATCTCCGCCATCGTGGCAAAGAGATCGAGGTGGCCAATCGTGGCGTCGCTGCGCGCGCCCGCGGGCGCGACGCCCGGCCAGCGCGCGATGAACGGCACGCGGTGCCCGCCCTCGAAGAGGTCGGCCTTGAAGCCGCGCCGGCCCGCGCTCGGGTCGTGGCCGATTTTCTTCAGGCCCTCGAGGCCGCCGGGCGGGGCGAAGCCGTTGTCGGCGCTGAAAACGACGAGCGTGTTCTGCGCGAGGCCGAGCCGATCGAGGGCGGCGAGGAGGCGGCCGATGTCGGCATCGACCTGCGCGACGAAGTCGCCGTAGGGCGTCGTCCTCGTCGCGCCGTCGAATTTTCCCGTCGGCAGCACGGGCGTGTGCGGCGCGGCGAGCGGCAGGTAGAGAAAGAACGGCTTGCCGTCGCGCGCGGCGGCGCGCTGCTCGATGAACGCGAGGCTCTCGTCGGCGAAGCGCGTTTGCACGTCCTCCATCTTGAAGTCGTCGGCGATCGGGCCGCCGCGCCAGAGCTTGGGCGCGGGGCTGTCGCCGATGGTGCCCGTCGGCACGCGCGTCGCGCGATCGTCGCGCAGCCACACGTAGGGCGGCATGTCGAGCGACGCGCTGATGCCGAAGAACCGCTCGAAGCCATGCGCGAGCGGGCCGGCGGCGAAGGGCTTCGCGAAATCGACGTTGTCCTCGCGCGGGCCGGTCTTCGCCCAGTCGAGCCCGAGGTGCCACTTGCCCACGACGGCGGTCGCGTAGCCTTGGCGGCGGAGAAACTCCGCGATCGTCATGCGGCCCGGCTCGATGAGCGCGGGGCTGTAGCCTTGGAGCACGCCGCGCTTCATCCGCGATCGCCACGAATAGCGTCCCGTCACGAAGGTATAACGGCTCGGCGTGCAGACGCCGGACGCGGAGTGCGCATCGGTGAACACCATGCCTTCGCGCGCGAGGCGGTCGAGGTGCGGGGTCTTCCACGCGGACTTCGGGTTGAGCGCGGAGACGTCCCCCACGCCCATGTCGTCGGCGAGGATGAAGAGGACGTTGGGTTTTGGCGCGGGCGCGGCGGCGAGAAGTGCGGACAATGCAGCCAGCATCACCATCCCGCCTCTTCCGAAGCGGGCTACCGATCCGGTTATCGATCGGATGTGGCCCGCCTCGGAAGAGGCGGGACGGAACTCCTCAGCGCGGTCGAAATCGTTTTTCATCTCAGGAAATGTTCAGCGTGAACTCGAACGGCGTCACGCCCGTGAGCACGACGCACTGGCCGTCGAACTTCGGCAGCGCGCCGCGCAGCTGCACATAGGTGTGTTCAGCGAGCCCGGGGCCGAACTCGATCGTGTCGGCGCCGACGGTGTAGCGGCCCATGCCGCGGCGGAGGAGAAACGTGTCCTTCGCGCCCGCCAGTGGCTCGGCGCCCTCGAACTTCCCGCCGTGCCGAAACGCCAGCTCGATCGCGACCGGCACGTGGGCGGTGCCGCGGATCGCGACCGCGAGGGCGAAGCGGCCGGCGGTTTCCGTCACGGTCACCACGGCTTCGAGCGCCTGAATCTCGCTGCGCGCGCGCTTGGCGCGGCTGTCGTTGGCGAGCGTGCCGTTGGGCGCCATGCGGGTGTGCTCGCCGTCGGCGATCTGCGCCTTCGTGAGCGGCTGGAAATAAGGCCCCTCCAGTCTTTGCCGCAGCACGGTGCGGCCGTCGCGCACCTCGAGCGCCTCGCCCACGAACTGGCCCTTGCCAAAGAACGCCGTCGCAAGCCGCACGGCCGAGAGCGCCGCGCCGCCGCGCCGGAACGAGAAGAACGTGGGATTGCCCGCGAGCACCGTGCCGCTCGAGGCGCCGCGGCGGATCCGCACGAGCGAGGAGTGCGCGAAGACCTTGGCATAGTCGGTCGGGAGTGGCGCGTTCGGCGGGAGCGCCCGGCCGAACTCCGGCTCGAGGAGGAACGTCGCCAGTTCACCCACGCGCCCCTGCGTCTCCGTCTCGATTTGGCGGGCCATCGCGGCGAAACGGCCGTTGCCGTCACGCAGCGCGAGCGTGCGGTAGGCGAAGTAGTAGCGGTGCATGTTGCCGCGCTGGTCGCGGTCTTGCCGGCGCGAGGCCTCGGTCACGACATCGCCGTCGGGGTGGACGTAGTAGAGCGACATCTCGAGGTTCTTGCGCACGGGCTCGAGCAGCTCGGGTCGGTTGAGCAGGCGCGCGACGTTGATGAGCGCGCGGTTCACGATGGGCGAATAGACCGTCGTGCTCTTCTCCGTGTATTGCCCGTCGGGATCGAGGTCGATGCCCTCCGCGAGCCACTGCTCGGCGCGCGCGACGTAGCGTTTGTCAGGGAAGAGCGAGTTCACCCAAGCGAGTGCGGCGCAGACGACCCAGCGGTGGTTGGGCGTGTGGACGCCGCCGGCGACGAGCGCCTCGCCCCCGCGCTTGATGAACTCGCCCAGCTCAACCGCCACCGCCGCAATCGCCGGCACGGGGCTCGCGCGCAGCAATGTGCACGTCGGGCACGCGCCCTCGAGGATGAACGCGAGATCGGGCGTCGAGTGGAAGTTGGTCTCGTAGTAGTCGACGGTCCCGTCCGGGTGCTGCGCCGCGAGCATGTAGCGGACGGCCGCGCGCATCGGCTCGACGAGCTCGGTGGAGCCGAAATAACGCGAGCCCGGCGCGCACGCCGCGGCGGCGAGCGCGGACACGAAGCCGTTTGTCCCCGCGACCGTGTGAATCCCGCGCGCATCAGGCAGGCCGCCGACCCAGCGGTGAGCGGGACGCTTTTCCTGCCGCGCAAGCAGCGCGGGGATTTGGTCGTCGTTGCCGATGATCGCGAGGTGGCGCAGATCGAGGGCGGGCAACGGATTCTCCGCCGCCGTCAGGCGGGGCACGAGCGCGGCCAGCGACACGGCGGCGGCGGACGAGGCGATGAAATCACGGCGGGGCAGCGGAGTGGACATCGACGAGAGCAAAGCGGCTTAGCCCCACGCAGCGCCAGCGCAGAATCCGAGGGTAGGGCGCGGACTCCGCTCCGCGCCGTGCGACGATGCGATTCAGGCGGCGAACGGAGTCGCCGCCCTACCTCTGCTTGTCATTCTGAGCGTAGCGAAGAATCTACTTGGATATTCGCACCGCGTGAGGGTTTCGCGCCTCATGCTGGATCCTTCGCTACGCTCAGGATGACAGCGCAAGGGACACGCCTTTACGCTGTCACTTGAACTTGTCCCGCATCGCCTGGATGCCGGGGATCTTCGCCGTCAGGTGGGCGTGCGTCGGCTCAAAGAACTGCACGAGCCCGCGGTGCTGCGCACCAACGAGGATGGTGAAGATGTAGCCCTCGTGCCCCGGCGCGCGCAGCGTCGGGTGATAGCCGCGGTCGATGAGGTAAGTGTCGCCGTGTCGCGTCATCACTACCTCGGGCTCGGCGCCGCCGCCGTCCGCCTCGTAACGGAACTGCGCGCCGAAGCCATTCTCCGGCCGGTAGCGATAATGGTAGATCTCCTCGTGGTTGGTCTCGTCGGGCAGGCGATCCGTGTCGTGCTTGTGCGGCGGGTAGCCCGACCAGCAGCCGGCATCGCCGTAAAGCTCGCTCACGAGCAAGCTGCCGGAGCGGCCCGCGCCATTCTGCCCGAGGATATGAAAAATCCGGCGCCGTGAGTGCGTGTCGTGCGAGCCGACCTCGACCATCTCCACCTCTTCCGGCGTGATGCGAAAGGGCGCAAACGTCTCCGCGCACACGCCGCCCGCCACGGCGACCTCCGTGCCATCAACCAACGCACGCACCGTCACACCTGCGCCTGTGCCGCAATAAACCGAGTCGGCATTGCCGCTCCAGATGTTCGCCCGGCGACCCACGCCGGAAAACGTCTGCGCGCCGACCGCGATGTCCGCGCGGCCCGAAAGCACGACGGACAGCAGCTCGCAGCCCGGCAGGTTGAGCGGGTGCGACTCGCCCGCGCGAAGCCGGAGGAGATTGAAATAGCAAAGCCGCGTCGCCGCGCCGTCACCGGGCGAAACGATGGGCTGGTTGCGGTTGTCACGGGCGCGGAGGAGGCGGGGCATTTGCTAGGGAGTTCCTTTGATCGGGTATTCTCGCAAGACCGAGCTAAGCTGAAGCACTAATCCCGGCAGATAAGACTGGTCAGTGAAAAAGCGAAAGGAGTGATTCTCTGAAATCGGCTCGGATGAAAGGCTCACTTCGCAGGTCAAAGCGCCTGACTGGTTTTGCGGCGCAGAGATTTTCACCGTGAGCTGCGGCTCAATTGCAGGCAAAGAAACCTCGCCTCTCAGCGTTGTGTGGAGGCCCACTAAATCCTCTTTCCATTTTCTCAGTTCATCCAGCCGCAAGATAGCACCCACCGCTTCAACTTGAGATCTATCACCGACACAGCGGGCTTTCACCAAGAGCCAATTCCCATCCCAATAGTCGGTCGAATCGGGAAATTGCCGCCCGTGAATCCAAATTCTCAGCGGCCCAAACGAAATTGAAGCTTCCTCTTCCACAGGGAGGATCTCACCCAAACCGCTCCAGCCGCCCTGCCACATCCGCCCGCAACTTCTCGATGTGCGCGAGCGTGAACTCCCGCACGCTCAGCGTGTCGTTTTGCACGAGGGGCGTGAGGTCCATCGCGAACGAGACCGCTGTGGCCGCGTCGGTCGCGTGCGAGGCGAAGAACGTCGCGTTGGCCACGCGGCGGCCGAGCGCGGCGAGGTCGTAGCGCTTGCCGCCGGCGATCTGCGAGTCGAAGACCGCGACGAGCTCGCGCGCGAGGTCGGGGTTGGGGCTCGCGTCCATCGGGATCTTGTCGGCGTCGGCCAGCCAGTCGAGGTCGCGCCAGCCCTCGACGCCGAGCACGCGGCGCGGGCGCCGTTCGCGCGGCAGCGCGCGGATGGCCTCAAGGCAGCGGAGGAAGCACGCGACATGGGTGTCGTGCTTGTCCGCGGGCTGGTGCAGGTAGACGGTCTCGAGCGCCGGCCCGCAGCCGCCGAAGATTGCGGCGAGATCGGCGGCCACGCCGGGATGGCCGGGCTTCTTCACGTCGCCGCTCGGGTGCGCGAGCTGGAGCTGCAGGTTGTAGCTCCCGATCTCGGCGGCGCGGCGTTGCTCCTCGCGTCGGATGATCTGCATCTCGGCGTCGGTGGTCTGGGCGTAGCGGCCGGTGCGGGCGGAGCCGGAGCCGTTGGTCATGACGACGCCGGTGAAAAATTTCCCCGCGCGGCCGAAACACTCGGCGACGGCCGGGTAGGCGTTGATCTCGATGTCGTCCTGGTGCGCGATCACGCAGAGGTGCGTGGTGCGCGCGAGCGCGGCGGCGGGCGTGAGGCCGGGCGAGGCGTGCGGGAGGAAGATGTCGGCTTCGGGGCGGGAGAGCTTCATGATGATCCGAAAATGTCGGCGACGATGCGCGCCAAGGCAGCCTGCTCCCGCTCGATGCTGCGCACCAGCGCGAACTGCGCGCGGCAGCGGCGGAGGTTGTGGCCGGGATCGGCGATGCGGTAGTATGTGTCGCCTTGCAGGAAATCCGCCAGAAACCGGATGCCGTTCTCGTAGGCCATCATCTTCCCGGCAAACCCGAGGTGCGCGCGCTCCGCCGTGCTGAGCGCGCCGCCCGCGCCCTCGATCCAGCCGCCGGCCAGCGCGCGGAAAAGCGGCAGCCGCACGTGCATCCGCGCGGGCTCCGGATCGTCCTCGGCGGTCGAGGCGGCGCCGGTGCGCACGAGCTCGCCAAAGTCATGGAGCGGCAGGCCGGGCATCACCGTGTCGAGATCGATCACGGCGGCGGCGCGGCCCGTGGCGGCGTCGAGCAGGAGGT
>JAEUHB010000297.1 GCA_016794665.1 Opitutaceae bacterium
TCGCCGGCCGAACGAGCAGGCAGGGGCGGTCCGCGACGGAGAAATCCAGGCGAACGTAGCCATTCCACTTTGTCGTCTTCACCGCAGGTTCGGAGGCCGGCGCGAGAATCGTTGTCACGACAAAGAGCAGCAAAAAAACCGCGCGCGAGGTGGTCATGACCGCCGAGTTCGCGCGCGGCCAGTTCGGTGGCAAATCAAAAGGCCGTTGCTTCCGCTCTTGAGCACACCCGGGCGGTGTGAGTTTGTCGGCACCTCCTCCCCAATGGCCAAGGTCTACTTCTACTACTCGGCGATGAACGCCGGCAAGAGCACGGTGCTCCTTCAATCGAGCCACAACTACCGCGAGCGCGGCCTGCGCACGCTGCTCTTCACGCCGGCCATCGACACGCGCCACGGCACCGGCCGCATCGAGTCGCGCATCGGCCTCGCGTCCGACGCCATCCCGCTCGCCGCCACCGATGACATCCTCGCGCGCGTGCGGGCCGAGCATGCCGCCGCGCCCCTCGCCTGCGTGCTCGTCGACGAGGCGCAGTTTCTCACGGCACCGCAGGTCTGGCAGTGCAGCGACATCGCCGATGCGCTCGGCATTCCCGTGCTCTGCTACGGGCTGCGCACGGATTTCCAAGGGAAGCTCTTTCCCGGCAGCGCCGCCCTCCTCGCCATCGCCGACGATTTGACCGAGCTGAAGACGATCTGCCAGTGCGGCCGCAAGGCCACCATGAACCTCCGCATCGACGCCCAGGGCCGCGGCGTGCGCGAGGGCGCGCAAGTCGAGATCGGCGGCAACGACCGCTACATCGCGATGTGCCGGCGACACTTCAAGGAGGCGCTCGCGGGCGAGCTCGTCGTTTCCGTGCCGCCGCGGCCGGCGCCGTAAAACCAATTTCCCGCGCGGCCTTGCGGCTGGGGCGGATGTCGCTTCACGGTAGCTCCCACCTCATGGCCGCCTCGCATCTCATCTTCCTCGGCACCTACACGAAGGGCTCGAGCCAAGGCATCTACACCGTCCGCCTCGATGGCGACACCGGCACGCTCAGCGCCCCCGCCCTCGCCGCCGCCGCGCCCGATCCCGCATGGATCACGCTCACGCCGGACAACAAGTTTCTATACGCGATCCACCCCTCCGCCGCGCAGGCGATCGGGTTTTCCGTCGATGCCGCGCGCGGCGCGCTCACCCCGCTCCCGGCCGCGCCCGCCCCCGCCGCGCAACCGCCCTCGCACCTCGCCGTCGACGCCACCGGCCGCGTGCTCCTGGCCGCCAACTACCGCGAGGGCTACGTGGCCGCGATGGCGGTGCACGCGGATGGCTCGCTCGGCCCGCCCAGCATCGTTCGGCACGAGGGCAAGGGCATGCACCCCACCCGTCAGGAAAAACCCCACGCGCACTCCGTCACGCTTTCCCCGGACAACCGCCACGTGATCGTGGCCGACCTCGGTGTGGACAAGATCTTCAGCTACGCGCTCGATCCGGCGAGCGCCACGCTCCGGCCCGCGGCCGCGCCGTTTGTCGCCGCGCCGCCCGGCGCCGGCCCACGGCACTTCACGTTCGGCGCGACCGGCCGCCCCGCCTACGCGATCAACGAGCTCGCCAACACGATCACCGCCTACGACTACGACGCCGCCAGCGGCGCCCTCGCGCCGCGGCAGACGGTCTCGACGCTCGCGGCCGGCTACACGGCGCCGACCACGACCGCCGAAATCCGGGTCCACCCCAACGGCCGGTTTCTCTACGGCTCCAACCGCGGCCACGACTCGATCGCCGTTTTCGCCATCGACGCTGCGACCGGGCTGCTCTCCGCCAGTCCGATCGAAATCGTCGCGACCGGCGGCAGGAATCCGCGCAACTTCGCGCTCTCGCCCGACGGCCGCTGGCTCGTCTGCGGCCATCAGGACACGGAGCTCGTGACGGTTTTCCGCGTCGACGCCGCGACCGGCCGGCTCACGCCCACGCCGCACCCGGCCGCCGTGCCGTCGGTGGTGTGCGTGCTGTTTCTCGACTGAACCGGCAACCAAAGTGAATAATCTCCGCTTCTGCCACGGTTTGTCGGCCTGATCGTATCTTATCACCCCCGCCACCGCACGCGACCCGTTGACTCCCCGCGCTCCCCGGCGCACCTTCCCTCCTCACTCTCATGGTAAGCCCCAACTCCCCCGAAACCCCGGGTGGCGCCGCGAGTCCCTCCGGCGCAGCCCGCAGCATTCACGACGTAGTCATCCGACTCGCCGGCAACTCGCAGGATGGCATCCAGTCCATCGGCGGTTTCCTCGCCCGCCTCGCGGGCCGCAGCGACCAGGACATCATGACTTACATGACGATCCCGTCCACGATCTCGGGCGGGCCGTCGATTTTCCAGGTGCGCATGGGCAACGGCGACATCCTGAGCGCCGGCGACCGCGCCGACATGCTCGTCGCTTTCTACCAGCACAGCTACGACTCGCACATCTCGTCGCTCCGCCCCGGCGGCGTGCTGGTCTATGACAGCGATCACGTGAAGCCCGCCGAGGGCGACAACCGCTTCACCAACGTCGCCATCCCGATCACCACCGCGACCGTCGAGGCGGTCGGCGGCACGTCCAAGGACAAGGGCAAGAACATCTTCGTCCTTGGCCTCATCGCGCGCATCTTCGACCTTGATGTCGCCAAGCTCGCCGCGCTGATCAAGGAGCGCTTCGGCGGCAAGGACGAGAGCATCGTCCGCAACTCCATGCTGGCCTTCGACGCCGGCTACGCCTGGCCGCAAAACAACCTCCGCGATCTCTTCTTCCGCTTCGAGGCCGCCGACCGCGCGGCCCCCGTCGCCGGCGCCCGCGCGCAAATCACGACCGACGGCAACACCGCCCTCGCCTACGGCCTCATCGCCGCCGGCGTGCGCCACGGCGCGGGCTACCCAATCACCCCGTGGTCCTCGATCATGGAGACCCTCCGCGCGGAGTTCCCGAAATACAACGGGCTCTTCGTGCAGTGCGAGGACGAGATCGCCGCGGTCTCGACCGCGCTTGGCTTCTCCTACTCCGGCCGCCTCGCCATCACCGGCAGCGCCGGCCCCGGCCTCTCGCTCAAGATGGAGGCGCTCGGCTGGGCCGTCATGGCCGAGATGCCGATCATCGTCATCAACGTGCAGCGCGGCGGCCCCTCCACGGGCATGCCGACCAACGTCGAGCAGTCCGACCTCATGCAGGCGATCTACGGCTCGCACGGCGACACGCCGCGCGTCGTGCTCGCGCCGAAGAACGTCGAGGACTGCTTCTACATCGCGATCGAGGCCGCGCGCATCGCGCGCGAGTATTCCACGCCCGTCCTCGTGCTCACGGACATGGGCCTCTCAAGCCGCATCGAGGCGTTCGAGGAGCCCGACCTCGCGAAGCTCATGGTCGAGGCCAAGACCGACCTCGCCGAGCGCCCGGCCGATTTCAAACCCTACCCGCTCGACCGCATCACGCAGCACGCGCCGCCCGGCGCGCGCATCGCCTCGGGCAAGTATCCCGTCGTCACCGGCCTCGAGCACGACGAGATGGGCCACCCCACCGGCAGCCCCAAGCTCCACACCCAGATGACCGCCAAGCGCCGTGAAAAGATCAAGGCGCTCGCGGCCACGCTGCCCGCGCCGGAGCTCGTCGGCGACCAGGGCGGCGACGCGCTGCTCGTCACCTGGGGCTCGAGCTGGGGCCCGGGCCGCGAGGCGATCGGCCGCGTCCGCGCCGCGGGCGTCAAGGCCGCCCACATGCACCTCCGCCACGTGCATCCGCTGCCCAACGGCCTCGAGCAGAGCTTTGCCCGCTACAAGAAAATCGTCGTCGCCGAGTTGAATGACGAGGGCCTCTACGGCTTTGGCCAGCTCGCCATGATGCTCCGCGCGCGCTACGCCAACCCCGCGATCGTGAGCGTCACGAAAACCGACGGCCTGACCTTCAAGGTCAGCGAGCTCGTCGCCGGCATCGGCAAGCACATCGGCAACGCGGCGCTCGAATCCAGCGTCGGCTCCGCCAACAAGAGCGCGCTGGCGAAAGCCTGAGCGCCCCCATTCGAGAATCGAAATTCCCAAAATCGAAAATTTCACCATGTCCTCCGCCGTCGCCACCCCGCCTCCCGCCCCCGGCGCCCCGCTCACCAAGAAGATCCTCACCGCCGATCACCCCACGTGGTGCCCCGGCTGCGGGGACTTCGCGGTGCTGCACGCGTTTTACCGCACCTTGGAAAAACTCCAATACCCGCACGAGAAGATCGTCACCTTCGCGGGCATCGGCTGCTCCTCGCGCTTCCCCTACTTCGTCAACACCCACGGCGGCCACTTCATCCACGGCCGCGCGCTGCCCTTTGCCGCCGGCATCAGCCTGGGCCGCGACGACCTGCATGTGTTCGTCTTCGGCGGCGACGGCGACGGCTTCTCCATCGGCGGCAACCACCTCGTCCACACCGCCCGCAAGAACGTCAACCTCACCTACGTCATCATGGACAACTCCGTCTATGGCCTGACGAAGAAGCAGACCTCGCCCACGTCCCCGATCGGTTTCAAGACGAAGACCGATCCCACCGGCGCGATCGACCAGCCGATCAACCCGATGCGCACGCTGCTCAACAGCGGCGCCACGTTTGTCGCACGCAGCCACGCCACGCAGGTCAACCACATGGTCGACATGATGCTCCGCGCCGCGAAGCACGACGGCTTCAGCGTCGTCGAGATTCTGTCCGAGTGCGTCGAGTTCTACGAGGGTGCCTTCGACTCCTCCGTGCCGCGCAAGGGCGGCACTTGGACGCTCGTGGACGAAAAGAAGAACGACGGCTCGCCCGAGGACGCCAATCGCCACGACACCTCCGATGAGGTCGCCGCCTTCAAGCTCGCCCAGCAGGCCTGGCCGGGATCGTTCGGCGTCTTCTACGAGAACAAGACGCGCAAGACGAAGAACGCCCTCGAGGCCGACCTCGTCACCGCCGC
>JAEUHB010000484.1 GCA_016794665.1 Opitutaceae bacterium
AGCCCACGACCGAAACGCCATCGGTCGCCAGCGCCTGCGCGCTGTAATACACGAACGGCAGGTTCAGAATCGTCGCGCTCTCGGCCGAGCCACGCCAGACCAACGCAACCGGGCGGTTCGCCGTCGCCGGTCCCGCGCCCGAGCCCACCTGCAGGCCGTTGGCCACGCCGACGGCATTTGACCGCGACGCCGTCAACGACCCGAGCAGCGCGCCCGGATGCAGATCCAAAAAGGCTGTGCCGTCCCACATGGCCGCGCGGCCGGCCACCGCCGGACCGGAGGCGGTCGAGCCCACGGTCACGCCCGCGTTTGTATCGGAAGCCAAGTCGAAATTGCCCGGGCTGGCGAGCACCACGACCGAATAGCTGGACTGCGCCGCCGCTTCCACCAGCGAAAGCGTGGCGACGACGGCGCTCGTAAGGGCAATCCGCGTCAGCCGGAATGAGGAGGGACGATTGGTCCTGAGGTGTGTCTTCATGTTTGGATTCAAAATCGAGTGTCTGCCTTGGTTTCGATGCCCGCACTCAAGCCACCTCGCCGTCGCTCGCGCTACGCTGCTACGGTAACAATCTTGAGACAGGCCGCACAGATGCAGCCGACGGTATTTGCCATTCGGTTGCACGCCTCGCATCGAACCGAGGCCAACGAAAACGGGCGCTCCTCGGCGCTGACGGGCGCGGCCACCTAGAAATCCCCGCACCGAAAGTTGCTTGCCGGGGCCGCGCCGGGGCGCCTTTGTTCGCGGGCTCCCCCACCACCCCAACCGATGTTCGAAACGCTCCTCGCCTACTTCAACGGCTCGCCTTGGGCGATTTGGGGACTGTTCCTGGTGCTCGTCGGCTGCGGGCTCGGCATCCCAATGCCGGAGGACATCGTGCTCATCGCCGCCGGCATCTGCGCGGCTAACCTAGGGCAGCCGTGGCTCGTCACAACCGCGATCATGTATGCCGGGGTGATGATTGGTGACTCCATCATCTTCGCCCTCGGTCGCCACTTCGGCCCGCGGCTGCTAACCATGCCGTGGCTGCTGAAGCTGTTTCCGGCGGAAAAGCAGGAGCGCGCGAGGGCTCGCTTCGTGCGGCACGGGCGCAAGGGACTCTTTTTCGCCCGTTTCCTCCCGGGCATCCGGGCGCCGTTCTTCTGCACGGCGGGCGCGATGCACGTGCCCTACCTGCGGTTCGTTCTTTACGATGGCCTCGCCGCCCTCGTCAGCGTGCCCGTATTCGTTTTCCTCGGCCACTGGATCGGTCTGCGCTTCGCCGAGAATGTCGACGCCCTGCGCGAGGCCGTGGCAAACACCCACGCCTGGACTCTCGCCGCGACCGCCGTGCTCGTGCTCGCCTTGGCGATCGTGGTCTTCGTCGCGTGGCGCCGGCGGCGCCGGTCCCGGCCGGCGTAGGCGGGCGGAACAATCAGCCAGCCACCAGGCTGTCGCCCGTCATCTCGGCTGGCTTTGGCAAGCCCATGAGATGAAGCACCGTCGGCGCGATGTCCGCGAGGCGACCGCCGCTCCGCATCTTCGTTTTCCCCACGGCGTAGTCACTGCCGACGACAAAGACTTCCACGAGGTTCAACGTGTGCGCCGTGTGCGGGCCGTTGACGGTCGGATCCCACATCTGCTCCGCGTTGCCGTGATCGGCGCAGACGACCGCACGTCCGCCCACGCTTTCGAGCGCCGCCAGCAACTCACCCACGCCGCGATCCGTCGCCTCGACGGCCTTAATCGCCGCGGGCAGCGAGCCGGTGTGGCCGACCATGTCGGGGTTGGCAAAATTCACGACGACGAGACCGAACTTACCCGAGAGAATCGCCGCTTTTGCCGCCGCAGTGACCTCCGCCGCCGACATTTCGGGCTGCAGGTCGTAGGTTGGCACCTTGGGGCTGGCGGGGCAGGCGCGCTCCTCCCCCGGGAACGGCTCCTTGCGGTAGTTGTTGAAGAAAAAAGTCACGTGCGGGTTCTTCTCCGTCTCGGCGCAGCGGAATTGCCCGAGCCCGGCGGCGGCGACAACCTCGCCGAGGATATTCTTCAACTTCTCCGGCTTGCCCGAGATCACGTGGACCGGCAGGCCGCTCTCATACTCCGTCATCGTCGCGTAGTAGACGTCGAGCTTCGGGCCGCGGTCGAAGTCCTTGAAGCCATCGATCACAAACGCCTTGGTGATCTCGCGCGGACGGTCGCCGCGATAATTGTAGAAAAGCACCGCGTCGCCATTCGCGATCGTCGCGAGCGGCTTGCCGTCGGGGCCGACCACCCACGTCGCGGGCACGAACTCGTCGCCCTTCTGCGTTTCGCTGAGCGGCTTCGCGTAGTAGTTCTCGATCGCGGTCTCGGCGCTCGGCGCGGTGGCGACGGCAGCGCGGCCGGTGAGCATGTCGTAGGCTTTTTGCACGCGCTCCCAGCGGTTGTCGCGATCCATCGCCCAGAAGCGGCCGCACACGGTCGCGATTTTCCCGATGCCGATCGCGCGGCATTGCGCCTCGACCTGCCGCACATAGCCGAGCCCGCTCGACGGCGGCGTGTCGCGACCGTCAGTGAACGCATGGATCATCACCTGCCCGGTGCCGAGCCCCTCGGCCTTGGCCTCGCGCAAAATCCCGTAGAGATGCTCGAGCATGCCATGCACCCCCGCATCACTCACTATCCCCATCAGGTGGAGCCGCGCGCCGGGCCGCGATTTCACGCGCGCGATGGCGGCGCGCCAGACAAGATTGCCAGCGAGTTTACCCTCGGAGAAGAGCTTGTTCAACCGCACGAGCTCCTGGTCGACGATGCGGCCGGCGCCGATGTTTTCGTGGCCGACCTCGCTGTTGCCCATCACGCCGTCGGGCAGACCCACATCGAGGCCGCTCGCGCGGACAAGCGTGTGCGGGTATTTCGCGTGCAGGCGATCGTCGCAGGCTTTTTTCGCGAGAAAGACGGCGTTGGTGCTGTTCTGCGAGGCATCGGGATTCTTGCCCCAGCCATCACGGATGACGAGGAGGACGGGCTTGCGCGGAGTGGTCATGGAGATTGAGGCAACCACGGATGAACACGGATGGACGCGGATAAAGGCAAAAGTCAGCCAAGCCGGAGCAAAAGACCGGCGAACTAGGGAGACACCGAGGCACGGAGAAAACCCCTTCGTTGCGTCTCTGCGCCTCTGTGGTTCAAAAAACCCCGGCAGCGTGCCGATATTGGCCGCAAGCCTGCTTTACCCCGGCACGAGCGATGTCCCTCATCATTCGAGATCAGCTGGTGACGCCACCGACGTGGTTCGCGTCGTTCCGCGACCTCACGCTCTACTGTCACATCTTCCTGCATGCAGAGATCGTGATCGAGTCCGAGAATCCGGATCCCTACTGGCGCTGGATGCGGACGCGCGGCGGGATGGATTTCGTGGAGGACTTCGTGAAGCCCGGCACCGAGGATGGCGTGCGCCTCGACACCGAGCCCAACTACCCCCGCTCTGTCATCACCGATCGCATCGCGCCGGAAAACGTCCACCGACTTATCGCGCGGCTGAGGTTTTGCAGCGGGCTGCGTTAAGCTCGGCCCGCCTTCGCCGGCCCGTTTGACTTCGCCCGGTTTCTCCCGACGAATTCCGGCTTCCATGCCTAAACGCGCCGTCCTCCTGCTCAACCTGGGCTCGCCCGACTCCACCGCGGTGCCCGATGTGAAGCGCTACCTGCGCGAGTTCCTCGGCGACGAGCGCGTCATCGACAAGCCCGGCAGCGCGTTGCTCCGCGGACTGCTCGTCAACGGCATCATCATCCCTTCGCGGGCGAAGAACTCCGCCCACGCTTACTCCACCATCTGGACCGCCGAGGGCTCGCCGCTCATCACGATGAGCCGGCGCGCACAAACACTGCTCCAAGCCCGCACCGAAGCGCCGGTCGAGCTCGCGATGAACTACGGCAACCCGTCGATTCCCGCTGCACTCCAGCGGCTCGCGGCGGCGGGTGTGGAGGAACTGCTCCTCTTCCCGCAATATCCCCACTACGCGATGTCGAGTTGGGAGACGGTGGTCGTGAAGGCCCGCCGCGAGGCCGCGCGCATCGCCCCGGGCATGAGGGTCGACTGCGTCCAGCCCTTCTACGGCGACGCCGACTACATCGCCGCGCTCGTCGCGAGCGCGCAGCCGTTTCTCGCCCGGCCGCATGATCACCTGCTGTTCAGCTACCACAGCATCCCGCAGCGCCACCTGACGAAAGCGGATTCCTCCAAGGCCCACTGCCTCACGGTGCCGGACTGTTGCACGACCTGCTCGCCGGCCCACGCCACATGCTACAAGGCGCAGGTCACGCGCACCACGCACCTCTTTGCGGAGCGCGCCGGCCTCGCCCCGGACCGCTGGTCGATCGCGTTTCAATCGCGGCTGCGCGGCGAGCCGTGGCTCGTGCCCTACACGGACGCCGAATACGTGCGCCTGGCGCAGTCCGGAAAGAAGCGGCTGCTCGTGATCACGCCGGCGTTCGTGACCGACTGCCTCGAGACGCTCGAGGAGATCCGCGTGCGCGGCGCGGAGGACTTCAAGGCCGCCGGCGGTGCGGAGTTTACGCACATCCCCTGCCTGAACGAGCACCCGGCCTTCGTCGATTTTCTCGCCAAGCGCGCGCACGGTTGGCTCACTGCCGCCCGCGCCTGATGGAACCCGCCTCCACCCCCGCCCAACCCGCCGCGCCCGCCGCCAGCCGCGACGCCGCCGGCGATTTCTGCGCCGCGTTCGTGCTCGGCGCCGATGGGCGCATCGCCGCAGCCAGCGCGTCCGCGCAGGACTTCTGGCAAACCGGCGAGGGCGGCATGATCGGCGAGGCGTTCGTGGCGCTGTTCGCCTGGGAGGTCGTCTCGGCCGAACCCGATTTCCTCGGGGCCCAATGGGATGCGCTCCTCGCCAGCGCGCAACGCGGCATCGTCGAGGTCGACGCGCAGCCCCGCGAAGGCGAACCGCGGCCCGTGCGCGTGCGGATCGAGCCCGCGCTGGGTGCGGCCGGCGGCGCCTGGCTTGCGACCGTGCGGCGACCCGCCGCGCCGGCGGCTGCGGCGAATGACACGCTGGCCGCGGCCCGGCTCCTCGATGCCGGCGGCGCGATCGGTTTCTTCGAACTCGACTGGAGCACGCACGCCGCGCGCTTTTCGCCGGCATGGAAAAAAGTCCTCGGCTACGCGCCCGGCGAGATCCCGGCGACGGTCGCCGCGTGGCAGGAATTGATTCACGCCGACGACTCCGCGGCCTCACCTGCACGTGCCGGCCGGCGTCCGCGCGCGGGCACACGGCAGTTCAGCGGCGAGTTCCGCATGCGCCACCAGCGCGGCCATTGGGTGTGGGTCCACTGCGCCGGCGTGCAGCAGATCGCGGAGACGGGGGCGGTCGAGCGCTTTGCCGGCCTGCACTTCGACATCACGGATCGCCGGGAGCTGGAGGACTCGCTCGCCGCGAGCGACGCCCGCCTGCAGGACCTGAGCGGGGGCGGCCCGTTGGCTGCGTTTGAGATCGATTTCGCCCAGGGGACGGCGTGGTTCTCCGCGGCGTGGGAGCGGCTGCTCGGCTACACCGACGGCGAGCTGCCCGCCACCGCGGAATCCTTCGCCGCCGCGCTCGCCTGCGGCCACGAGCCCGAGGACGCCGCCGCATGGCTGCTCTCGCACGCGCCGGGCACCGGCACGTTCAGCGACACCGCAGTGCTGCGCGCCAAGGACGGTCGACCCGTTCCCGTGATCCTCGGCGCGCACCGCACCACCGGCCGCAAGGGCGATCTCCTGCGCGCCGTCGGCTTCGCCTGCGCCCTGCCCGTCGGAATCCGTGAAGAAGGCGCGCTGCCCGCGGCGCTCACCCTCGAGACGTTCGCCGCGATCGGCGAAGGCGTGCTCGTGTCCGACGCGGCCGGGAAAATCCGCTTTGCCAACGCCCACGCCGCGCGCCTCCTCGGCGCTGATGCGACCGCCCTGCCCGGCCGCGACGTGAGCGAGGTCTTTCACCTCATCCACCGCGAGACCGGGCGCCCCGGTGACGATGCTTTCGAGCGGGCCGTCTCGTCGGATCGGCCCCTCACCCTCGTCGCCGATCACGCCCTCGCGCCGGTCTCCGCCAGCACCCGCGCCGTCCCCATCGTCTGGAGCGCGCGGGTCGCGCGCGACGGCCACGGTCGGCCGCTGGGCGCCGCGATCGCCTTCCGTGATCCGGAGGAGATGTCGCTCACTCCCGACGAGCGCGCCCACGCCAACCGCCTCGAATCCCTCGCCCTGCTCGCCGGCGGCATCGCCCACGACTTCAACAACCTCCTCACCACGATCCTCGGCGCCATCTGCCTCGCCCGCGACAATCACGACTACTCGGGCCTGGCCGCCGCCGAGCAGTCCTGCGAGACCGCCAAGGGCCTCACCAAGCAGCTCCTCACATTTGCCAAGGGCGGCGGCAGCGCGCGCACGGTCTGCGGCGCACGCGCGCTCCTCGAGGACGCGCTCAAGATCGCCTCCGCCGGCTCCACGGCCGAAATCGCGCTGCAGGTCGACGAATCGACCGAGCCCGTGCTCGTCGATCGCCCGCAGCTACTCCAAGTCTTTCAGAATCTGGTCATCAACGCCGTGCAGGCGATGCCGCCCCCGCCGCACCGCCCGCGCCTCCATCTCCGTGCCGGCAACACGACGCTCGGCGAACAGCAGGTGCCCGGCCTCGGCGCGGGCGCCTACGTCGAGTTCGAGATCCGCGACAACGGCTCCGGCATCGCGCCCGAGCACGTCGCGAAGATTTTCGATCCCTTCTTCACGACGAAAAAACACGGCACCGGCCTCGGCCTCGCCACGGTGCTCGCCATCGTGCGGCGGCACGGCGGCCAGATCGGCCTCGACACCCAACCCGGCGCCGGCACGGCCTTCACCGTCTACCTCCCGCGGGCCACGGATCCCGAGGAGACCGCCGCGCGCCGCGCGCCCTCGCTGCGCTTCGGCACCGGCCGCATCCTGCTGATGGACGACGATCCGAAAATTTCCGAGCTCACCGCGGCGATGCTCGGCGGCCTCGACTACAAATACGACCTCGCGCGCAAGGGCGAGGAGGCTGTCGCGCTCTACCAGCGCTACCTCAACATCGGCCGTCCCTACGACGCCGTGATCCTCGACCTCACCGTAATCGGCGGCATGGGCGGCGAGGAGTGCTTCAAGGCCCTGCGTAAAATCGATCCCGAGGTGCGGGCCATCGTCGCCAGCGGCTACGACCACGACGACTACGCGCGCAAGTTCCTCGACATGGGTTTCTGCGGCTACCTGCCAAAGCCCTACCGCATCGCGGAGCTGGGAAAGATTCTGAAGACGGTGATCGGCGGCGGGTGAGGCGCGGCGGACGCATCCCGGGCGCAGCGACTCCGGCCCGGCCCTAATCCCGCCACGTGAACGCGTGGCACAACGCGACGCCCGCCGCATCGGCCTCGTCGGGCGCCAGCGTCCGGCCGTGGCCGAGCAGCGCCATCACGGTGCGCGCCATCTGTTCCTTGCTGGCGCGGCCGGCGCCGACGACAGCCTGCTTCACGCGCAGCGGCGGATACTCAAACACCGGCCGGCCCTGCAGCGCGGCCGCCGCAATCGCGGCCCCGCGCGCGGCGCCGAGGATTTGCGCGGTGCGGATGTTCTGCACGTAGATCGTCTGCTCGAGCGCGACGTGGCGCACCTCTCGTTTGTCCAGAAACGCCGTCACCGCGCGGTGAATCTCAGCCAGCGCCTCCGGCATCGGGCGCCGCGCCGCGACCCGCACCGTCTGACAGCGCAGCAGCACCGGCTGCCGCCCCGGCGCAAACTCCACCAGCGCCAGTCCCGTCCCGCGCAGCGATGGATCGACCCCAAGCACCAGGCCCGTAAACGCCGCGCGCGGCCGCACCGCGGGGGAGGCCTGCACACTCGCGGCGGCATTGTGCGGCAAGGCCAGCGCCGCCGGCATCGGCTTGCCCGCCAGCTTCGCCGCCCACATCTGCCTGACATTCATCCGCGCCATGCCTAAATGCGGACGCCCGGGCTCGCTGCGCCAAGCAAATTTCCTCCCGGCGGCGCAGCTACGCATACATGCGTAGGCGGCGGCCCCTGCCGTTGACTGTCGCGCTGGCTGGCCGTTGTTCGGTAGCCGGCGCCCTCCTCCCGCACCTCCTTTAGTCGCTCTCCCATGTTACCACTGCTCGCTCGCCTCGCCCTCTTCCTCGCGGTCGTCATCCCGCTCGCCGCACAGCCGGCGCCCACGCCCGCGGCGGCCGCGACGAAGCCCTCCGCCACCGAGCTCGCCTATTGGATCCAACTCCAGAAGGACCTCGCGGCGCTCCGCTCCGCCAACCTCGCCGCGGGCCTGGGCCAGGGCGGGCCGCTCGGGGCCACGCCGGAGAACGTCAGCGCCGCCGTCTCGCGCTTGGAAAAATTCCTCGACCGCCTCGACAAGGATCCCGTCGCCGACCTCGGCGCCGACTACAAGGAATACCGCGAGCGCCTGATGAAACTTTGCGACCTCGCGCTCACGCCGCTCACCGGCGCGGCCAAGTTCAAGTCCACCGTGATCACCGAGGGCGAGCAGCGCATGATGACCGCGTTCAAGATCACGAAGGAGATCGAGGCCGTGGACGACTATAAGCCCCGCCTCGCGCTCCTGCACGACTCGCTCGACCGCCGCGCGCAGGCCGCGGGCAGCGAGCCGCGGTTCTTTTTCCAGATCCTCGGCATCGGCGACAAGCCCCGCGCCGCCGGTTCGCTCGGTTCACCCGAGGAGCGCGACGCGCAGTTTCTCAAGGACGCCGCCGCCATCGGACCCATCTACGCCGAGGTGGCCAAGGGGCATTTCGTCGCCAACCGAGTGAAACAGGGCCTTTCCGAAGGGCTGATGGAGCCGTTCCTCGACGCCGTCTCGAAGTTCCGCACCCAATTCGCGGACGCGCCGACCGACCAATTGCAAGAAGCGATCAAGACCAACCCGAGCCTGAAGGAGGGCGCTGGAAACTTTATCCTCAAGCTCCACGTCATCCGCATCGAACTCGCGCGCCGCGCCGATCTCGTGGCGCACACGATCGCGATGCAGGAGTTCCAGGGTGCGTTTCGCCGCTGGCTTGGGAAGGCCGACGACGTTGCGCCGCTCGGGCTCTGCCGCGATGTCGCGGTCGCGGCGGATGGCTCGTGGTTTGCCTACGCGCCCGCCGAGCGCACGATCGTCGTTCGCGACACCGCCACCGGCAAGGTGCGCCACACGCTGACCGCAGCCGAGGCCGTGCGCGCGCTGGCCGCAACGGATGGCCCGCGGCTCCTCGCCTTCACCGCGGCGGGCATCAACCAGATCGACCTCGCCGCGCCGGAGCCGAAGTTCGAGCTCCGCGCCAACCGCCGCAGCGCGTTTCTCGAGGGCCGCATCGCCCACGCGCCGAAGGCCAGCCGCGTCGCCTACGGCCTCGGCGTGATGCCGGCGTTCACAAGCGCGAGCAAGGAGACCACCTTCACCGTCCCCGATGCCGCCAGCCGCATCACCGCCGTCGCGATCGATGCGACGGGCGCCACTTTCGCCATCGGGTTTGCCGGCGACAACCTCACCGGTGCGGGCCAGCCGCGCTACGGCGCCGATCTCCTGCAGGTTGGGTCGGCCCAAGCGGTGGAAACCGGCGTCACGCTCAAGTCGCGTCAACTCTCACCGCCGCTCCGTCTCGCGAGCATGGGCCTCGCGCTGAGTGCCGACGGCCGTCGGCTCGCGGGCGCTTGGTCCGGACGATTCGGCGGTGCGGTCACGCTCGACGATCTTTCCGGCGAGAAAAGCGTGCAGACGATCTTCACGCTCGACGGCGAAAGCTACACGTGGGTCCAACTGCTCGAGGGCGACAAGCCCCGCATCGTCGCCGGCACGCGCCACGGCATCGTGCGCGTGTGGGATGTCGCGAGCCGCGATCTGCTCGCGCGCTTCGATGTTCCGGCCGGTCCGGACGGCGTCGCCTACGGCTGCATCGGCGCGGAGCTCGTCACGGTCGCGCTCGGGAGCGTGGGCGTGCATCGCTGGAAACTCGCCGACGGCGCGCACGCCGCCGCCTACGCGGGCGAGCCCGTGACGGCCACACCCGCGAAACTCGCGGCCGAGCGCGCCTTGTTTCCCGCGCGCGAGACCCTCATCGCGCTCGCCCGCGCGGCCGACGACAACGAACGCTTGAAGCACATCGAGACGCTGCGCGGCCCGCAGGCCGCCATGCTCGATGCCATCGGCCAGCGTCCGACGGTGGACTACTGGCGCGCGAGCCTGCGGCAGAAACAGGTCCGCGAGCTGCGCCGGTCGAAGCGCGTCGCCGAGGCCTTCGAACTCGGCGCCAAGGAAATCGACGCCGGCCTGCTCGATGCCAATCTCGTCCACGAGGTGCTGCTCACCGGCAACCGGGCGTTCAACGACGGACCCAACCCCGCGCTCCGCGCCCGCCTCGCCGGACTCGCCGGGCGTGCGGTGGCGCTCTATCCCGCGCACGTTGGCATCCGCATCGAATATCTGACCTCCCGCAGCGACCAGTTCAGCGAACAGGGCAAACTCACCGAGGCGCTCCGTGAAATCGACCAGCTCGACATCATCGAACCCGCGAAGGCGCCCCATAATGCAGATCGGCACGCGGCCTATCTCTTCGCCTACAACCTCGCGCTGAAAGGCGGCCGCAAGGCCGAGGCGCTCCAGCACCTCACGGCGATGTTCGATTTCATCACGGACAAAAATGAAGCGCTCACCAACGCGCAGCGGGCCTTCGGGCTCGCGTATGAGCTGAGGAATTGGAAGTCCGCCGTGCAATTCGCCAACGCCGTGCTCAACATGAATCCCAACATGAAGAACGACCAGAACTTCATGAACGCGGCGAAATACGCCTACGCGCAGCAGAACCCGGCGCCCGCGCCGCAGAAGAAATAACCATGCGCTCCGCCGCGCCGCGCCTGCTCGTCCTCGCCGGCGCACTCGCCGTCGCCACGGGCTCGCGCGCCGCCGACGCGCGGCCGGATCGCGCCGCCGCGCAGGCCGCAGCCCAACGCCTCGCCGACAACTGGGGCCCGGTCGATGAAGCCTACAGCGCCGCATTCGCCACCATCGCGGAACGCCGCTGGGGCGACGGCGAGGCAGCGTTCGCCAAGGCCCTCGAACTCGTCACCGCCGCCGGCCGCGACGCCACTCACCGCGCCGGCCTCCTCGCGGGCCGTGCGACCGTCCGCCTCAACCTCGGGCGCTTTGCCGACGCGCGCGCCGACAACGACGCCGCGCTGACGGCGCTCACCGGGCCGCGTGATCGCGTGAACGCCCTCTTCGAGCACGTGGCCATCGCGCGCGCGCTGGGAGATTTCCGCCTCGCCACCGACACGCTCCGCGGCCTCGACCGCAGCGCGCCCGCCGCGTGGCCCGACGCCGCCAAGGCCACCACGCGCCGCCTCGCGCTCGAGGAGGCCCGCAACCGCCGCGCCTGGGGCGACCTCGCCGGCGCCGTGGAGAAATTCGAGGAGGCTCGCGTGCTCGACGACCAGTCGGCCGACGGCCTGCGCGAACTCGCCGCCTGTCACCTGCTCGCCGGCGCCCCCGCCCTCGCGCTGCCCGTCGCGCAACGCGCGCTGGAGCAGGACCTGCATTTGCGCGGTGTCAGCCGCCGCCGCCCGCGCGATCAATGGGTCGAGGCCGGCGACGCCTCCCTGCTCGCCTCGCTGCGCATCGCGGCCGACTGCGCGCTGGCCGCGCGCGACCACGCGGCCGCGCTCGCGCACTACGAGACCGCCGCCGCGCTCGCCGCAAAACTCGCCCTAGCCGGCGAAGCGAAACTCTCCGCGCTCGGCCGCGCCCGCGTGCTCGTCGCTGCCCTGGATGCGCGCGCCGCCGAGATCACGCCCGCGTTTCTCGATGCGACCGCCGCCGATCTCGAGCGCAGCGTGCCCGAGGCTCGCCTGCGTCTCGAAATCCTCGCCCTTGCCGGCGAACTCGCGCTCGCGGGCGGCCACCCTGCGGCGGCGGTGAAGTTTCTCTCCGCCGCCGCCGCGCTCGTCGAGCAGGCCCGCGCCACCGCCACCGTCGAGGAGCGGCGCACATTTCTCGCCGTGCAGGCCGACAGCTACCGCCGCCTCGCCACCGCGGCCACGCGGGCGGGCGACGCCTGGACGGCCCTGCTCGCCGCCGAGTCGCTCAAAGGCCGCTTGCTCCAGGAAACCATCCAGCCCGGCCACGACCGCGCCGACGCGTCCGTCGCGCAGCGCCTCGCGCAATTGCGCGAGTTTCAGCGCCGGCTCCCCGCGGATGTCGCCGCGATCAGCTACGCCAACGCCGACTGGGCGCGCACCCCGCCCGTCGCGATTGCAATCACGCGCGATGGCATCAAGGCCGTCGAGCTCGCGCCCGGCCGGCTCAAGTTCGCCCTCGAGCTGCTGCCCGCCGCAGAAATCCTGAAGGCCCAAAAGCGCGACGTGGACGCGAGCCGCTACGACCTCGGCGACGAGGTCACGCTCGCCGGCCTCATCGCCTACTACCGCGAATGCCTCACCTGCAAGGGCGAGGAGATCGCCGCGCGACAGGAGCCGCAGCTCGCGATCATGCGGCTGCTGCACGATTTCCTCCTCGAGCCGCTCCGCCCCGCGCTCGGTGGCCGCAAGCGCCTGCTCATCTCCCCCAGCGGCCTGCTCGCCTACCTGCCGTTCGAGACGCTCGCCGATCGCGAGCGCCGCCTGCTCGTCGGCGACCACGCGATCACGCTCACGCCGTCGCTTTTCACCACGCTCGCGCTCGCCGCGCGGCCCGCGGCCACGTTTGCGCGGCCGATGCTCGCGCTGGGCGGCGCCGTCTACAACCCCGCCACCTACGAGCGGGACATGCGTGGCGCGGAGCAGATGAAATTGCAGTTTGGCCAGATGCTCGTCGCCGCGCGCAAGGCGGCGTTTGCCCCAGGCCGCAGCCCGTATGCCGGCGTGTTCGGCGGCCCGATGAACAACCTCGCGGGCACCCAGGCCGAGGTGCAGATGCTCGGCGAATTGCTGCCCGGGACGCGCGTCGTGCTCGGGCGCGAGGTGAACGAGAAGAATGTCCGCGCCCTCGCCGCCGCCGGCGAACTCCGCTCCTCGCGCGTCGTCCATTTCGCGGTCCACGGCGCCGCGTTGCCGTCGCGGCCCGCGCTCTCGTGCATCGCGCTCTCCTACGAGGGACACTTCACGAGCGACCTGCCGGCGGAACGCGACGGCCTGCTCCAGCTCGCGGAAATCCAGCAGCTCCCGCTGCGCGCCGAACTCGTCACGCTCAGCGCCTGCGAAACCGGCCTCGGCGCGATTCTCGCGGGCGAAGGCGTGGTGGGGCTCACGGGCGCGTTTCTCTCCGCCGGCGGCGACCGCGTGCTCGCGTCGCTCTGGCCCGTCAACGACGCCGGCACGACCTACTTCATGCAGCGCTTCTACAAGTTGCACCTTGTCGATGGCCAGCCCGGCGACCTCGCGATGGCCGCAGTGAAGCGCGAATTCATCACGGGCCAGGCCGGCGGTTTCCGCGCGCCGCAATTTTGGGCGCCGTTTAACCTCTACGGCGGCGCCGACCTGCTCGGGCCCGCCGCGGCGAACTGAGCCGCGCGCGCTCAGCCGCGCACCGCTCGCCAAAGGAGGTTGGCGCCCGCAATCAACGACAGCGCGAGCGCCAAATTTTCAAACGCCCGCTGATCGATCTTCAGCACGAGTTTCCGCCCGCACCAAGCGCCCGCGAGCACGATGGGCGCGAGCCAGAGGTTGAACGCGAAGCTCGTCCCGTGGATGAGCCCGAGGTTGATCATGAAGGGCACCTTGAAAAGGTTGAGCACGAGAAAAAACACCGCGCTCGTGCCCACCCAGTCGAGCTTGGGCAGGCGCATCGCGAGCATGTAGACCACCATCAGCGGCCCCGCGGCGTTGGCGACGAGCGTCGTGAAGCCCGCGAGCACCCCGATGGTCGGCGCGAACCACGCGCCGTGCTCCGCCTCGTGCCCGGCGAATTTGCGCCGGATGAGCTGCATCACGACGAGCCCGAGCACGATGAATCCGATCAGCGCCCCAGCTTGCCGATCGTTGAGCCGATCGAAGGCCAGCCAGCCGAACACGACACCCAGCGCTGTCCAAGGGAAGAGCCGCCACAGGTGGACCCACTTTGCATGCCGCCCATAGGTGGCCGAAGCGACCAGGTCCCCGAAACACAACAGCGGCAGCACCGTGCCGGTCGCCTGCTTCGCGGGCATCATCAGCGCGAAGAGGACGACCGAGAGGATACCCAGCCCGCCGATGCCGGATTTGGAGATCCCCACGATCATCGCCGCGAGGATCGCTACGGCCCATTGCCACGGTTCGAGGCTCATCGCGCGGCGGCCTTTTCCGCAAACGTCCCGTCGGCCACCTCGAACACTTGCCACGCGCCCAGGTCCGCGTCGGGCAGGTGCGTGCCGGTCGCGATGATTTGCGCCTCCGGATCGAGGGCGGACCAGAAGCGCGCGCGGCGGGCCGGATCGAGTTCGCCGAGCATGTCGTCGGCCAGCAGCACGGGGCGCACGCCGCTCTTTTCGTGAAACCACGCGGCCTGCGCCACGCGGAGCGCGAGCACGAGCGAACGCTGCTGGCCCTCGGAAGCGAAGTCCTTCGCCGCGGTGCGCTTCACGGTGAAATGAAAATCGTCGCGGTGCGGGCCGGCCAGCGTCGTGCGAAACTGCTGGTCACGCGCGCGGCCGGACTCGAGCCGCGCAAGCAGCGCCTCGGCGGAGGGCTCGGGGAAATTGGGGTCGTAGGCCAGGCTCGCCGGCTCGGCGTCGTCGGCGATGCGGGCATAGGCGGCCTGCAGTTTTTTTCCCAGCGCCAGGAGCCCCGCGGAGCGGCGCGCGATCAGCTCGGCGGCGGCCGGTGCGAGCGTCTGCTCGAAGGCTCCGAGCTCCGCCGCGCCAGCGCGACCTGACTTCAGCAAGGCGTTGCGCTCGGCGAGCGCGCGCGTGGCGGTCTGGAGCGCGCGCAGGTAGCCGGCGTCCATCGCGGCCAGCGTAAGATCGAGCCAGCGGCGGCGCAGCGCGGGGCTGCCGCGCACAAGCTGCAAATCCTGGGATGAGAACACGACCGTCGGGAATTTCCCGAGGTAGTCGGCGAGTTTCGTCACCCGCGCTTGATCGCACCAGAGCTCCTTTCCGTCCGCGCGGAGCTTGAGCGTGACATGGGTCTCACCCTGGCGCTCGTGCTCGATCACGTAGGCGAGCGCGGCGCAGGGCTGGCCGTGGCCGATCAGGAGCTTGTTGTCCGCTGTGCGAAAGGAGCGCAGCGCCGTGATGAGGCCGGCGGCCTCGAGCAGGCTGGTCTTGCCCTGGCCGTTGCCACCGACGAGGAAGTGCCGCCGCCCCGAGAACTCAAGCGCACCGAACCCCGCGTTGCGGAAATGGCGGACGGTGAGTTTGCGAAGGCGCACGGGTGCAAAAGTAGCGGGTAGCGGGCAGCGGGTAGCGAGTAGAAAACCACGACCGTGTGGTCGCAAACTATGCTCGCTACCCGCTGCCCGCTACTCACTACTTCGCGTCAATGACCTTCGACGCCTCGCTCGCGGAGACGCTCCGCACCTTTCAGTCGCTCGCCGAGATTCGCCCGCAAATCGACCGCGCGGGCGACCTCATCCTCGCGACCCTGCGGCGCGGCGGAAAACTCCTCATCTGCGGCAACGGCGGCAGCGCGGCCGAGGCCGGTCATTTCGCGACCGAACTCGTCGGGCGCTACGCCAAGACCCGCCGTGCGCTCCCCGCGCTCGCCCTCTCGGCCGACGGATCGCTGCTTACCTGCATCGGCAATGACTTTGGCTTCGAACCCGTCTTCGCACGCCAGATCGCGGGGCTGGCGCGGCCGGGCGACCTGGTGGTCGTGCTCACGTCGAGCGGCAACTCGCCCAACATCGTCGCCGCGCTGCGAGAGGCGAAGCAACTTGGCCTCGACTCACTCGCACTGCTCGGCCGCGGCGGCGGCAAGTGCCGCGGCCTCGCGACATGCGAGCTGACTATCCCAGGCCAGAGCGGCGCCGCGGCCCAGGAGGCGCACCTCTTCCTCATCCACCACTTCTGCGAGCGGATCGACGCCGAGATCAGCTGACGCCCCGGCGGCTCAGGCCGCCTTTTTCTCCGCCGTGAGCACCTGCATCAACTCGGCACGCGCGGACTCGGGGAGACCCTTGATTTTCTCCAGCAATGTGTCGGCCGGGAGGAGAATGATCTGCTTCGAAGCCGCAAACTTCACCGCACTCGAGGAGAACGCCCCGCTGGTCACGACGTAACCCCGGCGCAGGTTTTCCGCCGCGAGCGCGTCCGCGAAGGGCTGCAACGCCCGCGCGTCGAGGTCGTCGGGACCCTGCGCGATGCAGTGCGCGCAGGCAAACGCACGCGGCTCTCCTTTCCATGAGAGGCGCAGGTGCACGGGGCTGCCGGTGCCCGAGTTCGCGCGGGTCGCGACGACACCCGTGCGCACAAAATAGGCCGCCACCAACTCCTCGAAGCGCCCGGCGTCGAGCTGGGCAAGGAATTCAACCGTGAATGCCGGTTTTGCAGCCACCGGCGCGGCGGCGGGGAACGGCGTGACCTTGGAACCGGATGCCGCAGGCGCAGCTGCGCTTTTCTTGACCGGAGTGCTGGCGACCGAGGTTGCCGCGAGCGCCAGCGACTGCTGGCGACGCCACCACGCGAGGCCGCCGATGCCGGCGACGAGCACCAGAATGCCAATGATTGTGCTCTTGCCCAAGCCACCCTCCTCCTCTTGCGCGCTCTCCGCGAAATCGAGACGCCGGCGCGCGGATTGCGCGGACTTCAGGCGCTTTTCCTGCGCGGCGGCCTCGGCGGCGGCCTGCGCAGCCCGTGCGGCCTTCTCGGCCTTTTCCGCTTCCAACTTGGGATCGGGTCCAGGAGGCGGCAGAAGCGCGGGCTCCGGTTCAGGAACTTCATTGGCCGGCGGCGGGGCCTCCACGACCGGGGCAGGCATGGGGCGCGGCGCAGGCGCGCCCCCCGCGCCGGGCGGACGAACGAGCTTGATGGCAAGCTTCGGCTCCGGAGACAGGGGGGCCGTTCTAGAACCTGGTGGCAGCGCCGCCGCGGGCGCGGACTCAGCTGCGGAATCCGATGGTGCGGCCGCGGGCGTCGGCGGGTTTTCCGTGCCGACGTGAGGCTGGACGGAGGGCCTAGCCCCCGTTGCAGGCGGCGAAGCGGCTTCCGATGCCGCGGCCTCGGCCGGCGCGGGGCGGCGAAGAGGCTCGGCGCTGAGGCGCTCGACTTCGACGACGACGCCGTTGCGCAGCACGAGCTTCTCATGCGCGTAGGTGAGCACCGTGCGGGGACCCACGGAAATCTGGCCCTTGGGCTCGCCATAGCGAGAGAGGACTTGATCGCGCGTCGCGCCCACCAAGGGGTGCGGCGACTCGGCGGCTGGGAGGGAGGCGAACAGCAGGCCCGCGGCTACGCCGATCACCGTCCGGATGGGTGCAAACGAAGAGCGCATGGTGAATCACCGTGCTATCGGCACGGGCGCCGGCGGGGTTAACGGGAAGTTTTTCCCCGTTGGCAGGGCCTCCCGGCGCCTACACGACACGCGCCCAGAGCACCTTGAGGTAACGGCTCTCCAAGCAGTTCGAATAGACTGGATGGTCCGGCCCGGGGCCCGTGCGGTCGAAGAACTGCAGTCGCTTGTTCTGCCGGTGCGCGGCCTTGATCACGTGCGCCTCGAAATCCTCGAGCGACAGCAGGCCGGAACACGAAGCGGTGACGAAGATGCCGCCGGGTTTCACGAGCGAGATGGCGAGGAGGTTGAGGTCCTCGTATTTCTGGCGGCCCTCCCAGTTCCCGTGGTCGTCGCGCGTGAAGATGAACTTCGGCGGATCGAGGACCACGACGTCCCACTTTTCCCCGTTCTGCTGCATCTGGCGCGCGTAGGCGAAAGCGTCGGCGTGGACGAACTTCACGCGGGTCTGGTTGAGATTCACATTGCGCTTGGCCTGGGCGAGCGCGGCCTCGTCGAGGTCGACGGCCGTCACCTCGGCGGCGCCGCCCGCGATCTTGGCGTTGAGCGAGAAGCCGGCGGTGTAGCAGCAAAGATCAAGCACGCGCGCATCCTTGGTGAAGCGCGCGATCGCGCGGCGGTTGTCGCGCTGGTCGCAGAAGAATCCGGTCTTGTGGCCCTCGGCGAAGTCCACCTCGTAGCGGAGGCCGTGCTCGCGGATTTTCACGCGGCCCGGCGCGGCGGCGTTGGTCTCGTTGAACAGCGAGGGCTTGATGCCCTCGAGCGAGCCGAGGTCGTGATCGACGTGGACGCGCGCGAACTTCGTGCCCGCGAGCTCGTGGAGGAGCGGCAGCCACTTCGGCAAACGCTGCGCAATGCCGAGCGAATACACCTCGCACAGCAGCGTGTCGCCGTAGCGGTCGATCATGAGGCCGCTGAGGCCGTCGCCATCGGAGCCGATGAGGCGGTAGGCGTCGGTGACCTCGTCGAGCTTGAAGAGCGTGCGCCGCAGCTCGACTGCGCGGCGGATGGCCGTCTCGAAATAATTTTCGCTGACCGGCTCGGTCGAGTGGCAGACGACGCGCAGCGGGATTTTCGCGCGCGGGTTGAAGAGCCCGCCGCCGGTAAGGTTGCCGTTCTTGTCGTAGACGTTGACAAAGTCTCCCGGCCGCGCGTCCGGCGACACCTGCCCAAGCAGCCGCGGGAAGATCGCGGGCTGAAACGTGAAGTATTTCAACTGCGCCCACGGCTTCGGCCAAACGGACCGATCGATCACGGGCGGCGGAGCCTTGGCAGATTTTTCTTCGGGCGGAAGATCGTCGGACATCCGGCGGATTGGGAAGCGCGCGGAGAGGTGCGGCAAATTCTTTTCGAGGGGCGAAGCGAATCTTTGCCTCAATCAAAAAAACCGGACTTGAACGGGTCAACGCCACCCACAGGGTGGCGGCGCAAGAAGAGCAGCCCAAGCTTCGTAAGTATCAACTGGACGATACCGCCGCACGTCATGCCGCAATCGAAGAACACCTACGTTGAAATGTGCCTCGCTGGTTTCATAACGATCAGCGTGATGGCGGTCTCCTTGGGATTTGGGAGTTTCGGAGTGTTCGCGCTCTTGCGTATTTTTGGCCCGATGGGGGAGCTCGGCACCTGGGGCTGGGTTTGGTTCTGCGTGCTGTCTTCCGTAAGCCTTCTTCTCACGCTGGGCTTCGGTTGGTGGGCACAGCGATGGCTCGTCCGAAAATTGATAGGCGAGGAACGCGGTGAGCCATCATAGGGGCTAGCGGCAGCTCGTATGCGCGCATCTTTCACAGACAAAAGCGAAGCCCGCGATGCGGGCTTCGCTTTCAAGCATCCAGGCATGTGCGGCGAGCGCGCCGCGTCCCCAATCAACCTGAACCCACCTTACGCCACGCGCTCGACAATCAGCGGCGGGGGCGTGGGGCGTTTGGGCGCCAGGCGGTAGGCGTCCTTGAAGTAGTTGAGCGCGCTCTCGAGCTTCGCCTCGTCGTTGTAGTGGATCATCATGAGCGGCTCGCCCTGCTTCACCTGCGTGCCGACCTTCTTGACCTCGGAGACACCCACGGAGTGGTCTACCTTGTCGCCCGCGGCGTTCTTGCCGGCGCCGAGCAGGTGCACGCCCTGCGCGATCATGGCGGCGTTGATGGTGTGGACGTAGCCGCGCTTGGGCGCGGGGAGCTTGCGGATGTGGCGCGCGGCCGGGAATTTCTCCGGGTGGTCGATGTAGGACGTGTCGCCGCCCTGCGCCTTGATGATTTCCTTGAGCTTTTCGAGCGCGGAGCCGTCCGTGAGATGGCGCTGCACGGTCTGCTTGGCGGAGAGCGTGGAGCCCGCCACACCGGCAAGACGGACGATTTCCATGCCAAGCTTGAGGACGAGCTCCTTCATGTCCTCGGGGCCGCCGCCCTTGAGGAGCTGGATGGCTTCCTTGAGTTCGAGCGAGGTGCCGACCGTGTCGCCGAGGGGCTGGTTCATGTCGGTGACGAGCGCGACGCAACGGCGCTTCATGGAGCGGCCGACGCGGGTCATCGAGCGGGCGAGCTGCTTGGCCTGCTCAAGGTCCTTGATGAAGGAGCCGTTGCCCCACTTGACGTCGATCACGAGGCCTTCGGAGCCCTCGGCGAGCTTTTTGGAGAGGACGCTGCCGGTGATGAGCGGGAGGCTCGGGATCGTGCCGGTCTCCTTGCGCAGCTCATAGAGTTTGGCGTCGGCCGGCGCAAGGTCGTCGGTCTGCGCGACGATGGCGCCGCCGATGCGGGCGAGCTGGGCCGCGAACTGCTCGTTGGTGAGGTGGCCCTTGAAGCCGGGGACGGCGGAGAGCTTCTCAAGGGTGCTGATGATGTGGTCGTGCTCGACGCCGCACATCATCGGGACAACTACGCCGGATGCCATCGCGAGCGGCACGAGGACGAGCGAAGTCTTGTCGCCCACGCCCCCGGTGGAGTATTTGTCGATCTTGGGCTTGGCGATGTGGGACAGGTCGATGACCTCGCCGGACAGCATCATCTCCTCGGTCAGGTCCGCGGTCTCCTGGGCCGACATGTTGGAGAAGTAGATGGCCATCATCAGGGCTGCGAGCTGGTGCTGCGGCATCTCGCCGTCGAGCGTGCTGTCGACGATGTAGCGGATTTCCTCCTGCGTGAACTCGTGGCCGTCCCGCTTCTTCTCGATGAGGGCGGTGAAAGACGGCTTGATGAAGCGGCGCGTTGGAATTTTGCGTTTGGCAGAGCTGCTGGTCATGGCGTGTGGTGTGATGCAGTGCGGCGCCGGGCGTGACGCCCGCCGGGCAGAAAAGTGTCCGAGCCAATGGCGCAGCGCGAAAAAGTCGAGCCGAAAGCCCGGGCTCCTCCCGGCGCGGCCGCGCCCGCCGCCCTACTGCGCGGCCGCTCCCGCGGCAATCCACGCCGCGATGACGGCGCGTTCCTGGTCGGTCATCTGCGTGAGGTTGCCGAGCGGCATCATGCGGCTGACCACCGCCTGCTGGTGGATGCGCTGCGCGTTTTTCAGAATCGAGGCGGCGTCGTGCAGCAGCACGCCGGCCGGCGGCGCGGCCAGGCCGGGAAACGTGGGCGCGGGAGCGTGGCAGTTGAGGCAGCGCTCGCCAATGATACCCCGGACGCGCTCAAAATTCACGACACCCTCCACCGGCGGCAGCGCGATCGCCCGCGGCGCCGTCCACCACGCCACGGCGCCGAGCAGCACCGCGCCCAGCACCGGCCACTGCCAAGCGAGCACACCCTTGTGGCGGCGATTGAAGAAATGCCGGATGCTCACACCCGCCGCCATCATCAGCACCAGGATCGCCCACGCGTGCGGGTGGCCGTAGGTCGACGCATAGTGGTTGCTGATCATGATGAACAGCACCGGGAGCGTGAAGTAGTTGTTGTGCACGCTGCGCTGCTTGCCGCGGATCCCGTGGATCGGATCGGGCAGGCCGCCGGCGCGCATGGCCTCGACCATCTTTTTCTGCCCGGGGATGATCACGAAGAAGACATTCGCGACCATGATCGTGCCCATCGCCGTGCCCACGTGCATGAACGCGGCGCGTCCGCCCAGCCATTGGTGCAGCCCCCACGCCAGCAGCGTGAGCAACCCAAACACCACGACGCCGAGCGCGCCTTCCCGTTTTCCCACCGGCGAACGGCACAGCGCATCGTAGATCAGCCACGACCCCGCCATGCTGGCCGCGCCGATCCCGATCGCCTGCCACGGCGTGAGCACAGCCACGCCGCCATCGATCATCATGGTCTGCGCGCGCAGCCAGTAAACGACCACGAGCAGCGCCGTGCCGGAGAGCCATGTCGTGTAGGCCTCCCACTTGAACCAGTGCAGCCGTTCCGGGAGGGACGCGGGGGCGACGGCGTATTTCTGGGGGTTGTAGAACCCGCCGCCATGCACCGCCCAAAGTTCGCCGGACACGCCTTTCTTCTTCGCGTCCGAGCCCTCCGGTGGCGGCTCGAGCGAATTATCGAGCCAAATGAAGTAAAACGACGAACCGATCCAAGCGATGCCGGCGATGAGGTGCAGCCACCGGAGCAGCAGGCTGAGGAATTCGATTAGGTGGGCGTCCATGCGTGGGCGAGAAGCTCGCGCGATGCCAAGCCCGCCACCGGCGCGCCGCAAGCCAACTCCGCGCTTGCGCGCTGCGCGTCGCATCCGGTTTTCTGGTGCGATGCATGC
>JAEUHB010000409.1 GCA_016794665.1 Opitutaceae bacterium
TGTAGTGCGTCCGGCCGAACTCGGTCGCAAAGACGACAAGCGTGTGCTTGAGGAGGCCACGCTGCTTGAGGTCCTTGATGAGCGCGGCGGTGGGCTGATCGATATCACGGCACTGATTGGGGAGCTGTTTTGCGATGGCAACGTGCTGGTCCCAGCCGCGGTGAAAGAGCTGCACAAAGCGGACATCGCGCTCCAGAAGCCGGCGCGCGAGCAGGCAGTTGGCGGCGTAGGTGCCGGGCTTGCGCACCTCCGGGCCGTAGGCGTCGAGCGTCGCGGTGGACTCCTTGGAAATGTCGGTGAGCTCCGGCACGCTGGTCTGCATGCGAAACGCCATCTCGTAGGCGTCGATGCGCGCGACCGTCTCGGGATCGCCGATCTCGGCGGCGCGGGCGGCGTTGAGCGCGGCGAGATCGTCGAGCACGGCGCGACGCTGCGCGCGATCGACGCCGGGCGGGTTATTAAGGTAGAGCACCGGATTCGCGCCGGGGCGGAGACCGACGCCCTGGTGCGACGCGGGCAGAAAGCCGCTGCCCCAGAGGCGCGAGAAGATCGGTTGGCCCGGATTTTTTCCGGTGCCCTGCGAGACCATCGCGACGAAGGCGGGGAGGTTTTCGTTCTCCGTGCCGAGCCCGTAGCTGGCCCATGCGCCCATGCTGGCGTAGCCGGGAAGCTGATTCCCGGTGTTCATGTAGGTGATGGCGGGATCGTGGTTGATGGCCTCGGTGTGCAGCGACTTGATCAGGCAGATGTCGTCGGCGATCGTCTGCGTGTGCGGGAGAAGGTCGCTGATCCACGTGCCGTGCTTCCCGCAGAGTTTGCCGGACATCAGCGGCGGGACGACGGGATAGGCGCTCTGGTTGCTCGTCATGCCGGTGAGGCGCTGCGTGCCCTTGACCGACGCCGGGATCTCCTGGCCGGCGTGCTTGTGGAGCATCGGCTTGTCGTCGAAAAGATCGACGTGCGAGAGGCCGCCGCTCTGGAAAAGGCAAAGCACGCGCTTGGCGGTGGGCTTGAAATGCGGGAGGCCGGGCTGGCCCTTGCGCTTCGCCTCGACCGCCTGGGCGATGGAAGAGGACAACAGCGAGCCGAGCGCGACGCCGCCGATGCCGCGGGCCGCGCGGCCGATGAAGGTGCGACGGGTGAGATGAGTCAGATAGTCGGCGAGAGGAGGCGTGAGTTGCATGGCGCTCGGATGGTTTGGACCGCGGATAGCGCGAATTAAGCGGATAAAACCATCCGCGATATCCGCGTAATCCGCGGGGAAATGGATCGATTGAATTTCATCAGTTCCGCGTGAGCGTCTCGCTGAGGTTAAGGAGCGTCGTTGCGACCTGCGCCCACGCGGCGTGCTCGGCCGGCGGGATGGTCTCGTTGCGCGGGGCTTCGCCGACGGTGAGGAAGGCACGCGCGGCCGCGGCGTCCTTTGCGTAGCGCGCGCGTTCGCGTTCGAGGGCGACGGCAAGGACGCCGATTTCCTTGGGGCGCGGCGGACGCGAGAGGCATTCGGCGAAAGCCCAGCCGAGGCGCGCGGTGTCGTCACCGGGACGCGAGAGGATCTTCTCCGCGAAGGCGCGCGCGGCCTCGACGAACTGCGGATCGTTGAGGGTGACGAGCGCCTGCAGCGGCGTGGTGGTGTTGCCGCGCGCGACGGTGCACACCTCGCGATTGGGCGCGTCGAAGGCCATCATGCTCGGCGGCGGCGCGGTGCGTTTCCAATAGGTGTAGAGCGAGCGGCGGTAAAGTTTCTCGCCGTGATCCTGCACGAAGGTCTGCGACGTCGCGGGTGAGCTGCCATAGTGGCTCACCTCACGCCAGAGATCGCCGGGCATGTAGGGGTTGACGCTCGGGCCGCCGAGGCGCGGCACGAGCAAGCCGCTCACGGCGAGCGCCTGATCGCGGACGAATTCGGCGGGCAAACGGAATCGCGGGCCACGCCCGAGCAGGCGATTCTGCGGATCGCGATCGAGTTGCGCGGGCGTCGCCGCCGAAGACTGCCGGTAGGTCGCGCTCGCGACGATCTGCGTGACGAGGCGCTTCACGTCCCAGCCATGCTCGACGAAATCGACCGCGAGCCAGTCGAGCAGCTCGGGATGGCTCGGCGTCTCGCCCTGCGAGCCGAAATCCTGGGGCGTGGCGACGAGGCCCGTCCCGAAAAGCAATTTCCAAAAACGGTTCACGGCCACCCGGGCGGTGAGCGGATTCTCGCGTGCGACGATCCACTGCGCGAGCCCGAGGCGATTGGCGGGCGCACCGGCAGGCAGCGGCGGGAGCGCGGCGGGCGTCGCCGCGGACACTTTCACGGTCGGCTGCGCGTAGTCGCCGCGGTTGAGGATGAACGTGTCGCGCGGCTTGGGCGCCACCTCCATGACCATCGTCGTGAAGGGCTCCGTGAGCGCGGCCAGCCGCTCGCGCAAGTTGGCGAGGTCGGTGCGGGTGCGCGCTAACTCGCCGGCGTGCGCGGCGCAATGTTTCCATAGCGCGGCCGCCTGCGCCGACGTGCGCGCGGCCGGTTTTGTTTGCAGCGCCGTGATGACCTCAGCCGGCAGGTCCGTGCCGTCGTCGGTGCCGGTGATTGCGCAGATTTCGATGAGGCCGGGAATCATCACGCGGCCGGCGCCGAAGTTGAGCTGCACAGTGAGGTGCGGCGCTGCCGCAGGAGCAAGCGGTCGCGCGAGCGTGGCGGTGAGGTGCACCGGGCCCTCGGCTGCGAGCGGCGGGGACCAGCCGGAATCATTGCGCGGATCGAGGCAGCCGGCCGCGGGGTTCTCCGGTTCCCAGGCGCTCGCCGTGACGCCCGCGATCTTCTCGAGCTTGTGCAGGTTGACCTGATCGCCGGGCACGGCGTCGGCCGAAAGAGCGACGGCCGTGAGCTTGAACGAGCCCTTTTGGGTGGGCACGGGTGGCGGCGCAGCCATTTTCTTCGCGGCCTTGCCCGCGGGCTCGCGGTTCGGCGTGCCGCGCGCCGGCCCGTAGCCCCACCCGCCGAGCGGCGCGTCGTCGACCGGGTGCATGACAAAACGGAGCCCGGTGATCGGGCCGGCGTCTCTCGGCAGCTCGGCCACAATGTCGAACGCCCCCATTTCACCCGGGTTGCGCAGGCGCACGCGGCCCTCGGGCGTGACCTCGAAGCCGGCGCCGCGGTTCGGTGTGGAGACCTTGGAGGCCTTGAGCGGGATCACGCGGAGATTCTCTCCGCGCGCGGCGAGGCGCGCCTGCTCGCGCTTTTCCCACGCCGCCAGGACCGCGGCATCAGGGCGCGCGAGCTTTGCCTCCAGCGCGGCGATCTGGGTTTTCAACGCGGGCTCCTCGCCGGTCTTCAGGACCGTGCGCGCCCGGATGCTCGGGCCGGGGTTGACGCCCGCGTTGCCATCGAGCCCGCGATCCGGGAGCGAATTAAAATACGCGAAGAGCGAGTAGTAGTCGCGCTGCGTGATCGGGTCGAACTTGTGGTCGTGGCACTGCGCGCAGGCAAGCGTGAGCCCGAGCACGGACTCGCCCAGGGTCTTCACGCGGTCGGCGTTGTAGTTGACGAGATTCTCCTCGGGGATGGTGCCGCCCTCATGGGTGACCATGTTGTTGCGCTGGAACCCGGTGGCGATGCGCTGCGCCTCGGTGGCGTCGGGCAACAGATCGCCGGCGAGCTGCTCGACGAGAAAGGCGTCGTAGGGCTTGTTGTCGTTGAAGGCTTGGATCACCCAGTCGCGCCAGAGCCACATGTGGCGGCCACCGTCGATCGAGAAGCCGTTGGTGTCGGCGTAGCGCGCGGCGTCGAGCC
>JAEUHB010000429.1 GCA_016794665.1 Opitutaceae bacterium
CCGGCGGGCACCCCCACGGCCCCAAGCAGCGCGTCCTCCCGATTGCGCAGCAGCAGCGAGAGCTGGAACAACATCGCGACCAATCCCAGCGCCGCGAGAATCAGGAAGAAACTCATGCCGAGAAACAGCCCGCCGAAATCCACGGCGGACTGCGCCGAACCTTTGGCGCCTGCGCGGACGTCGCGCACGAGGAGTTGGTTCAGCTCGGGCCGCAGCACGCCGAGCAGCTGACGTTCGAGTTCAGCGGCGCGGTCTTGCGGCTGAGCGATGCGCAGCGCGGTGAGCTCGCCCCAGCGCGTCGCCCACATCTCGCGGCCGGCGCCAATCGCGAACCATGCCTTGGGCGTCCCGCGGTAATCGTCCCAGTATTTTTCGTCGTGCGGCCGGATGCGGTCGAGTTTCAGCGGCAGGCCGGGATCCCAGTCGCTCTGGTTCTTCACGTCGCTGATGCCCGGAAACTCCGGCATCCACGCGCGGTCCGCCGCCACGTCTTCGAGCGGCACCACGGCGCGCACGCGGAAGGTCGCGCTGCGCTCGACGAGCGCGTCACCCGCGCCGACTTGGAAAAACGCCGCCGTCAGCTCCGCCCCCGGACCGATCTGGAGATCGTCCGCCAGCCAGCGGTTGATCACGACCTCGCGCGGGCCGAGGTCGGCGGGGAGAAACGGCGCCGCCGCCGGGGTCGTGGCCGCCCCGATGGAATACGGCGTCGCGCGCGCGCCGGCGCGCAGATCGTTGACGAGATAGGAAACCACCGGCTGCGCCGCCGGCACTGCGGCGGCAATCGCCTGCGCCATCGGCGGATCGAGGAAGATGCGCTCGGAGGTGAGGTCGAAGGCCGTCGCCGCCTCGCGCCAATGCAGGGCGAGCCCGTAGTCGGCGAGCCGCACGGCGCGCGCAAGGGTCGCCGTGAGATCGGCAGTGGGTTTCGAGCCCGACACGAGCAGCAGATTGGCGCGCTGCGGACGGTTCACCGCGGTTTGCAGCAACGCGATCGGAAGGAAGACTGAGGGCGGCGCGACCTGCGTGGCCTCGAGGTTGAAGCGGCCGAATGACTCCTCACCCACAATGGCGGCGACGGTGCAGCGCACCGATTCCAGCTTGGTCTCCGCGCCGGCGATGGGCGCGTTGCCGGAGAGCACGCCGGGTTTTTGCAGCCGAACGACCAGCGTGTCGCCGACCTTGAGCGCGAGACGGCGCGCGAGGGCATCGTTGACGGCGACTTCGTTTTTCGCCGCGTCGAGGGCAACGGTCGCGGGCGTCGGTGAAAACTGCCAGAACCCGGGCGTCACGCCCACGAGCTGCACCTGCGTGGCAAAGGCCCGGGTCGTCGGCTGGGTGGCCGTGCCCCGCGCGAGCAGCACCGGCGTGGCCTTCACGCCAGCTTGGGTCGCGAGTTCGTCGGCAAGCGCCTCCCGGAAAAACCGATCGCCGGCGGCGACGACGTGCGAAGCCTGGCCGATGCGGAGCTGCCCGATGCGCTTGAGCGAGGCCGCGACGGAGTCGCCGGCAAACATCGCGCCCAGCAGCACGGTCGCGCCGAGCACCGCGCCGGCGAGGACGCCGAGATACGCGAAGCGATGGTGGGCGACGCTGTTCAGGATGTAGCGAAAGGCGGTCATCGTTGTGCCCGGCGTTTCACGCCACCAGCCGTCCCGCTTCGAGCCGAAGCGTGCGGCCCATACGACGGGCGAGGCCGGGGTTGTGCGTCACAACGATCAGCGCCGCGCCGGCCGTGGCGTTGGTCTGCAACAACAGATCGGCGATCCGCTCGCCGGTGGCGACGTCGAGCGAGCCGGTGGGCTCGTCGGCGAGGATGAGCTTGGGGCGGTTGATGAGCGCGCGCGCGATTGCGACGCGGAGCTGCTCGCCGCCGGAGAGCTGCCACGGCCGGTGCGTGAGGCGGTCGCGCAGGCCGACTTGTTCGAGCAGCGCCTCGGCGCGCGCGCGGACCTCGCCCTCGGGTTCGTCCCAACCACCCGCGAGGCGCGGCACGAGGACGTTTTCCAAAATCGTGCACTGCGGAAGCAGGTAATGGAGCTGGAAAATAAAGCCGATCGAGCGGTTGCGGAAGCGCGCTGCCGCCGTGGCGTCGAGCCCGCCGAGCGGTGTGCCGTCGATGGTGATGGTGCCCGACGTCGGCTGATCGAGCGCGCCGAGCAGGTTGAGCAACGTGGTCTTGCCGCTGCCCGAGGGACCTACAATCGCGACGGTCTCGCCCGCGGCGACCCGCAGATCCAAATCGCGCAGAACGGGCACGGGACCGGCGGGGCTGTCGTAGGATTTGGAAACGCGGGCGACGTCGATCATCGGAAAACGAATTCAGCCCACGAAACACCCGAATCACGCGAAAACCAAACCATCTCCTCAGCTTTCGTGTCGTTCGTGTGTTTCGTGGGCAACTCTTCAGTTCAGGATTTTCC
>JAEUHB010000479.1 GCA_016794665.1 Opitutaceae bacterium
AGCGAGCGGTTCACGGACAAGTTCGGCACGGGCTACACCTACGCGGTCATCGGCGGCGCGACCGCCATGTTCCTCGTGTGGTGGCTCGCGCTCGGCCTGCCAGCCTTCACGAACACCGAGGAGACCCGCTCCGCCTTCTACCGCGCGATGACGCTCCTCGTGGTCGCGAGCCCGTGCGCGCTCGTGCTCTCGATCCCGTCCGCGATCCTCGCGGCCATCGCGTGGGGCGCGCGGCACGGCGTGCTGTTTCGCGGCGGTGCGGCGATCGAGAAACTGGCCGACATCACGGCGGTGGCGCTCGACAAGACCGGCACGCTCACCACCGGCGAGCTCGCCGTCGTCGGCTGCGAAAGCTACCCGCGCGGCCGCGAGCGCGAGGTGCTGCAGCTCGCCTTCACGCTGGAGGCCAAGTCCCAGCACCCCATCGCCCGCGCCATCGTCCGGCACGCCAAGGCCGAAGGGGTGACGGAGCTGGCGCTCGAGGATTTTCAGTCCCTCACCGGGAAGGGCCTGCGTGGAAAAATCGCCGGTGCGTCGCTGCTGCTCGGCCGCCGCGAACTGCTCGAAAGCGGCCCGCTGGCCGCGTGGGCCAAGGAACTCCCGGCCGCCGCCGCCGAGCTGAGCGAGGTTTGGGTCATCGCCAAGGACCTCGTCGGCCGTGTGCTCTTGAAGGATCAAATCCGCGCCGAGTCGCGCGACGTGCTCGCCCAGCTGAGGCAACGCGGCATCCGCACCGTGATGCTGACCGGCGACCGCCGTCACACGGCGGAGGCCGTCGCGCGCGAGCTCGGCCTCGACGAGGTGCGCGCCGGCCTGTCGCCGGAGGACAAGGTGGCCGCGATCCAATCCCTCCGCGCGGACGGGCGCCGCGTGGCCATGGTCGGCGACGGCGTGAACGACGCCCCGTCCCTGGCCGCCGCCGACGTGAGCGTGGCGATGGGCGCCCGCGGCAGCGACGCGGCGTTGGAGCAGGCCGAGATCATCCTGATGCACGATCGCATCGAAAACTTCCTCGCCGCGCTGCGCCTCAGCTGGCGCGCCAAACGCATCATCCGCCAGAACCTCGCCGTCTCACTCGGCGTGGTCATCATCATGGTGGTCGCCACGGCCATCGGCGCTGTCCCGCTGGCCGTGGGCGTGGCGGCGCACGAGGGGAGCACGCTGGTGGTCTGCCTGAACTCGCTCCGGTTGCTTTTCGGCCGGAACGGGTAACATGAGGGGAAACAATTTCGTCCTACTTTGGGTCGGACTGGTCGTCCTCTTTTCGCCATGAAAACCACCCTGCTTCTGCTCGCCACCGGCGCCGTGGTCGTCGCGACCGGCTGCACGTTTCCCTCTTCCCGCCGCACGGTGCCCGCCGCGCAGGCCAACACCCTCCAGCGGGCCGAGCTCGGCACGGTCACTAGCGTCCGCGAGGTCAACATCGAGGGCTCCAAAGGCCAGATTGGCATGTATGGAGGCGGGCTCATCGGCGGAGCCGCCGCCAGCGGGGGCCGGGGAGTGGGCGGGGCGGTGGCGCAGGCCGGCGGCGCGGTCGTGGGCGCCGTGGTCGGCCAAGCCGTCGAGGAAGTCGCCACCCGCAAACGCGCCCAGGAAATCAACATCCGCCTCGACGACGGCAGCACCGTCACCATCACGCAGGAATCGTCCACCGGCCTCTTCATGGATGGCGACCGGGTCCGCGTGATCAACGGCGGCGGCAGCGCCCGCGTGGCCATGGCGACCAACTGAGCGCGGGCTCCCCCGCTCAGTCCGCGATCCAAACGAGGTCGCCGGCCCGCACTTCCTCGTAGAGCTGCACGATCTCAAGGTTGCGCATCAACACGCAGCCGGCACTCAGCGGCTCGCCGATGCGGTCCTCATGGTTGGTGCCGTGGATGTAGACGTAGCGTTCGTAGGTGTCGACGTCGCCCCCGCGGTTTACCCCGGGCTCGAGGCCGCGCAGCCAGAGGATGCGACCCGTGATGAGGTTGTCGTCGCCCTCCGGGTGGCGCGCCAGATACTCGTGGTAGTCGCGGCCAGTGGGCACGCGGCTCTTGAAGACCATGCCAGGCGGCTGGCCCGCACCGATCCGCTCCGCAATCTCGTGCAGGCCGCGCGGGGTGCCGAGTGAGTTCTTCACGTTGGAGGGCGGGCGTTTGGACGTGGAAACGCCATAACCGCGCACCAGCTCACCACCCCGGAAGAACTGCATCGTCGCTGTGCTGATGCGCACCGCGAGCACGCGTTCTCCGGGCTTGATGCCGAGGCGCGCGCAGGCTTGGTTGACCTGCTCCATGGGAGACAAACTCGTGAACAAAGCATCCATCACAGTCGGTATCGTCGGTGCCACCGGCGCGGTCGGTCAAGAGCTGCTCCAGCTCCTCCACGCGCGCAATTTCCCCATGTCGTCGCTGCGGCTCTTCGCCTCGGCGCGCTCGGCGGGCAAGGTGATTGAGCACGCGGGCAAGAAATACACGGTTGAGGAGGCGAAGCTGGGAGCGTTTGCGGGGGTGGATGTCGCGTTCTTCGCCGCCGGCGGCAAGGCCACGCGCGAACTCGCGCCCGACGCCGTGAAATCCGGCTGCCTCGTCATCGACAAGAGCTCGCACTACCGGATGGACCCCGAGGTCCCGCTCGTCATCCCCGAGATCAATCCCGCGGGCCTGCGCCGCCACAAGGGCATCATCGCCAACCCGAATTGCTCCACCGCCGTCACGCTCATGGCGCTGTGGCCGCTGCATCAGGCTTTCGGCCTCAAGCGCTATTTCGCCAGCACCTACCAGTCCGTCTCCGGCACCGGCGCCGAGGCCGTGCGCGAGCTCGAGGATCAAATCCAGAGCTATGCAAAGGGCGCGCCGCTCGCGAAAAAAGTCTACGCCTACCAGATCGCGTTCAACGTGATCCCGCAGGTCGATTCGTTCGGGCCCAACGGCTACACCGGCGAGGAGACCAAGATGATGCTCGAGAGCCGCAAGATCATGGGCCTGCCGAACCTGAAGGTCTCGGCCACCACGGTGCGCGTGCCCGTCGTGCGCGCGCACTCGGTCGCAGTCAACGCGGAGTTCGAGCGCCCCGTAACCGTCGAGGCCGCGCGCGCCGCGATCGCGGCGTTCGAGGGCGCGCAGCTCGTCGACGATCCCGCGAAGCAAGGCTACCCGACGCCGTTGGATTTTTCTAAGAAGGTGAAGTGCGGCGTCGGCCGCATCCGCCTCGACACCGCGCTCGACAACGGCCTCGCCCTCTGGGTGAGCGGCGACAACCTGTGGAAAGGCGCCGCGCTGAACGCGATTCAGAATGCCGAGCTGATGGTGCGCGAAGGGCTGCTCAAGCCGCGGGCCGCGCTGGCGCACGGGTGAGCGCAATCCGCTTGGCCGCGACGCGCGCGCCATTCTAGCTTCGCGCACCTTGTCCGCAACTCCGCCCGTCATCGCCTACCTGTTCACCACGTTTCCGAAGAGCACGGAGACGTTCCTGCAGCGCGAGATCATCGCGATGAAGCAGCACGGGGTGAATCTGCGGATCTATTCGCTCTGGGGCGGGGGCGGCACGTTCCGGGGATTGCCTGTCGCGTCGTTCAACAAGTGGCGGCTGCTGACCCTGTTCTGGATGATTCCGACCGAGTCGTGGCGCCGGCCCGAGGTCCTGCGCCAGCTGCTCCGGGGGCTCTTCACGCGTCGCGCGCCGTCGTGGCTGAACTTTTGGGAAAACATGCTCGGCGCCGGTTTCGCGTGCATCTACGCGCGGGAATTCCGGCGGAACCCGCCCGCGCTCATCCATGCCGCCTGGGGCGGCGCGCCGGCGACGGCCGCGTGGCTGCTCTGGCGCCTCGACGGCCACCGCTACAGCGCCGCCGCCCATGCCTACGATCTTTACGAGCACGGCGGCGACTGGTGGCTCGATGAGAAACTGTCGCCCGCGGCGTTCGTCCACACCTCGACCGAGATGGGCCGCCGCAGCCTGCTTGATCGCGGGCTGCCCCCCGACCGCGCCGTGTGCATCCGCCGCGGCCTCGATCGGATGCCCTCGCTGAAGCCGCTCCGCGCGTCGCGCGCCCCCCTGCACCTCGTGTGCGTCGCGCGCCTCGTGGAAAAAAAAGGCCTCGATCACCAGCTCCGCATTTACGCCGCGCTGCAGGCCGCGGGCGTGCCGTTTGCCGCGCGCATCGTGGGCGACGGGCCGCTGCGCGCGGAGCTCGAGCGGCTCGCCGGTCAGCTCGGCGTCGCGGGCCGCGTCACCTTCACCGGCCATCTGCCGCAGCACGAGGTGTGGACCCAGCTGGCGTGGGCGGACGCCCTGCTCCACACGGGCGTCATCGCGCCGAGCGGCGACCGCGACGGCCTGCCCAATGTAATCCCGGAGGCCATGGCCGCCGGCGTGGTGGTCGTCACCTCGCCCGCCGCGGCCACGACCGAGGCCATCACGCAGGGCATCTCGGGCTACGTGATTCCCGTCGACCAACCGAGCGACTGGGTGTCCGCAATAAAGCGGCTCTCCCACGACGATGCGTTCGCCGAGAAGCTCCGGGCCGCGGCGCGCCGTTGGGTCGAGGAGAACTTTGACGCGCATCGGAATGCCCGCCGCCTGCTCGGGCATTTCGAGCGCACGCTCGCCGCGGCCGACCCCGAGCCGAAACGCCCCATGGCCGCCGCGGCGCCATGATTTTCTTCGACACCACGAAGTCCGGCGCCGCCGGCCACCGCTCGGGCCTCACCCGCGTGAACACGCGGCTGCGCGAAGAGCTCGCCGCGCGCGCCACCGCCACCGCGTGGGCCGACGCCGCGACGCGCGCGACCCGGGACGACTGGTTTTTCACGACGGAGCTCTTCTCCGAGGAGGAACGCCCCGGCTTCTCCGGCTTCCTCGCCGCGCGCCCCTGCCGCCTCGCCGCCGTCTTTCACGACGCGATTCCGCTCAAGCACCCGCACATCACGTGGCCCCGGAGCGTCGCGCGCCATCCCGGCTACATGAAGCTGCTCGCGCAGTTCGATCGCGTGTGGGCCGTGTCCGGCGCGAGTCGCGAGGAGTTGCTCGGCTACTGGCGCTGGCTCGGGCTCGAGCGGCTCCCGCCGGTCGAGGTCCTCCCGCTTGGCGCCGATTTCAACCGTGCGCCGCGCGTCACCGCACGCCCCGCGCCCGCCGCCCCTCGGCTCCTTTGCGTCGGCATCCTTGAGCCGCGCAAAAACCAATCGCTGCTCCTCGCCGCCTGCGAGGACCTGTGGGCGGCCGGCCTGACCTTCGAGCTGCACCTCGTCGGCCGCGTGAACCCCCAATTCGGCCGCCCCATCGCCGCGCGCGTGCGCGACCTGCAGCGCACACGCGCCTCCGTGCTGCACTTTCATGAGGCCGCGGACGACGCGGCGCTCGCCGCGCTCCACGCCACCGCGCGCGCCACCGTCTTCCCCACAATCGCCGAGGGATGCGGATTGCCTCTGCTGGAGTCACTCTGGCAAGGCGTGCCCTGCGTCTGCAGCGACCTGCCCGTCCTCCGCGAAAACGCGGGGGCTGGCGGTTGCCTGCCCGTCGCGGCCAACGACCGCGCGGCGTGGCGCGAGGCCCTCCGTCGCCTCCTCACCGACGACGCGTTCGCCGCGCGCCTAGCCGCCGAGGCGACCGCACGTCCGCTGCCGACCTGGCGCCAAGCCGCCGACACGGTTTCAGCCACCCTGGCCTGACCGGCGGCTACTTCGCTTGCGCCGGCTGCCCCGGGGCCGGCGGAGCACTGGCCGTCGGCGCCGGCGCCGCGGTGGCCTCCAGCGCCTTGATCGCCGCCTCGCGCACTGACGTGACCTGCGGCGAGTTCTTCGGCACGTCCATCCGTTTCTCAAAGCGCGAATCGGACGCCACGTTTTGCGCGGCGACCGCGGCGAGCAACGGCATCACCGACTCGACCGCACCTGCCACGCCAAAGACCGCCACCCGCACATCCCACTGCTCGCTGCCCGTGCCGCTGTTGATGCCGCGGGTCGGATTGTCCCGGGCCGAGAGCTGCAGGAACGTCTCGCGCGCCGCGGGATCAATGCGCCCGCCCGTCTGCGTGCCGAAGGAAACCTCGACAAAAAGATCCGGCGCCACCGTCGCAGGCGCCTCGAACATCCCGGCGCTGACCAAGCCGGCGTCGATGCATGCCTTCACCACCGACACCTGCATCTGCGACTGCGCGACGACGGTCTTTTTCGCCACGAGGCGGTAGGACTTGCCCGCGGGCTTTTGAATGCCAGGCGCCGCGATCGCATCGACGAGCACCCGATGCTTGGGCGCAAGCATCGTGCAGCCCGCGGCTGCGAGCACGAGACCAGCGGCCAGCAGTCCTGCCAGCCAGGGTGCGGGTTGGGCGTCGAATTTCATGCAGTTCCCGGATTTCAATGGCGAGCCCGTGGAAAATCGCAAATCGCGAGGCGTGACCGGGCTGTTACCGGCGGCTCAGTCGAGCTTCACCCGCGCGCGGTAAAAAGCGTCGCACCGCGCGTAGATCTCCGCGGGCGATTCAAGCGCGAGCGCCTCGTCCGCGAGCGCGCGGGCGTCGGCCATCGTCATCGCGCGAACCAAATAGCGGACCGCGGGCAGCCAAGAGGCCGACATGCTCAGGCTGTCCACCCCCAGCCCCAGCAGCAGCGGCGCAAACACCGGGTCACCGGCCATCTCGCCGCAGACCCCGACCGGAATCCTGCGGGCGTGGCCCTCTTGCACGATGTGACGCAGCGTGCGGATGACCGCCGGGTGGGTGGGCTCGTAAAGGTGCGCGATGCGGTCGTTCACGCGGTCGATCGCGAGCAGATATTGGATGAGATCGTTGGTGCCGATGCTGAAGAACGCACACTGCTTCGCCAGCAGGTCCGCCGTCGAGGCCGCGCTCGGGATCTCGATCATGGTGCCGACCTCCAGCGAGGCATCGAAGGGCACGCGGCGCGCCTTGAGCTCCTCGCGGCACTCGGCCAGCACGGCGTTGGCCCGCGCCAGCTCACCCGCGCCGCTGATCATCGGATACATGATCCGCGCACGGCCATACGCGCTCGCGCGGAGGATCGCGCGGAGCTGGTCCTTGAAAATCTCCGGGTGCTCCAGGCAGAATCGGATCGCACGGAAGCCCATGAAGGGATTGTTCTCCTTCGGGAACAGGTCCGACTTCCCGGCCATCGGCTTGTCGCCGCCGATGTCGAGCGTGCGGATGATCACGGGCTGCGGCGCCATCGCCTCGACGGCCGCCTTGTAGGCGGCGAACTGCTCCTCCTCCGTCGGGATGTGGGTGCCGCTGAGAAAAAGGAACTCCGTGCGGTAGAGGCCCACGCCGTCGGCCCGGTAGTTCTTCGCGGCGGCGCACTCCTCGGCTTTCTCGATGTTGGCGAGCAAGGTGACGGCGGCGCCATCCAGCGTGACCGCGGGCTCGCGGTTCGCCTCAAGCAGCCGGGCCTCAAAGGATTTTTTCCGCGCCTCGATCTTCCCGTAGCGGAAGAGCGTGCTCTCGGTCGGGTTGAGGATGACGAGGCCGTCGTAGCCGTCGACGATTGCCCAGTCGCCGTTTTGGACACGCCCGGTCAGATTGTGCAACCCCACCACGGAGGGGATGCGCATCGAGCGCGCGACGATGGCGGCGTGGCTGGTCTTGCTGCCGGAATTGAGCGCGAGCGCGAGCGCCGCCGATCGGTCAAGCGTGGCGGACTCCGAGGGCGAGATGTCGCTCGCCACGATGATGCGCTGGCCCGCGAGGTGGCTGAGCGAGGTTTCCGACTGGCCAAGGAGGTTCTTCAGCACCCGCTGCGCGACATCACGCAGGTCGACCGCTCGCTCGGCGAGGAACTTGTCCTCGAAGGCCGCAAAGGCCTTCGCATACCGCGACGCGACTTTCTGGAAGCACGTCTCGATGTTGAGGCCGGTCGTCTCGAACTCCCGAATCGTCTCACCGATGAGCGCGGGATCATCGAGCACCATCAGGTGCGCGTCGAAGATGGCGGCCTCCTCCGGCCCGATGTTGCGCTCGACCTCGTGCTTGATTTTCCCGACCTGCTGCCGCGTGACCACGAGCGCGCGTTCGAAGCGACCCACCTCGCCGAGGCGCTTCGCCGGCTCCACAAGGTAGCTCGGGACCTCGACCGCGCTCTGCAGATAGACGAACACCTGCCCATACGCGATCCCCGGCGAGGCGGCTATGCCTGCGATCGTGGTTTCGGGCTTCGCGCGGGAATCCATGGATGGTCGAAAGACGGCGCGGGCCGCGGGGGTTGCGCGACCGGCGGCGCACGATAACGCGACGCGCCCAAGGCGGGTCAACCCGTATCTATGTCAAACGTGTCTCGATCACGCTCGCCGACGCACCCCACGCCGCGCGGATCGCCGCGATGATCGGCGCGGCGTCCGTCCTTTCCTCAAGCAGGGCGAAGCAGGCGCTGCCGCTGCCGCTCATCCGCGGCGAGAGGCCAAAGCGCTCCCGCAGCTCGGCCACCAGCGCCGGCAGAGCGGGGAACTTCGCAAAGGCCGGCGGTTCCATGCTGTTGAAAAGCAGCGCCTCTGCCGGCGCCGCATCATCATGGATCCACGCGGCAAGCCGGGCCTCCGCCTCGGCCGCGGGCACGTAGCTCGCCGGCGCCGAGGCCGCGAGTCGCGCGTAGGCCCACGGCGTCGCGATGCCGAAACCGGGCTTGAACACCAGCACTCTCCGACCGCGTATCCGCGGCGCCGCGTTCGCCGGCAGCGCCGTGATCCGCTCTCCCCGACCTCGCATCACGACCGGACCGGCGTGCAGGAAGAGCGGGCAGTCCGATCCCAGCTGCGCGGCCAATGCGGCGAGCCCGGGGCCGTCGAGCGGCTCGCCCGCGAGGAGATTCAACCCTCGCAACGCCGCGACCGCGTCGCTGCTGCCGCCGCCGAGGCCCGCGCCCGCCGGGATCCGCTTCGCGAGGGTGAACTTCGCGCCGCCCTTCCAGTTCGTCGCGGTCGCAAAGGCCCGCGCCGCCCGCAGCACCAAATTGCTCTCGTCCGCCGGCACCGCCGGATCGTCGCACGTGAGCGAAAATCCCCCCGCGGGCTCGATCCCCAGCGTGTCGCCGAAACCCAGCTGTGATACAACCGACACCAAATCGTGAAAGCCGTCCGCCCGCCGCCCGGTGACGGCGAGGAAGAGGTTGATTTTTGCCGGAGCGAAGATCGCGAGCGGGTCCACGGGAGCGCACGCCACTGATGCACACTCGCGTTCACAGATCCAGACCGGGCATGGCGGAAGTTTTGCCTTCATAAGTGCCCATGAGTGTTCATGAGTGGTTTCTCCTCCCGATGCCCTGCGACCTCATCCTCGTCCTCGACGCCCAGTCCCCGCGCGAAGTCGCGCCCGTGCTCCGCCAGCTCCAAGGCACCGTGCGGTGGGTAAAGGTGGGCCTCGAGATGTTCACCGCCTGCGGTCCCGATTGCGTCCGCGAGATCGCCGCGATGGGCTTCAGCGTCTTTCTCGATCTCAAGCTCCACGACATTCCCAACACCGTCGCCAAGGCCGTCGAGTCCTGCGCCAAGCTCCCCATCGGCATGCTCACGCTCCACACCTGCGGCGGCCGCGAGATGATGTCGTGGGCCGTGAAAGCCCAGCAGCAGCACAAACCCGACCTGCTCCTCCTCGGCGTGACCGTGCTCACCTCGATGAGCGCCGCCGGCCTCGCGGAAACGGGCCCCGTTGACTCGCCCGAAAAACAAGTCGTGCGCCTCGGCCGCCTCGCCGCGGATTCCGGCCTGCGCGGCCTTGTCTGCTCCCCGCTCGAGATCGCCCCGCTCCGCGCCGTGCTGCCGCCGGCGGTCGCGCTCGTCACGCCTGGCATCCGCCCGCGCGACGCCAAGGCCGACGACCAGACGCGCATCATGACCCCGGCCGAGGCCGCCCGCGCCGGCTCGACTTACATCGTCGTGGGCCGTCCCATCTTCAAGGCCCCCGATCCCGCCGCCGCCGC
>JAEUHB010000011.1 GCA_016794665.1 Opitutaceae bacterium
GCCGACGAGGACGGCATCGCGCTCCGCGGCGGCCACCATTGCAACCAGCCGCTCATGCGGAAGCTCGGCCTCACGAGCACCACGCGCGCCAGCTTCTACGTCTACAACACCGAGCAGGAAATCGACGCGCTCCTCGCGAGCCTGCGCCGCATCCTGAAATTCTTCGGCGCAAGCTGAGGCCCCGCTCGGGGCGCCTAGTTTGCCCGCGCGTCGAGGATGAGTTTCACCAGCCGGCCGAACTGCGCGTCGTTCACGCGCGGGCCCTGGCCGTCGGTGTTCACGCGGTGCACGATCACGAGGCGGTAGGCCGGTATAATAAGCACGTGATGGCCGCCGGCACCGCGCGCGGAATAGGTGCCTTCCGGTAAGGTGACGCCAGGCAGGTGGGGAAACTTGTTATGGTCGCGCGCCACCCACCACATGTAGCCGTAGCCGTCACTCGAGTAGAGGGTCGCGTCGGAGTGGTAGCGCGTGCTCTCGTCGACCCAGGCAGCATCGATCACCTGACGGCCGGCCCACGCGCCGCGGTTAAGCATGAGCACGCCGAACCGCGCCAGGTCGCGCGCCGTGACGCGGAAGGGATAGGCCGCGTGCACCGAGTCCGCACCGCGCTCATATTTTCCGTCGGCCGGCGAGTAGTCCTCCATGCCGATGGGCCGCGCGATCTCGGCGTCGATGGCCTCGAAGATTTTCCTCCCCGTTGCCTGCTCGTAGATCGTTCCGGCGGCGTTGAAGTCCCAGTTGTTGTAATACCAATGCGTCCCCGCGCGCACCGAGTGCCGCGCCGGCTTCAGTTTCTTCATGCCCTCGGTCTCGTAGAGCGCCGGGTGGTAGACGCCGGAGCGGGCTTTCAGGCAGTCGCGCACGGTGGCCTTCTTCTCCTCAGCCGAGAGGCCCGCCACGTCGTCGATGCCGAGCACAGCCATCGTCGCATCGAGGCGGATCACGCCGCTGCGGACCGGCGCGCCATAGAGCACACTGAGGAAACTCTTGCGGATGGAGTGAGTGTTGAACTTTCGCGCGACGTCACCCCACTGCGAGACGACCACACCGTCGTGCACGACCATCACCGCAGCCGTCGCGATGGTCGCGGAATAGGCGCGAGCCTCGGCCAGCTTGGTCGCGGAAAAGCCCCGCTCCTCCGGCGCGGCGGCCACGGTCCAGGTTTTTCCCGGGAACACCGCGGGGGCCGCGGCGGGGAGCACGGTGGCGGTGAGACACAGCCACGCCAAGGCGACGAACAACCGATTCATGGCGGACGAATCTCCCGGCCGCACCGCGCAGCGCAACGCCCAACTTGCCAAGCGCCGCGGCCGACGGCACTCCTTCCCCATGCGATCCCTCAGCCTCCGCATCTTGTTTTTTCTGGTGCTGACCGCAGGCGGCGTCGCCGCCGAGCCGGCCTACGACCTCATCATCGCCGGTGGCTCCGTTTACGACGGCACGGGCGCCGCGCCGCGCCGCGCGGACGTCGGTGTGCGCGGCGACACGATCGTGCGCATAGGCGAACTGAGTGGTGCGGTCGCGGCCCGCCGCATCGACGCCCGCGGGCTCGCCGTCGCGCCCGGCTTCATCGATCTCCACGCGCACATCGATCCGATTGAACGGATGCCGGATTGCGAGAGCGCCGTGCGCCAAGGCGTCACCACGTTGCTCGGCGGGCCCGATGGCAGCTCGCCGTTTCCGCTCGGCGAATTCCTCGCGCGGCTCGAGCAGATCCCCCTCGGCGCCAACGCCGCCTACCTCGTTGGCCACGGCTCGATCCGCAGCGCCGTGCTCAAGCTCGTCGACCGCGCGCCCACCGCCGCCGAGCTCGAAGCCATGAAGTCGCACGTCGCGCAGGCGATGCGCGAGGGAGCCTTCGGCCTATCCACCGGCCTCAAATATCTGCCCGGCACCTTCGCCAAAACCGACGAGATTGTCGCCCTCGCGCGCGTCGCCGCCACGCACGGTGGCATCTACACCTCGCATCTGCGCGAGGAGGGCGTCGGCCTGATCCCCGCAGTCACCGAGGCCATCGCCATCGGCCGCGAGGCGCGCATCCCCGTCGTGCTCACGCACCACAAGGCGATCGGCAAGCCCGCATGGGGCAACAGCGTGAAGACCCTTGCGCTCCTCGACGCCGCGCGCGCCGAGGGCCTCGACATCATGGCCGACGCCTATCCCTACACCGCGAGCCACACGAGCCTCAGCGTGCTCATCCCGCCGTGGGCGCTCGAAGGCGGCGCTGCCCAGTATCGGAAGCGGGCCGACGACCCCACGCAACGCTCTCGCCTCAAGGCGGACATCGTCGAGGCCATCCTCACCGACCGCGGCGGCGGCGATCTGCGCAACATCCAGTTCTCCGCCGTCACCTGGCAGCGCGATCTCGAGGGTCGCACGCTCCACGACTGGTGCGTCGAGCGCGGCCTCGCCCCCACCCCGGAAAATGGCGCCGATCTCGTGATCGAGGGCCAGCGCCGTGGCGGCGCGAGCTGCATCTACCACGCGATCCACGAGGACGACGTCGAGCGCATCCTCCGCCACCCGCAAGTGATGGTCGCCTCCGATGGCCGCCTCTCACGCCCGGGCGAGGCCGCACCGCATCCGCGCTGCTACGGCACGTTTCCCCGCGTGCTCGCGCGCTACGTGCGCGAGAAAAAACTTTTCCCCCTCGAGACCGCGATCGCGAAGATGACCGGCATGCCCGCCCGCCGCCTCGGCCTCGCCGACCGCGGCCGCCTCGCCGAAGGCCTGCGCGCCGACGTGGTCGTGTTCGATCCCGCGACCGTCCGCGACGCCGCCACCTTCACCGCGCCGCACCAATATCCCGAGGGCATCCCCTTCGTGATCGTCAACGGCGCCGTGGCGGTGGACGCCGGCAAGCTCACCGCCGCCCGCGCGGGTCGCGTCTTGCGCCGACGGTAGGGACGGCGGCGCATCGACCCGGTCGCGTTGGGCACCACGGGAAGGCATGCCCACCTCTTCACGGACCGCTAGGCGACCGGCCTTTTCAAACGAACCTCGGCAGTCGCCCCAAAAATGACCCGGCGCCGCCATGCTGCGGATGCCGGAGCGGGAAGAACGAAGCTGCGTTCAGCGCGCGAGCTTCAGCCAGCGCTGGCTGGCCGCCAACGCCAATAGCGTGACCGCGAGCAGCGCGGCGGTCGCTCCGCCATCCGGGACGCCGGCACTGCCAAGATTGTAGGTAGCACGCATTCCACCCGGAAAGACGACCGCACCCGCCCAGTTGATGGTGATAAGATCTCCCGACAGCGATGCAGTTAGTCCCGGCGCGTAGGACTCGCTTACCAAGTTGAGAGCCTGCCCGCCGAAAGCGGAACTGCTAAAGGTCATCGTCCATGGACTGTAAGTCGAAGGCTGGCTGTAGTCGGTGGTGATGAAGAGCTGCGTCTCCGAGAAATTTGCGGTGATGAGAGAGCCACCCTGATATCCAAACTCTGTGGCGGCCCCGGAAATCACGACCGTATTCGTTCCCGGCGACGAATTCAAATAACCCGCCGGAACATTCCCGTTGCCGGGATCGAAGCGGTTCAGGAAACCGTTCTCAAAAATGAGCGTCCCAGTGACCGTGGCGCCGATGAGGCCGGCGAAGGCGGGGACGGAGGCCAGCAGAGAAGCGGCCGTGAGGGCGAGCAGGCGCGGGAGTTTCATTGGGGACGGGAAATCAGGGTTGAACCAGAACGAAAGAGGACAGGACGGAAAGTTGCGGGTGATGCACAGAAAGCACTGCGCGGTATTGATAGCCGATTCCTAACCAAGCTAGGCGTTCGCAGCGGTAATCCTTGTCGCGGTGCCACTAGAGCCTTTTTTCGATTTTCGCCTCTCGCTCGCAACCGGAGCTTTGTAAGAAATCCCGACACCATTCAGGCTACGACGTCGGTTTGCTCACCGCCGTCCGCGCCGGACGCGCCGGACGCGCCGGACGCGTGCGGTGGCACGGGCCCCCAGAATCACGATGGCGGGCTGAGTTCCGCGCTCGGCTCCACGCGCAGCGCCATTCCCGTCGCGGACTCCGCGTGGCCGCGCTCGGCCCACGCTGCGAAGGCGATCATGCCGGCGTTGTCACCCGTGTGCTTAGGTTGCGCGGCGAAAAAGGAAACGCGGGCACGCTTGGCCTCGGTCTCGAGTGCGGCGCGAAGGACACGGTTGTTGGCAACGCCGCCAGAGAGCCCAAGGCTCTTGAATCCGCCGCGCTCGAGCGCGAGCCGCGCCTTGCGGGTGAGAGCATCGATCACGGCCTGTTGGTAACTCGCGCAAAGATCAGCGCGGCGCGCCTCGATTTCGGCGGCCGGCATTTTTTCGAGCAGGTAGCGGAGGCTCGTCTTCAGGCCGGAGAAGCTGAAATCCAGCTCATCGCGCCGGCCGATGCCGCGCGGGAAATCAAACGCGTCGGCCCGCCCGCCCGCGGCGAGTTTCTCGATGAGCGGCCCGCCGGGATAGCCGAGGCCGAGGAGCTTGGCGCCCTTGTCGAGCGCCTCGCCGGCGGCATCGTCGCGCGTCGAGGAGAGCACCGCCAGGCGGCGCGATTCATCCAGCGTGAAGAGGATGGTGTTGCCGCCGGACACGATGAGGCCGAGGTGCGGCAAGAGCGCCGTGAGCCGCGCGTCGAACTGTTCGGGCGCCTCCGCGTGGAGCACGATGAAGGGCGACCACACGTGGCCGCGCAGGTGGTTCACCCCCGCGACCGGCACGCGCAGCGCGAGCGCGAGGGACTTGGCCGCCGCCACGCCGATTGCGAGGCACGCGGCGAGGCCGGGGCCATGGGTGACGGCGACGCGCGTGACCTTGTCAAAACCGACCTCGCGCTGCGCCCGCTCAAGCAATGGTGCAAAAGCCCGCAGGTGCTCGCGCGTCGCGAGGTCTGGCACGACCCCGCCGTGCTTCTCGTGCAGCGTGATCTGGCTGTGGATCCACTCGCCGGCCATGCCCCGCGCAGAATCGAACAACGCGACGGCCGTCTCGTCGCACGAGCTCTCGAGCGCGAGGATCATGGGACAAGGGAGGGAGCGGCTCCACTTGGTAGCCCGGCTCGTGAGAGCCGGGATCCGGCGAAGGCGAAACGCGGTTCCGTCCCGCCTCTCACGAGGCGGGCTACGGGGAATTTTTCCATGCGCCTCATCTCACTGCGCCGGGCGCGGCGTGGCGGCGCCGAGGAGGCGCACGCCCTTGAGCATCGCGACGGCGGTCTCGAGCTGGCGGTCGACGATCGGCTCGAAACCGAAGCGCTCCTTGAACTGCGCGGGGTCCGTGATGTCGGGCCGGGCGCGCTGGCGGGCGAGCTTCGCATCCTCCTCCGGCGTCATCACGACCTCCACGTGCGGCGCGATGCCCTTCTCGTGAATCGTCGCGCCGCCGGGCGTGTAGTAGCGGGCGGTCGTGATCCGCAGGCCCTCGCCGTTGTCCAACTTGAACACCGACTGCACGGAGCCTTTGCCAAACGAGCGCTCGCCCACGATCACGGCGCGGTTGGTGTCCTTGAGCGCGCCGGTCACGATCTCGGCGGCGCTGGCGCTGCCGGCGTTGATGAGCACGGCCAGCGGGAGGGTGAGCGGCGGCCCGTCGCTCTCGGCGCGGAGATCCTCGCGGTCGGCGGGCTTGCGGCCCTGGGTGTAGACAATCAGCTCGCCCTTCTTGAAAAAGGGCTCCGCGACATCGACGGCCGCCTCGAGCAGGCCGCCGGGGTTGTTGCGCAGGTCGAGGATCAGGCCGGTGGCGCCCAGCTTGAGCAAGCGATCGAGGGCCCGCACAAACTGCCCGCCGGTGTGCTCGGAAAACTCCGTGAGCTGCACGTAACCGAGGCCGTCGTCGAGCAGCCGCCCGCCCCGCACGCTCTCAATCTTGATGATCTCGCGGACGAGGGTGACGGAGAATTTCTCCTGCGCGGCGGGGCGGAAGAGCCCCACGAGCACACTGGTGCGGGGCTTGCCGCGCAGGCGGCTCACGACGCCGTCGATCCCGTTGCCCGGCTCGACGGGCTTGCCGTCGATGCTCGTGATCTCGTCGCCGCGGCGGAGGCCCGCGCGCTCGCTGGGCGTGCCGGCGATGGGCGTGATAATGACGACCCGGCCGGCGCGGGTCTCGACCTGCAGGCCCACGCCGCCGAACTCGCCGGTGATGTCCTCCTCGAATTCCTCGCGGCTTTTCTTCTCGAGGAACTCCGAATGCGGATCAAGGGCCTCGACCATGCCGTGCAGCGCGTTGCGCGCGAGCGCTTCGTAGGCGACAGCCTTCTCGTCGACATAGTGCTCGTTCACGAGCCGCATCACGTCCTTCACCTGGCCCGAAGCGCGCGAGAGATCGCGGCTGGGCCAAAGGTTCCACGCGGCGGCGACACGCGCGCCCGCGGCGGCGAGCGCCAGCCCGAGCGCGACGCCCGCGGCGAGCGTCAGAATGCGTTTGAACATGCGCGCCACTGTGGCCATCGGCTCGGCCTTGTAAATGAGTTCGTCACCCGAGCCCACGCCCGCGGCCTCGCCGGAATTTCTCGCGGTGTTCCGCGCGCACATGGATGCGCGGGGCGAGATGCCGTTCGCGCAATTCATGGAACTCGCCCTCTACCACCCGGAGGTCGGCTACTATCGGAAAAGCAGGAAGCGCGTGGGTTACGGGCCGGGCACGGACTTCTTCACGTCGGGCACGAGCGGCGCGGTATTCGGCGAGCTCGTCGCCGCGGCGTCAGCGAAGCTGCTGCGCGACGCGGGCCGGGATCCGGCGCGTCACACGTTTGTCGAGATCGGCGCGGAGCCGGAGAGCGCGGGTGTCCTCGCGGGCGTGGCGCACCCGTTTGCCGCGACGCGCACGATCGGCATCGGCGAGGAAATCGCGCTGGCGGATGACTGCGTGGTTTTTTCCAACGAGCTGTTCGACGCGCAGCCGTTCAAGCCGACGGTGTTTCGCAACGGCGTCTGGCACGAAATGCAGGTCCGCCTTGCGGCCGGGCTCCTGGAGGAATCCTGGTGCGCCCAAATCCCCGGGGCCGCCGAGGACCCGACCCCGCGGCCCGAGGGCTACCGTCTCGATGAACCCGAGGCCGCCCGCGGGCTGGCGGCGGCCATCGGGAAACAGCCCTGGCGCGGGCTTTTCATCGCCATCGACTACGGGAAGACCCGTCGCGAGCTGCTCGCACACACCCCGCAGGGCACAGGTCGCGCCTACTGGCGCCACACCCAGTCAAACGATTTGCTCGCCCGCCCCGGCGAGCAGGATCTCACGTGCCACATTTGCTGGGATTGGATCGAGGGGGAGTTGCGCATGAGGGGTTTTGCCAGCCTGCGGCTCGAGTCGCAGGAGGCGTTTTTCATCCGCCACGCCGGCGGCTATATCGCCGCCGCGAGCGCCGCCGACGCGGCGCGCGACACCCCGCGCAAGCGCTCGCTGCAGCAGTTGCTCCATGCCTCGCAACTCGGGCAAAAGTTCCAGGTCATGCATGGCGTGAGGTGAACCGCCCAGCGCCTCCCGGGGGTTGAGCCAAAAGAAGCGTCAAATTTCCCGCCGAGCCGCCGGTCGCTCGCGGCCGGCACACGGTCGGGCTTCGGCTGGGCGGCCATATTGGCTTTAAGTCCCGCCTCAGAACGCCGTTGACCTTACGCATGCGAGCCTCAGTGGAATTGAAACAATCCTGTTACACCGGCGTCATCTCCGGACACCATGGCCGCTAACCGCTTTCAACACCAGCGCTTCGAGCTCAAATACCTCGTGACCGAGGAGCGCGCGCTCGCCCTGCGGCGCTTTGTGAGCTGCCACTTGAAGCCCGACGACTTTGCCGCGTCGCTGCCCAACTATTCCTATCCGGTCCACTCGCTCTACCTCGATTCGCCGCAGCTCACGACCTACCAAGCCGTGCAGACCGGCGAGAAAAACCGCTTCAAGCTCCGCGTCCGCCATTACACCGCCAATGACGCGGCCGTGCATTTCGAGATCAAGCGCCGCACCAACGAAATCATCTCCAAGCTCCGGGCGACCGTGCACCGCGCGTCCGTGCAGCCGCTGCTGGCGGGGCGCCCGCCCGCGCTGTCCGACTTGGTGAAGCCGGATGGCCGCCAGCTCGGCGCACTGCAGGAGTTCTGCCGCCTCATGCACACGCTGCGCGCCACGCCGCGCTCGCACGTGGCCTACCAGCGCGAGGCCTGGATGAGCCCCATCGGCAACTCGCTCCGCATCACGTTCGACCGCGATGTGCTTTGCGAGCCGGAGTTTGGCGCCGCGCTGGACGGCCAGTTCAGCCAGCCCATGCGTGTCTTTGATGGCCAGGTGGTCTTCGAGCTCAAGTTCACCGACCGGCTGCCGTCGTGGTGCGGAGAGATGATCCGGCTCTACAACCTCGTCCGCGGCGGCGCGCCGAAATACGCGCAGGGCGTGCTCCTGCTCGGCGAGCACCGCGTTTCGAACCACGGGGTCGGCCTCAAGATCGATGCCACCTCCGCCGCGGCGACCCCCGCCCCGCGGGCCCGCGCCACGGTGGCGTCGCGCGCGGCCGTCTTCGCCGCCTGAGCGCGGCCGGCCGCCCTCCCCC
>JAEUHB010000019.1 GCA_016794665.1 Opitutaceae bacterium
CACGCCGCGGACTTGCACGGTGTAGCTGCCGGGGGCGAGGCTCGTGACGAGCGCGGCGTCGCGGCTGCCCGCGGTGAGCTGGAACGCGCCCACGGCCGTGAAGGTCGGCGCGAGCGAGGCGGCCCAGTTGTCGTTCTCCGCAATCTTGGTGGTGCCGCTATAGATCTCGAGAATCGGATCGGCCAACGTGCCGGTCACGCCGAAGTCGGCGAGCGTCGGGCCGACGGCGCGGACGAGGAGCTGCTTGGTGCCGGTGCCGGCGACGTTGAAGCCCGCGATCAAAATGTCATCGCCGGTGCCCACGCGGTTGCGCGCGGAGACGTTGATCATGCGCGGGGTGTTGCCCTCGCCGATGTCATAGGCCTCGACGAGCACGACGCCTGCGCCCGTGCCGGTGTCGCGCGCCTGAATGGTTCGCGCGCCGTCGATGCCCTGCACGAAGGCGGCATCCTTGCTCCCGGCGGGAAACGCGAAGGCGCCCACGCTCACGAACGTGGGGGCGAGGTTCGCGGGCCAGTCGTCGTTGGCGAAGACGGAGGTCGTGCCATTGTAGAGCTCGAGGCGCGGGTCGGGCATGGCGTTGGGGAGCCCGAAGGCCGCGAGCGCGGGGCCCCCGGCGCGCACGAGAATGTTGCGCGAGCCGCCGCCGCTCACGACGACACCGACGATAAGCAGCTGATTGGGCGCCATAGCGGTGCGCACGGAGAGGTTGGAGAGACGCGCACTGGGGCCGGGCGGAGGGGGCGGCGGGCCGCTGATGGCGAGCGTGGCGGTGGCGCTGAGGACGTTGATGCTGCCGTTGCCGAGGCGCACGGAGTAGTTGCCCGCGCTGGCGGCCTGCACCGAGGAAATGGTGTAGCTGGCCGTGGTGGCGCCGGCGATGGAGCTCTCGTCCTTCAGCCACTGGTAGGTGAGCGTGCCGCCGGTAGTGGTGGCGGCGACGGTGAAGGTCACGCTCTGGCCGATGTCGCGCGTCGCGCCCTGCGGCTGGGTGGTGATGGTGATGTTGGGGCCGGCGGCGCCGCCGACGGTGAGGCGCGCGCCCACGGTCGCGGTGTTGCCCGCCTGAGTGACGCGCACGGTGTAGGCGGCGGCGTCGCCGCTCTGCGCGGAGGCGATCGTGTAGGTCGCGGCGGTGGCGCCGGCGATGGTCGTGCCGTTCTTGAACCACTGGTAGGCGAGGCCTGTGCCGGTAGCGGTGACGGTGAACGAGGCGGCCTGACCCGTGTTGACGTTGATGCTCACGGGCCGCGCGGTGATCGTGATGCCGTTGATGAGCTGGGGCAGAACGGTCAGCGTCGCTTGGTTGCTATCGATGGAGCCACCGGAACTGGCGACGCGCACGGAGTAGGCGGCGGTGTTGGCCGCCTGGGCGGACGCAATCGTATAGGTGGCGGCTGTGGCGCCGTCGATGATCACGTTGTTGCGGAGCCACTGGTAAGTAAGCGCGCCGCCGGTCGCGATGACGGAAAAACTCACGCTCTGGCCGACACTCACCTCCTGATCGAGCGGATGCGCGCTGATCACGGGCAGCGGCGCGGTGCTGGCGGGCTGGCCGCGGCGGATTTGGTTGTTGGAGGTATCGGCCACGTAGAGGGTGGTGCCATCGACGATGATGCTCGTCGGATCATAGAGGCGGGCGGCGGCACCGACGCTGTTGACCTCGCCGACAATGCCGGCGGTGCCAGCGATCGTCGTGACGACACCGCCGGTCGTGATGTGGCGGAGGGTGCTGCTGCCGTAGTCAGCGACGAAGAGGTTGCCGCCGTTGTCCACCGCGACGCCGCGCGGCTGGTTGAAGCGCGCGGCCGTGCCCGTGGCGTCGATCGCGCCGGCGGAGGCGGAGCCAGCGACCGTAGTGACGACGCCGGCCGCGGTGATGCGGCGGATGGAGTGGTTGCCCGAGTCGGCGACGAACACGTTGCCCGCACCGTCGACCGCGAGGCCGAAAGGCGTGTTGAACCGCGCGGCGCCGCCGGTGGCGTTGACGAAGCCCTCCGATCCGTTGCCCGCGAGCGTGGTCACGACACCGTCGGGCGTAATCTTGCGGATGGAGTGGTTGCCGCTGTCGGCGACGTAGAGGACGCCCGCGCCGTCGATCACGAGGCCATAGGGCAGGCGAAAACGCGCCGCCGCGCCGGTGCCGTCGGTGTTGCCGACCTGAAAGGCCGTGCCGGCAAACGTGGTCACCACGCCGGCCGGCGTGATCTTGCGGATGGTGGCGGTGGCGGCGTCGGAGACGAAGACATTGCCGGCGCCGTCGACCGCGATGCCGACTGGAAACGTGAAGCGCGCCGCGGCTCCCGTGCCGTCGGCGCTGCCCGGGACCTTGGCGGTGCCGGCGAGCGTGGAGACGACGCGGCCGGGCGTGATCTTGCGGATGGTATAGTTGACCGTGTCGGTGACGTAGAGATTCTTCGCGGCGTCGATCGCGACGCTGTAGGGATTGTTGAACGAGCCCGGCGTGCCGTCGGCGCCGGTGGTGACGTTGGCCGCGCCGGCAAACGTAATGAGCGCGTAGTCTTCGCCGCGCAGCGCGCCGAGCGAGGCGGCGGCCATTGCGGCGGTGAAAACAAGGAATCGAATCCGGCGGGTGGTGATCGTCATGGCGGGTGTGGGTTGCGACAAGTTGGTGCGCGGGAACCGCGGGTTGTTCCCGAGCATGAAAAGCCGCGTGCGGCGACCGCAAGCCTCCGCACGGCGCAGGTTGAAAAAACCGCGTGAAGCTGCGCGCTACGTCCTCGCCGCGCGCGCCGCCAGCCATTCGCGCACACGCGCGAGCGGCCAAGTGGTGAGCACCTGCTCGCGCGCGAGGCCGCCCTTTCGCGCGGAGTTGATGCCAGCGCGCACGTGGCGGAGGCCGTCGATCTCGTGGGCATCGGGGTTGATCGCGCAGAGGAGGCCGCGCTCGGCGGCCTTGCGCCACAGGCGCCAGTCGAGATCAAGGCGCCACGGGCTCGCATTGAGCTCGATGATCACGTCATGCGCGATCGCGGCGTCGATGACCTTGCCGAGATCAACACGGCTGGCCTCGCGGCGGAGCAGCAGCCGGCCGGTCGCATGGCCGAGCATCGTGGTGCGGGGATGCTCGATCGCGCGGATGATGCGCGCGGTCATCGTGGCCTCATCCTGCGTGAGGGCGTTGTGCACGGAGGCGACGAGGTAGTCGAGCGAGGCAAGCGTGGCGTCGTCGAAGTCGAGGCGGCCATCGGCGAGGATATCGACCTCCGAGCCGGCGAAGACGTGGGTCTGGTATTTTTTCGACGCGTTGAGCGCGCGGATGTCGGCGACCTGCTGGGCGAGGCGGTTCTCGTCGAGTCCGTTGGCCTGGAAGCTCGACTTGGAGTGATCGGCGATGCCGAGGTATTCCCAGCCGAGCGCCTCCGCGGCGGCCGTCATCTCGGCGAGCGTATTGCGGCCGTCGGAGGCCGTCGTGTGGTTGTGAAACGCGCCGCGGATGTCGCCGAGTTCAATCAGTCGCGGAAGTTCGCCGCGCTCCGCCGCCTCGATTTCGCCGAGGCCCTCGCGCAGCTCGGGCGGGATGAAGTGCAAGCCGAGCGTCCGGAAGAGCTCTGCTTCGCTTTTCACCTGGCCGCTCAGATGGCGCTCCGCCTTCTCCTTCGCCGTCCCCTCGCCTTCCGCCGGCACGAGCCCCCACTCGCTCAGGCTGAGGCCGTGCGCGAGAGCACGCTGGCGCATCTGCACATTATGGTCCTTGGAGCCCGTGAAGTGGTGCAGCGCGAACACGAACTGCTCGTCCGGCACGATACGGAGATCCGCCTGCAGGCCGCTGTCGAAGCGCACGCTGGCCTTCGTCTCGCCTTGCGCGGTCACTTCCTTAACGCCCGGCATCGCCACAAACCACGCCACCACCGGCGCCACCTCCCGCGCCGAGACCAGGAAATCGAGGTCACCCACCGTCTCCATGCCGCGTCGCAGGCTGCCCGCGGCCTCCGCCCGCCGCACCTGCGGGAGCGCGCGCAGCCCCGCGACAATCGGCTCGGCGATTTCGGCGGCTTCCCACCAGAGGTGGCGCTTGCCGTAGGCCTCGCGGTTC
>JAEUHB010000039.1 GCA_016794665.1 Opitutaceae bacterium
GGGAACATGTTGCCCGTCGTGATCGAGAGAATCGCGGGCTCGTGGTTGATCGCCTCCGTGTGGAGGGATTTGAGCACGCACAGTTCGTCGGCGACCTTGGCCGTATGGGGGAAGAGCTCGGAGACCCAATGCCCGGCCTTCCCGTGCTGGGCGAACTTGTAGAGGCTCGGGGCGATCGGCAGGCGGGCCTGGCTCGCGGTCATGCCGGTGAGGGTCTGGCCGCCGCGCACGGACTCGGGCAGATCCTGGTCAAACATCTTCTCGAGCTTCGGCTTGTAGTCCCACGTCTCGAACTGCGACGGCGAGCCAGCCATGAAAAGGTAGATCGCGCGCTTGGCTTTCGGCGCGAAGTGCGGCGGCATCGGGCCCGCGGCGGCCCCACTGGTGTTTGCCAGCAGGTGCGGGGCGGTGCGGCCGAGCAGCGTCGCGAGGCCCGCGAAACCGAGGGCCTTGACGCCCCGGCCGAGGAAATGCCGGCGCGTCTCGGCGGTGAGCCACTCGCGCTTCAGGCCAAGCGGCACCTGCGGCAGGTCCCACACGGTCGGATTCTCGCCACAGTGATCGGAGCAGAGGTTGTGATCGGAGGGGTGCATGGGCGTCACTTCGTGAGAAACTCGTCGAGGTTGAGGAACTGGCTCGCGACCATCGTCCACGCCGCGAGCTCGGCGGGCGCGAGCGCCGGATCGGAAACGGACTCGCCGATGGCGAGCAGCGCCTTGGCGTCGGCCTCGGCCGCGGCGAACTTGGCGCGAAACACTTCGGCCGACTTGAGCAGCACGGCGGATTCACGGCGGTCAAGGGGCCGCGCCAGCGTGGTGCGCGCGAGGAACTCGAGCCGGGCCGGCGGCGTCGAGGCGGCCCGCAGGGCGCGCTCGCCGAGCTTGCGCGCGGCCTCGACCCACTGCGGGTCGTTCATGGTCACGAAAGCCTGCAACGGGGTGTTGCTGCGCGTGCGCCGCGTGCAGACGACCTCGCGGGAGGTGGCGTCAAAGGTCTCCATGCTCGCCGGGGGCGAGGCGCGTTTCCAGAAGGTGTAGAGGCTGCGGCGCCAGAGGCCCTCGCCCTTGTCAGGCGTGTAGACGCGCGTGTTGGATTCCGGCATCGCGACTTCCTCCCAGATGCCGCCGGGCTGATAGGGCTTCACGGGTGGACCGCCGAGCTTCTCCACCAGCAAGCCGGCGGCGGCGAGCGCGCTGTCGCGCAGCATCTCGCCGTCCATGCGGAAGCGCGGTCCGCGCGCGAGAAACTTGTTCGTCGGGTCCTTCGCCAGTTGCTCCGCGGTCGCCATGGCGCTTTGGCGGTAGGTGGCGGACATCACGAGCAGGCGGTAGAATTTCTTCACGTCCCAGCCACTTTCGCGAAACTCAACTGCCAGCCAGTCCAACAGCTCAGGGTGCGAGGGCCGGTCGCCCATCACGCCGAAATCGCCCGCGCTCTCGACAATCCCGCGGCCGAAGACCTCCTGCCAGATACGGTTCACGGTCACCCGCGCCACCAGCGGCTGCTCCGGCGCAACGAGCCACTCGGCCAGGCCGCGTCGATTAGCGGGGGCACCCTTGGGCAGGGGCGGCAGGAAATGCGGCACCGCCGGGCCCACGCGCTCGAGCCGCGCGAAATAATCGCCGCGCTTGAGCACGTCCGCGTAGGCCGGCGCCGGCCGCTCGAGGGCGATCAGCGTGGGCGTGCCGTCCTTGGTGAGCGCGTCGAACGCCGTGTCGTGCGCGGCCACGGCCGCGGCGAGCGCCATCGTGTCGGCGTCTTTCTCGGCGAGGAAGAATCGCTCGGTCACGACGAACCGCGCGTCGGAATTCCACTTCGCAGGGTCCGGCTGGCGGCTGACGATCTCGCTCGCGATGTCCTCGAAGGGCAGCCGCGCCACCTCCGCGGGTGTGAGCGCGCGCCGGTAGAGGCGCACATCCTGGAACCGCGTCTCGCGCATCGGCTGAAAATCATCGCGCCGGCCGAGGTGCATCGCGGCATCGGTGCGGATCGAGTCCTTGGGCGCGAGCGCGTCGAGTTTCACGTCGAGCTCCACGGGCTTGCCGTTGACGTAGAGTTTCAGGCCCGCGGCCCGACGCGAGCCGTCGTAGGTGAAAAAGACATGCAGCCATTCGTCGCGGAGAAACGTGCCCTTGGTGGTCACCGTGAGGCCTCGCTTCGGCGCGGGCGCCGCGGGCGCGTAACGGGGATTATCGACCGCGGCCGTGGCCGCGCCCTTCTTCTTGCTGGCGGCCTTGGGCGCCGGCTCCTTCGGCTGAAGCGCCGGGAGGTCGGCCAAGGGACCCGGCACCAGGTTGAGCGTGAACTGGCCGCCGTCCTGATAGATTTCCCAGCCCGCACCGTCGCGGCGCTTGGCGTCGCCCATGCGTGAGAGCAGCGAGCCGCTGCCCGTGCCGGTGCGCACGCCGCCGCCCGG
>JAEUHB010000082.1 GCA_016794665.1 Opitutaceae bacterium
CAACCGCCACATCGCCGATGGCTCCGCCGAGCTCTGGCGCTACGCGGAGCGCATGCTCGCGGAGATCGTCGCGGCGAGGCAGTTGCCGCCGGGACCAAAACCGTAGGGCCAGCGCTCGCGGCCGGGCCATGTGCGCTAAAAAGGCCAAGGCATAAGCCACAGAGAACACAGAGCGCTGACACAGAGGGCACAGAGGAAAAACCAAGTGTTTGGCTCTGTGAACTCTGTGTCCGAGCTCCGTGCGCTCTGTGGCAAAAAAATCGTTCATCCTACCTCGGACTGTCCATCCCCGCGCCCGCACATCCCCGGTCGACGCCCGCGCGTCTCACTCCTCACATTCCCCTTATGAGCTACCCAGCCCGTCTTTTGTCGCTGCTCACGTTGTCCGCGTTGCCGGCCCTCGGCGCGGAGCCGGCTTCGTTTCCCATTCCGCCGCGCGATTGGATCGACGAGAAGACCGGGCACCGCGTGATCCGGCTATCGCCCGACGAGGGCGGCGGCAGCCTGTATTTCCATCAGCACGCGTTCACCCCGGAGGGCGACAAGGTCGTGCTTCGCACGCGCGCGGGCATCGTCTCCATCGACATCACGAAGCTCGGCACCGAGCCGCCCCGGCCCGAGCTCGTCCTCGCCAACGCCAGCCCCATCACCACCGCGTGGCGCACGCGCGAGGTCTACTACACCGACCGCACCGCCGGCGCGATCATGGCGGTGCACCTCGACACCAAGGCCACGCGCCTCGTCGTGAAGCTCCCCTCGGAGGCGCGCGGCGCGCAATTCGCAGTGAACTGCGACGAGTCGCTGCTCGTCGGCATCGGGCCTGACCCCGACGGCAAGGTCGTCCCGCGCTCGCCGCCCGCTGGCGATCCCGGCACGGGCGGCTCGCTGCTCAACCCGTGGGCGGCTGGCACGCCGAAGATGCTCTACACCGTCAACATCAAGACCGGCGAATTCAAGGTGCTGCACCGCGAGAACGACTGGACCAACCACCTCCAGGTCTCCCCCACCGATCCACAGCAGATCTTGTTTTGCCACGAGGGCCCGTGGCATTGGGTCGATCGCACCTGGACCATCCGGGCCGACGGCGGCCCCGCGCGCCTGCTCCATGAGCGCACGATGAACATGGAAATCCAAGGCCACGAATTCTTCAGCAAGGACGGCTCGATGGTCTGGTATGATCTGCAGACGCCGAAGAGCGGCGTGTTTTGGCTCGCCGGCGTGAACCTCGCGACCGGCAAGCGCACGTGGTATCTCCACGACCGCGCCGAGTGGAGCGTGCACTACACCGTTTCCTACGACGGCTCGCTCTTCGCCGGCGACGGCGGCGGCCCCAGCAGCGTCGCGGCCTCGCGCATGGACGGCACGCGCGTGCCCGGCGGCAACGGCATGTGGATGTATCTCTTCCGCCCGGTGCTCGCGCGCGGAAAGTCGTTCTCCGACAAGCGCGATCTCATCGAGACCGGCTACCTGCAGGCCGAGCGGCTCGTCGACATGTCGAACCACAACTACTCGAAGGACGGCGGCGTGGAGCCCAACCTGCATTTCTCGCGCGACGCCAAGTGGCTGATCTTCTCCGGCAATTTCCACAGCCGCCGCCCCAACGGCCGCGACGTCACCCACGCTTATGCGGTGGAGATTGCCAAGGCCGCCCGCTGAACTGAAAACACCTCGCCCCATGAAAACCCTCCGCCTCGCCGCCCTCATTTCCTTTGCCGCCGCATCGGCCACCTTCGCGGCCGACGCCAAGCCCGTCGTCCCTCTCTGGCCCGCCGGCGCGCCCGGCTCCGAGGCGCGCAAGGCCGAGCCCGAGAAGGTCGCCGGCTCCAACGTCTCCAACATCCATCATCCGTCGCTCACCGTTTACCTGCCCGCGAAGGACAAAGCCACCGGTGCCGCCGTGATCGTCGCGCCCGGCGGCGGCCACGCGCGCCACGCGATCCAGCACGAGGGCTGGAACGTCGCGCAGTGGCTCGCGGACCACGGGGTCGCGGCGTTCGTGTTGAAATACCGCCTCGCCAAGGACGACGCCAACCCGCCCGGCACGCCCCAGCCCTACACCGTCGATCGCGACGCGCTCGCCGATGCGCAGCAAGCCATCCGGCTGGTGCGCGCCCGGGCCGCGGAATGGGGCGTGCGCAGCGAGGCCGTGGGCATCATCGGCTTTTCCGCCGGCGGCGAAGTGGCGCTCCTCGCCGCCACGCGCGCCACCGACGCGGCCGTGCGGCCCAATTTCTACGGCCTCATCTACCCCGGCGGCCTGCCGCGCACGGACATCGTCGTGACCAAGGAGACGCCGCCCGTCTTCCTCACCGCAGGCTACGGCGACCGGCAGAACATCTCCGAGGGCCTCGCGGAGTTTTATCTGAAGACGAAGCGGGCCGGCGCCAGCGCCGAACTCATCATGTATGCAGGCGCAGGCCACGGCTTCGGCGTGCGCGACACCAACAAGTCCCCCTCCGGCGCCTGGATCGCGCGCTTCCACGAATGGCTCGGCGACCGGAAGTTCCTCGCCACCGGGAAGTGATTTCTTGGTAGCCCGGCTCGGCAGAGCCGGGATTGCTCTCGGTCGCCGCGTTCGTCATTCGGTGCGGCATGCTTCTCCGCTTCGTTTCGGGCTCCCTCGTGTTCTTCGGCGCCCTTTCCGGCATCCATGCTGAGCCGTCACCCGATCCCGCGCTGGCAGCAGTCGCCCAGCGCGCGGCCGCAGCCACGCTGGATCAGTTCCGCACCGCCGGCCTCAAGGCTGAGCAACTCGCGATCACGGTCATCGATCTGCGCGACCTCACCGCGCCGCGGCGCGGGAGCGTGCGGGGCGACGTGATGATTTACCCGGCGAGCGTGGTGAAGCTCTTCTACCTCGCCGCCGCGCACCGCTGGATGGAGGACGGTCGGCTCGCCGACACCGCGGAGGTTCGCCGCGCGATGAAGGACATGATCGTCGATTCGTCCAACGACGCCACGCACTACCTGATCGACCTGCTGACGGGCACGACCAGCGGACCCGAGCTGCCCGACGCGGAGATCAAAGTGTGGTTTGAGAAACGCAACGCCGTCACCGCCTACTTCACGTCGCTCGGCTACACCGGCGTGCTCGCGCACAAGAAGCCCTGGGGCGACGGCCCCTATGGCCGCGAATCGCAGGCGATCCGGATGTTCGAGCCGCGGCGCAACATGCTCACGACCGACGCCACGGCGCGCCTCTTCACCGAGATCGTCACCGGCCGCTGCGTGTCCGTCGCGCGGAGCGCGGAGATGATGGCGCTGCTCACCCGCGATCCGGCGACCAAGAGCGCCGATCCCGACGATCAGGCGAAGTTCACCGGGCCCGCGCTGCCGCCGGGCGCGCGCCTGTGGTCGAAGGCCGGCTGGACCAGCCAGACGCGCCACGACGCGTGTTACATCGAGCTGCCCGGCGGCGCGCGGTTCGTGCTCGTCGTCTTCACGACCGATCACGCCAACGAGCGAGAGATCATCCGCACCGCCGCGCGCAGCGTCGTCGCGACGATGGGCGGCGCCAAGGCCGCGCAACCGTGAGCCCGGCCGCAACCGCCAGCGCTCCGCCCGCGCGCTCCGTTTGGATCAGCGCCGCGGTCATCGCGGTCGCGTCGCTCGCGGGCTACGCCAATTCCTTTTCCGTCCCGTTCTTCTTCGACGACCCGCTCTCGATCACGGAGAACCCCACCATCCGCCAGTTGTCCGATCTCGGCGCCGTTCTGTCGCCGCCCAACGATGGGCGCGGAGTCACGGGCCGGCCGCTCGTGAACCTCTCGCTCGCCATCAACTGGGCGCTGGGCGGAGCGTCCGTGGGCGGCTACCACGCGGCGAACCTCCTGCTGCATGTGCTCGCGGCGCTGGCGCTCTTCGGCGCCGTGCGGCGCACCTTGCTCCTGCCCGGCCTGCGCGCGCGATTCGGCCAAGCCGCGCTGCCCATCGCGCGGATCAGCGCCGCGCTCTGGGCGCTGCATCCGCTGCAAACGGAGTCGGTCACGTGCGTGATTCAGCGCACGGAGTTGCTCGTCGGCCTCTTCTACCTCGCGACGTTCTACTGCTACCTGCGCGCCACGGAAACCGGATCGCGCGCGTGGACGGCGCTCGCGATCGCGACTGGCTTCGCGGGCATGGCGAGCAAGGAGGTGATGGTCACGGCTCCGTTTCTCGTGCTGCTGCACGACCGCACGTTCGCCGCCGGTTCGTTTGCCGAGGCGTGGCGGCGGCGGCGCGGGCTTCACGCCGGGCTGTTTGCGAGCCTCGGCTTGCTCGCATGGCTCGTCCTCGGCGCGGGGGGCACGCGCGGCGAGGCGGCGGGTTTCGGCGTGGGCGTCACTTGGTGGAGCTACGCCCTCAAGCAGTGCGAGGCGATCTGGCTTTACCTGAAGCTCACCGCCTGGCCCCACCCGCTCGTCCTCTTTTACGGGACCGATGTCGTGAACAACCCTCTGGAGGTCTGGCCGCAGATCATCGGGATCGTCGCTGTCGTGGGCGGCACCCTGTGGGCGCTCGCGAGAAAGCCGAAGCTCGGATTCCTCGGCATGTGGACGCTCGGCATCCTGGCGCCGAGCTCGAGCGTGGTGCCACTCGTGAGCCAGACGGTGTCGGAGCACCGCATGTATCTGCCGCTTGCGGCGCCGCTGGCGTTTGGCCTCGCGGCGGCGTTTCTCGCCCTCGGGCGAAAGGCGTTCTTGGTTGCCGCGGCCATCGCCTTCGCGCTCGGCGCGGTGACCCTGCGGCGCAACCACGACTACCGGTCCCCGCTCGTGATTTGGGCCGATACGGTGGCGAAGGCGCCAAACAATGCCCGCGCGCGCAACAATCTTGGCGACGCGCTGCTGCTCGCCGGCCGCCCCGATGCGGCGATGACGGAGTTCCAGGCCGCGCTCCGGCTGGAGCCGAACTCGGCCGAGGCGCGCTACAACATCGCGACGCTGCGCCTCGAGGCCGGCCGGCCCGCCGAGGCCATTCCGCTCCTCGAGGAGACGATTCGGATCAAGCCGAAGTTCGCCCGGGCGCACAACAACCTTGGCACCTGCCTGCTTCAGGTCGGCCGGCGCGGCGACGGCGTCGCGCGCCTCCGCGAGGCGCTCCGGCTCGACCCCGCGCTCCCCGAGGCGCATTGCAACCTGGCGCGCGCCGCGCTCGACGAGGGCGACGCGGCCGGCGCGCTGGCGCACACCGACCGCGCCCTCGCGCTGCAGCCCGGCATGGCGCTCGCCCATTTCCATCGCTCCAACGCATTCCTCACGCTGCGGCAGCCCGACCGCGCGATCGCGGAGCTGGAGGCGGCGGTGCGCACGAAACCGGACTACGTCGAGGCCCTCGGGAATCTCGGCAGCCTGCTCTACCAAGCCGGCCGGCCCGCCGAGGCCATCGCGCGCTACGAAGCCGCGCTGCGCTTGCGCCCAAACGCCGCCGACACCCGCACAAACCTCGCCGGCGCGCTCTTCCAAACGGGACGCGAGGAGGAATCCATCGCGCAATATCGCGCGGCGCTGCGGCTCCAGCCCGACTACCTTGAGGCGCACGTGAACCTCGCGCTCGTGCTCGCAAAACTCGGCCGCACCGCCGAGGCCACCTCAGCCTACGAGGCCGTGCTGCGGCTGCAGCCCGAGGAGCCGCGGGCGAAAGCCGGGCTGGCGCGGCTGCGCGGCGCCCCGTAGCGGCCGTCGCGCTACTGCAGCCGCGGCGGCATCGCCCGCATGCGCGCGATCAGCGCGTCGAAGAGCGGGCCGGTGGCCTGCGCCTTGATGTCGGCGCCGGGCGCGATTGATTTCTGCGGCGAGAAATTTTTCAGGAGCGCGCAGTAGTCGCTGTTGACCATAAGGCCGAGGATCTCGCCGCTCTTGGCGAAGACGAGGTCGCCCCGTTTCGGGGAGAAGTCGCCAAACAGGCGCTTGAAAAACCGGTTGTCCACGCGGACGTAGCCCGGATCGGCGGGGTCGAGCTTGAAGCCGACCTCGCCGTAGCCGCGGCCGCCGCCGTCGATGAGCACGGCCTCGGGGAAACGCACCGGATCCGTGGCGAGCGGATAGACCTTGGCGCCGAGCGCGGCGACTTGCGCGGGCTCAAGCGGGAGCGCGACGAGGCGCGGATCGTGCGCGAGGAAGTCCACGCTGCCGGCGGCGTTGCGACCCTGGCCGGATTTGGAGAATTCCACGGCCAGGCTGTCCCACTCGACCCCGGTCTCGCCGAGGGCGAACGGCGTGTCGGCAATGTGCAGCAGCGCAAAGACGCGGTTGCCGTCGGTCACGAGCACGGTGTTGCTCTCCTTGTTGCTGTCGGTGCGCCCGAGGAAGCCGCGGCGGCTGGCGGCGAACTTCGCCGTCACGCGGTTCGCGTTGAAGTCGCTGAAGAGCGTGTTGGCGTTGATCGGGCGGTAGTCGCGGATCTCCTTCGTGAGCTCGCCGGACTTCTCCGCGAGCTGGCCGACGCCGGCGGCGAGCTGGGTCGTGGCCGCCTGCACCTTGATGCGCTCCGTGCGCTCCACCTCGACCTGCGTCTCAAGGGCCTTGGCCTGCGTCTCGAGCGCCTGGGCCTTTTCCTGCAGGTTCTTCTTCTGTTCCTCGACGACGAAGTAGGCGGCGGTCAGGTTCTTGTTCTCCTTCTGCGCCTCGGCCAGCTCCCGCTCGCGGCGCGCGAGGTCCCCTTTGACGCGGTTGGCCTCGGCGAGCTTCTCGGCCAGCTCGCGCTGGAGCGCGGCGAGCTGATCCTTGGTCATCTCGGCCTCGCGGGTCACGAGGGTGACTTTTTGCGTGAGCTCTTCGGCGCTCCGCTTGGTCTGGGCCAGCGAGGCGGCGGTGGCGTTCCGGTCCGCGGCGAGGCGCGCGGCCTCGGCCTGCGCCTGCGTGAGGCTCTGCTCGCGGGCGGCAAGCGCGGCGTCGGTGGCGGAGAGCTTTTGCGCGAGGTCGTCGCGCGTTGTCTTCTCGTCGGCGAGGGCCTGGCGCATCTCGTCGACGAGGTCCTTGTCCTTGGTCACGGCGTTGGCCGCGAGCTCGGGCACGGGCGGCTGCTTGGGCCGCGGCGGTTCGGCCGCCTCCCAGCGTGTGAGCGCGAGGAGGGTGAGCAGGAGGAAGTCGCAGAGGACGAGAAGCAGCGTCTTGTTCATGGCGCCTTGGGTGCGGTGCGCGCGGCGGCAAGGCCCTCCTCCACGATGAGCTGGCGGACAAAGGGCCGCACGTGACGGATCTTGACCAGCGCCACGCAGGTGATGCCGAAGAGGTTCGAGGAGAACGCGGCGATGAGGTTGGCCTTCGCGACGCCGAGGGTGATGAGCACCATCGCCGCCGCGGTGCCGCCGATGCCCACGTAGAGGCCGAGGTCGAAGAGGTTCTCCTCGTTCCGCATGAGCTGCTGCTTCACGGCGGGCGAGACGTTCTGCGATGCGATCTCGCGGATCTTCGACAGGCAGAGCAGGTAGACGGCGACCTGCAGCGCGGCAAACACAGCGATCGAGATCAGGTTGGTGGATTCCATGGTTGAGGCGGGTTGGGAGGCGGAGTCGACGGAAGCGACAGTGTTGGCGAGCACGAGCACCGGGCGGCGCAGCTGAAATTCGGAGGCCGGGGCGGCCTGGATGAGGAACGGCTCGGTCACGACGAGCACGATCGCGGCGAAGAGGATGGAGAGCGCGCCGGACTTGAGCCCGCCGAGCGCAAAGGCCGTCGAACCCACCCCGCCGGGCCCGACGAGCCAGCGGTCGAGCCCGCGCAGCACGAGCCACACGCCGGCGATCACGGCGAGGTATTTGAGCGCGAGGAGGAGCTGCGGATGAGTGAGCGCCAGCTCCGCGGCCCCGCCGAGGACGGGGTTGGCCGAGCGGTTGATCGGCACCCGGCGCAGGAGCAATTGCTTCACGGCGCCCTGCCCGTGCATGAGCGCCGTGCGGAGGTCCTCCATGCCGGCCTTGCCAAACTCAATCAGGTAGCCGGCCACGCGATCGGCGGAGTCGGAGAAAAGCGCCGCGGCGTAGATGAGCGGCAGGTGATCGGGCGCGACGCGCGCGAGGTGCGCATATTCGCCGAGCGTGCGCACGCTGTCGGTGCGCCGCATCAGCTCCACGAGCTGGCCCCAGTCGAGCCGGCGGCCGAGCGAGAGCAGGCTGATGAAGCAGCCCTCGAGTTCGCCGAATTCCTTCTGCGCGAGCGCCGTCTCGACGAGGCCGCGCAGCTCGCGCTGGAGCGCGGGCGACAAGTGGCCGCCTTGGTAGAGCAGCCCGGCGAGCAGCACCAGCGCGTCGAGCGGCTGGCCGCCGGGTCGCGTCGCCGGCACGAAGCGTCCCGTGCCCGTGAGGTCGCGGAGGCGCACAATCGACTGCACGCCCTCGGAGCCGGACTTGGCGAGGTAGGCGCGGAGGAGGCCGCGGGCCTTCCCGGTGTTGAAGAACGTGAGCACCGGCGTGCTGCCGCGCCGGCCCGAGTCGGCGCGGAGGTTGAACAGCGGATCGAGAAACTGATCCCATCCGCCCCACGCGACCAGGCCGGGTTGCCGCGCCGCGAACTGCTCGAGCGCGGCCGCGAGCACGGGCGCCTTGGGGTCCTCGGTCGCGCGCGCCGCGGCGAGCACGAGCGCGGCGGGCCCGATTTTCTCCACGGCCACGAGATCACGGCCGTAGCCGGCGAGCGTGGGCGTGCCCGCGCCGGCGGCGCGCAGCAGCGCGGGGCTGAGGGCCTTGATGTTCACGGGCAGCAGCCACCCGGCGACGGCGAGCGCAAGCCCCAGCAAGACGAGCCACGGCGCGGCACCCGCGACGGACGAACGTTGGCTCGGGGGGGAGACGGTCATCGGGTGGAAGTTTTTGTTGCCGGCTGGATTTGGCAAACCCACGCTGCGCCTCCTCCGACCGATGTCGCTGCGAATTGTTCACTACAACGATCCCGTTTTGCGGCGGAAGGGCGAGAAAGTAATCGCATTCGACGCCGCCCTGGCCGCCCTCGCTGCCGAGATGGTCGCGACCATGCACCGGGCCGAGGGCATCGGCCTGGCTGCGCAGCAAATCGGCCGCGCGCTGCAGCTCTGCGTCGTGGATCTGCGCGAATCCGACGCGGAGTTCACCTGGGAGCTCGACGGCCGCAAGCTGCCGCTCGATCTCTTCATGCCGCTCACGCTCGTGAACCCGCAGGTCACGGTCGTCGCCGGCACCGACGAGACCGTCTACGAGGAGGGCTGCCTGTCCTTCCCCAAGATCCGCGGCGACGTGGTGCGCCCGGACGCCATCACCGTGAAGTTCCACGACGAGCGCGGCGTGCCGCACACGCTGAAGTGCGACGGGCTCTTTTCCCGCTGCATCCAGCACGAGGTCGATCACCTGAACGGCGTGCTCTTCATCGAGCGCATGGACAAGAAGGTCCGCGCCAGCCTCGACGAGGCGGTGAAGGAGCTCGCCAAGGCCACCAAGGCCGCCGCCGCCAAACCCTGAATCCCATGAGCCAAGTCCAGAAAGCCGACGGCATGAACTACGCCCCTCAGGGCAAACCGCGCCCGGTCGTGAAGCCCGGTGAATTCATTTTCGCCGCCGCGCACCTCGACCACGGCCACATCTACGGCCAGTGCAACGGCCTCATCGAGGCCGGCGCCGAGCTCAAGTGGGTCTACGATCCCGATCCGAAGAAGGTCGAGGCCTTCGTCGCGAAATACCCGCAGGCCAAGGTCGCCCGCGCCCTCGACGAGATCCTCGCCGACGGCGCCGTGAAACTCGTGACCGCCGCCGCCGTGCCCTGCGATCGCGGCCCGGTCGGTTGCCGCGTGATGGAGGCCGGCAAGGATTACTTCACCGACAAGACGCCCTTCACCTCGCTCGCGCAGCTCGACCAGGCCAAGGCCGTCGTCGCGCGCACCGGCCGCAAATACATGGTGTATTTCTCCGAGCGCCTGCACGTGGAGGCCGCGATGTGGGCGACGGATTTCATCGCCGGCGGCGGCATCGGCAAGGTCGTGCAGGTGATCGGCCTCGGGCCGCACCGCCTCGGCAAGGCCAACCGCCCCGCATGGTTCTTCGAGAAGGCGAAATACGGCGGCATCCTCTGCGACATCGGCAGCCACCAGTTCGAGCAATTCCTCACCTACTCCGGCGCGACAGATGCCACCATCACCCAGGCCGCCGTCGGCAACTTCGCCTGCCCCGACAAGCCGGAGCTCGAGGACTTCGGCGAGGCCTCCCTGCTCGGCGACAACGGCGCGTCGAACTACATCCGCGTCGACTGGCTCAACCCCGCCGGCCTCGCGACCTGGGGCGACGGCCGCACGTTCATCCTCGGCACCAAGGGCTACATCGAGCTGCGCAAATACATCGACGTCGCCCGCGACAAGGCCGGCGATCAGGTCTACGTCGTCGACGACACCGGCGAGCGCCACCTGAGCGTGGCCGGGCAGGTCGGCTTCCGTTTCTTCGGCGAGTTCATCCTCGACTGCCTCGGCCGCACCGAGAAGGCGATGACGCAGGCCCACGCGTTCAAGGCCGCCGAGCTCTGCCTCCGCGCCCAGCTCGCCGCACGGAAGATCGCCTGACCCGGCGCGTGCGATTCGCGGAAGCCCGCGCCTTCCGCCGCGAACCATGCCTTCCATCGCCACCCGCACCGGGGACGACGGCACAACCGCCCTCCTCTACGGCCAGCGCGTGCCCAAGGACCACCCGCAGATTGAGGCGGTGGGCGCGCTCGACGAGCTCAACGCCGCGCTCGGGGCCGTCAAGCCGCTGCTCGGCGGCGGCGCACGTGACGCCGACCTGCGCGCGCTCCTCACGTCGGTTCAGAAGCACCTGGTCGCGCTGATGGGCGAGGTCGCGTGCGC
>JAEUHB010000148.1 GCA_016794665.1 Opitutaceae bacterium
GCCAAGTGCACGGACTCGGCCATCCGCGAGCATCCCTATCAGGCGCTCGCCATCGCGCTCGGCGCCGGCTTGCTCGTCGGCGTGCTCCTTGGTCGCCGTTCGCGCTAGCCCTCCCATGGAACCGGGCACCCCGAGAAGCGACGGTTTCCTCGGCTCGTTTCGCACGCTGGGCGACAGCCTGCTCGCCTCGCTGCAGGACCGCCTCGCGCTATTCTCGGTCGAGCTGCAGGAGGAGAAATTCCGGCTGATCCAGATCTTCATCTGGATCAGCGCAGCCGTCTTTACCGGCGTGATGGCGATCACGTTCGCCAGCCTCACGCTGGTCTATCTCTTCTGGGAAAGCGCCCGCCTCGCCGCGCTCGGCGGGCTCACCCTGCTCTACTCCGGCGCGTTGATCGCGATCATCGTCGCTTTTCGCCGCTACCTCGCGCGCCAGCCCAAGCCGTTTGCCGCCACGCTGCAGGAAATCACGGAGGACCGCTCATGTATCCGCAAGCCGAGCTGACGCGCCTCGCCGCCCACAAGGCGGCTTTGCGGCGCGACATCGCCGGGCATCGCGCGCAATGCGCCGCGGCCGCGGCCCGGCTCTCGCAGCCGCTGGCATGGATCGATCAGCTGCTGTCTTCGTGGCGGAAAATGGCGCCGCTCGCGCAGCTCGCGGCCGTGCCCCTCGCGTTTCTGGCCACGCGCACGGCCTTCCCGCGACTGAAATTCATCGCGCCGCTCGTGCGCTGGGCGCCGACGGTCGTCAGCGTCGCAAACACCCTTGGGGCGCTCTTCAAAGTCCGCCCTTGAATCGTGGATTCTCAATACGCCCGGGAAACCGAGACTGACCCGAAGTTGTTGTAGTAGCCGCGCTGCGCCTTGAACTCCCGCGTGCGCCACACCTGCGTGTAGGTGAGCTGCCATGGGCCGGCAATGAGACCAAACCCTGCACTGAGGTCGCCGACGAAGGCCTCCTTGTTCACCGAGCGGCTGGAGCGAAACGTGTTTCCATCGAGAAAAATATCCCGCGCCACCGCGCGCCCGTCGGCCGCACCGAAGGCAAACACGCTGAAATTGCGGTCCAGCGCGACCCGCGGATCGAGATCGTCGGCAGGCGTGCCGCCTACGCTGCCGGGGCGCGCGAGCTGCACGCCGAAATCGCTCGGCAAATTCAGGCCGAACCGCACCGTGCCGCCCGCGTTGGCGTAGGTCTGGACATTGCCGAGGCTCACGCCGGCATGGGGCACCAGATCGATCCCGAGCCTCTGGACCAGCGCTCGGCCATAAAGCCTCCACCGACGCTCATAGACGAGGTTCACGCCCATCTCGTCGCGCAACTGATGGGCCCAGCCGCGCGGCCGTGTGCTGCCGCTCCATTGGTGCACGATGCGCTGCGAGTCTTCCGAGAGGCTGTGCGGCCCGATGAGGCCGGCCTGAATCGCGACGGTGTCGGAAATCGCCGGAGTCTTGCTCACGAAAGCCAGCTCCAGATAAAGCCAGCCCGCATACGGTCGATCGACCGGATCGGGATTTGTCCGCCTGATGTCGCGCGGCGTGTAGATATTTTGACCGAGGGCGAGTCCGAGATTTTTTTGACCCTCCGTCCGGTTCACGAATGGAAGCATTGCGACGAGCGTTTTCCGCCAGCCGGTCTGCCCCCAATCGGCGAGATCGGCGGAAAGCCACGAGAGCTTAAGGCCATTGGTGTAGTGCTGATCGGTGCCGGTAAAAGTGTCGTTTTCGAAATAGGCCGTGAACACAGGCGCGGAGCGCGCTCGCGCCGTGGATACGGGCCCATCGGGAGACTGCGCGACCAGACCAGAGCCGGCTGTCACGCCAAGGAGCATGAGGGCCGCAGCGGCCATGAGCGACGACCAGGCAAAGCGAGGCGCCGCAGCGGTGGAAGAAGGGCGCGACAAGAGGGATTTTTGCATTCGCCTCCAGCATGCGCGAAACACGCCCCGGTCGCTATGGGGTGAAACCCGGGCACAAAAAAGGCGGGGTGCAAAGCATCCCGCCTGAGACCCGGTGCGACGCAATGCGCCGCCGCTCGGATCAGTAGCGCGAGTTGAACGCGCCGGCCCGGCGATCCGGGCTGCTGAAGTTGCGGCCGCCGCCGCCGCCGCCGCCCATCGATTCCTTCGGCTTGGCCTCGTTGACCGTGAGCTGGCGGCCGTCGAGGTCGAAGCCGTTCATCTTGTCGATCGCGGCCTTGGCCTCGTCGGCGGTGCCCATCGTCACGAAGGCGAAGCCGCGCGGGCGGCCCGTCTCGCGATCGGTGGCGAGGTAGATGTCCGTCACGGCGCCGAATTTCCCAAAGGCGTCGCGGAGATCGGCCTCGGAGGTCTTGAACGACAGGTTGCCGACATAGAGTTTGGAGTTCATGTGTGATGTTTCGTCTGCTTCGTCTGCTGTCAGCACGTTCCCGAACGTCGGGTTTCGAATCATCATCTGAACCAAAAGCTCACCTGAGGACCCACCAGCTACTGTCATCTTACGCTATCAACGAGCCGCGACCGTCGCTGAAGCCGCCCGATACGCAAGGACGAAGTCCCCCGCGCAGGGGTCCCGCGCGCACTCGTTTCGACCGAACGGGCTGGCCCCGCAATCGTTTGCATTTTCGCGGGCAATATCTCGCGACGCCGCTCCCGTTTGCCTCCGCAGAGGCGGCAAGCCCCGGGGGCCATCCGGCGGAGAATCCCCTCGCCCTCGCCGCCGGATGGAACTTCTACCGCGGGCGGCCCGCCGTAATTTCGATCACAAACATCTGCCGCGTGCCGTCGGCCGCGATGCCGGGGACCACAATCGCGTCGCCCGTGCGGTTCCAGCACGGCGCCGGATCAAGGCGGAGATCGCCGGTGGCCCAGTGCGCCATGAAGATCGGCGGTGCGCGCAGCGTGCGGCCGGTGCGCCGATCGAGGAACGTGTAGTGGTTGTGCTGGCCCTCGCGGTGGCTGTTCACGAACCAGCGGCCGTCCGGCGCGAGCGCGATGTCGCCGCCCGGATTGGGAAAGACTTCCTTGCCGCCCCACCGCTCCACGATTGCGCGTTTCGCCGTGTCGTAGACGACCTGCTGGTCCTCCGCCGAGCCCACGATGCGGCTGCCCTCGGCCCACTCCGGGTGACCGCCGATGAAAATGTCATGCGCGGTCAGGCCCGTGCCGTCGGGCCGCACCGTGAAGGGGACGTTCACCCGGCGCTCGCGGTCGTCGAAGTCGGCGCGGCAGTAGAAATACACGAGCGTGCCGTCGCGGTTGTTGAGCGTGTGGTTGATGAAGAGGTGGCGCTCGTCGAGCCGCGGAGGTGGCGACGGCAGGCGGGCCAGCGCCGCCTTCAGCTGCGCAAACGAAACGATGAGCCGCTGGACGCCGGTGGCGACGTCCACGCGAAAGATGCCGTCGTCCGCCGGCGCGGCGACGCCCTCGGTCCAGTCGCGCGCGTCCCGGTATCCCGTTACGGGCCGCAGCCGCGCCATGCGCGCGTAGTTGATCGCGAGGAAATAGCCGCCGGCCTGCGCAACGCCGCCGTTGGCGACCGGCGTGTCTTCGAAGCGATACTCGCGCACGCGCCCGCCGTTGGGCCCGCGTGTCAGGTCGAAGAGCACCGTGAAGACTTTCCCCGTCTTGGGATCGCGATCGTTGAAGAAGAACTGCGTCTCCGGGTGCGCCGGGTTCCAGTAGAACATCGTCCCCTGCTGCGGATTCCACCCGAGCGAACGGTCGAGCACGCGCACGCGGTTGCCGTCGTGCGTGTCGACCACGCAGACGCGCGCCGCGTCGCCCGCGCCGGGCAGGCGATCCTGGAAATCCGTCTCGAGCGCGAGGAGGTAGCGGCCCGAGGCGTTCCAAGGAATCGTGCGGCTCTGGCCGATGTAGCCGAAGTAGTGGTGCGACGGCCCGTGCGTAAGCTGGCGCACGCGCGCGGCCGGCTCGCCGCCAAATAGCATCGATGTCGTCGCCGTGAGCAGAAGCAGGGCGAGCGTGCGCATCGTTCTTCTGTTTCGACTCGCCCCGGCTACAACGCCGCGACCGCCTCGTCCGTCGCCTGCGCCAGCACTTCGAGCGACTCGCGCAGCGCCTCCAGCGTGATCGTGAGCGGCGGCGAGATCTTCACCGTCTGGCCCCAGGCGCCGACCGGCGCGAAGAGCAGCAGCCCCTTGTGGAAGCAACGCTCGATGATGCTGTGCGCGAGGTCGTGGTCGGGCTCCTTCGTGCCGCGCTTCACCGCCTGCATGCCGGCGACGAGGCCGCGCGCCGTCACGTGGCCGATCACGGCGGGATGACGGGCCTGGATTTTCTTCAGGCCGTCGAGCAGCATCGGCTCGAGCCGCGCGGCGTTGCCGGCGAGGTCTTCGCGCAGGATCTTCTGCACGCTCGCGAGCGCGGCGGCGCAGCACACGGGGTTGCCGGTGTGCGTGCTCGTCATCGAGCCGGGCCCGAATTGATCCATGATGCTCTCGCGGCCGATCACGGCCGAGAGCGGGAGCGAGCTGCTGATGCCCTTGCCGCAGCAGATCACATCGGGCGAGACGCCGTAGTGCTCGAAGGCCCAGAACTTGCCCGTGCGCCCGAAGCCCGCCTGCACCTCGTCAAACGTGAGCACAATCTTGTGCGCATCGCACCAGGCGCGGAGCTTTTGCACGAATTCCACCGGCGCGAAATCCGGGCCCACGCCTTGGTAGGTCTCCATGATCACCCCGGCGGTCGTCTCCGCCGTCAGGCCGCGGGCCGCGACGGCGCGCAGGAACGCGTCGAAGCTCGTGTCCTTCTGCCAGTAGCCGTCCGGGAACGGCGCCGTGATGATCGCGGGGTCCTCGTTTACGATCCAGTTTTTCTGGCCGGCCATGCCGCCGGCTTGCTGCGAGCCGAGCGTGCGGCCGTGAAAGCCCCGCTCCCAGCCGATGATGCCAATCTTCTTGTTGCCGCCGACCTTGATGCCGTGCGCCCGGCTGAGCTTGATCGCGCACTCGGTCGCCTCCGAGCCGGTGGTGAGGAGGAACACTTTCTTCAGGCCCTCGGGCGCGACGCCCGCGAGGCACTCGACGAGCGCGGCGCGCTCCTCGTTCGGGAACACGTAGCTGTGCAACAGGCCGCTGTTCACCTGATCGATGATGGCGCGGCGGATCTCCGGGACGCCGTGGCCGGCGTTGGTGACGAGCACGCCCGACGACCAGTCGATCCACTTGTTGCCGTAGCGGTCGTAGACGTGGATGTCCTCGGCGCGCTCCCACACGAGCGGTGGCTGCCCACGCATCGACTGGGGCTCGAAACGCCGGAGCTTCTCCAGCGTCGGCAGGGAGTCGGGATGCGGGAGCTTGGTGGCGATGCGCCGGAATTTCGTTTCAACGCGCGGGACGTCGCGCGGGACGATGCTGAATTCTTTGCCCATGGTGTGAAAATTTCCGCGCCGTCAGATCGGCTGCGTGTAGATGCGGCGGAAGACTCCCGCCGGGTTGTGCGGATCGACGATCGTGATGCCGTCGGCGCCGAAGCGCGCGGTGACAGGCGCGCCCTTGCCGTCGTTGAGATACTTGAAGTTCAGGTCGCGCACGGCCGCCGCGGCCTGCACGATCGCGACGGTGATGCGCGCCTCCTCCGCCGTGGGGTAAATCGCGGCGACGGCGTCGCGCGACTCGCCGTGAAACTTGACGCGCGCGATCGCGACGAGGGCAACCGTGAGGCTGTCGACGCCGTAGCCGACGTAGCCCGCCGTGCCATCGGGCCGCGTGATGTCGCGGGTGAAATGGTTGTTGGCCGTGCGCGACGCGCCGCCGGCGTTCCACCAGCGGAAGCCGCGGTTCTGCTGGTCGCTCTCGACCTTGCCTTCGGCGCCCACGATCTCGTGGCCCTGGTTCACGGGCCCCTCGAACTCGGGCGGCGTGATCCAGTTGTTATGGAAGTTGATCGACATGCCGTTCTCGAAATCAACGCGCACCTGCACGGCGTCGTAGGCGTCGATGCCCTGGCGGCGGAGGCGTTTCTTCTGGCCGACGGCGGTCAGCGACGCGGGTTTCGAGCGGTAGTAGCTGTAGATCAGATCGGTCCAGTGCGGGCCCACGTAGCTGAACGGATCGCTCGACTCGACCCACTTGAAGGTGCTCGTCGAGACCTCGAGCGGCTCCTCGAGATAGGCGGTGCCGTAGAGCGGCTCGCCGATGCGCTTGCGGATGTCGTCGCGCACGCGCAGGTGGTCGGGGTCGTAACGCTTGTGCATGTCGACGCCGACGATGAGGTTCTTCGCCCGCGCCGCGGCGATGATCGCGTCGGCCTCGTCGGTGACGAGGCACATCGGTTTCTCGGTGAGCACGTGCACGCCGCGCCGCAGCGCCGCGAGGATCGGCTCGGTGTGCAGGTGGTCGGGCGTCGCGACCGCGAGGATGTCGAGGTCGGGGAAATCACGCAGGATGTCGTCCCACGGCGTCGCCCCGTGGTAGGCGCGCGGCTCGTGGCCGGTCCACTGCTTGAAGGCCGCCTGCGACTTCCGCGCCGAGGCCTCGGAACGGGTGGCGACCGCGACCAGCTCAAACTTCACCGGCGCCAGATCGCGCGTCCACTTGTCGAGGCCCACGCGAGCGAGCTGCCCGGCGATGCCGAATCGCTGGAGGTCCGCGTAGGCGCGCAGATGGACGTCGCCGCCGAACATGCCGGCGCCGGCGAGGGCAATCTTGAGGGTGCGTTCCATGGCAGGGAGAAGGCGGCGAAGGTGCGAAGCGAGGGGGGATGCGATTGGATTTTCCGGATCCAACGCGAGCAGAATCAATAAGACGTTGCGCACAGCAGGCGTCTGCGGCCGCGGGGCGCTGCGCCGGGCCCCGCCTGCAACAATGAATCGACTTCGGTCCGCGGGTGACATTTGGGATAGGCGTTCGTTTCCCCCTCCCCCACCCATGAAGCTTCCCGTCTCCCTGCGGGCCGTGTTCTTTTTCACCGCGTCGGTCCTCGCCTCCGCCGCCGAGCCGCGCTGGAACATCCTGCACATTGTCGCCGACGATCTGCGCAACAGCCTCGGATGCTACGGCAACCCCGCCGTCAAATCGCCCAACCTCGATCGGCTCGCCGCCCGCGCGATGCGCTTCGACCGCGCCTACTGCACCTATCCGGTCTGCAACCCGTCGCGCGCGTCGTTCATGAGCGGGCTCCGGCCCGAGACCACGGGCGTGCTCGACAACGTCACGCCCACGCGGGCGCGGCAAAAGGACCACGTATTCCTCCCCGAACTTTTCCGCCAAAGCGGCTACCGCACGATCAAAGTCGGGAAAATCTACCACACCGGCGACGCCTTCGAGGACCCGCGTTCGTGGGACACCGACATCCGCGAGACCAACGACGCGAAAAATCCGCCCGAGAAACAAATCCTCCGCCGCCAGGGCCCCGATGGCATAGTGCTCCGCGCGGCTGACGAAGAGACCTGGGAGGGTTTTGTCGCGCGCCGCGCGGCCGCGCTGCTGGAGGAGGCCGCGCGGCAGGGGAAGCCGTTTTACGTCGCCGCCGGCTTTCGCATGCCGCACCGGCCCTACATTGCGCCGGAGAAATATTTCGCGCTCTACAATCCCGACGAACTCGCCCCCCGCCCCGGCCCAGCCGGCCACGCGGCGAAGCTCCCCAAGCTCGCGCTCACCTACCTGGTTGGCGGCAAGAAGTTCCCGGACGAACGCCCCGGCGATACCATCGCCGCCTACTACGCCGCAATCAGCTACATGGACGCGCAGGTCGGCGTGCTCCTTGCCACGCTCGATCGGCTCAAGCTCTGGGGCCGCACCATCGTCGTCTTCCAAAGTGATCACGGCTACCACCTCGGCGAGCACGGCGGGCTCTGGCACAAAATGACGCTGTTTGATGAGACCACGCGCATCCCGCTCCTCGTCGCAGCGCCCGGGAGAAAACCCGGTGTCTCCCGTGCCCTCGTCGAGACCGTCGATCTCTATCCCACGCTCGCGGGGCTTTGCGGGCTGACCGCGCCAAAGAACCTCGAGGGCACGAGCTTTGCGCCGTTGCTCGAGGATCCGCTTCGGCCTTGGAAACGCGCGGTGTTTGCCGTCGTGACCCGCGCCGGCGGCCAGGCCGACGCCAATGTCGGCAACCCCAACGAACTGGGCCGCGTGGTGTTCGACGGCCGGTGGCGCTACATCGCCTGGCCCGACGGCACCGCCCAGCTTTACGATCACCACAGCGATCCGCTCGAATACGAGAATCTGGCCGCTGATCCGCGCGCACGCGCCCAGCTCGGACGGATGCAGCAACTGCTCGCGTCGGGATGGAAAGCCGCGCTCCCGCCCCGCTCGTGATCCGATGAAACCGCGGGCCCGCCGCTTCCTGCCGCCTGCCATCGCGCTGCTCGTCGCCGCGCTCGCGTGCGCCCCGCGGGCCAGCGCGCACCAGTGGCCGCATCTGTTCGACCGGTTTCCGCCGGCCCCGCCCACGATCGATCCCGGGCCCGACGCCGCCACGCTCCGCATCCGCCTCATCGAGGCCGCGACCGGCAAGCCGACGTCCGCCTCCATCTGCGTCAACAACGGCAACCACGAGCCCGATGATCGCAATCACCCGCTGAAGGAGTTCTCCCACCGCAGGCACGGCAACCAGCAGCAGGGGCCGATTCGCTTGCGTGACTTTGCCTACGCCTTTTACGCCGACGGCCAGGCGACGGTCCGGGTCCGGCCGGGCCCGGTCACCATCGCCGTCCGCAAGGGCTACGAATACCGCCCCGTCGAGATCACGCTCGACGCCGCCGCAAAGGCCGAGATCGCCGTCGACGTTCCGCTCACCCGTGCGATCGACATGGCGGCGCTCGGCTGGTTTTCCGGCGACACCCACATCCACATCGAGCGCACCGGAAAAAACGACGACGCGATCCTCGCGCTCACCTCGGCCGAGGACATCCGCTACGCCTTCCTGCTCTCCTTCAACACCAAGGGCTACGACGCAGGCGTCGGCTACGAATCGCACCGCCAGCACACTGGCGTCGGCGAGGCGTCGCTCGCGCGGCGGGACGTCTACCACCTCACCTCCGGCCAGGAATACCGCGCCCGGCGATTCGGCCACGTCACGATCGCCCTCGCCGATCGCTACGTCGCTGCTGGCGGGACGACCGACGACGTCGAGCGCGGCCCTTCACTCGGCACGATCGCGGATCAGGCGCACGCAGCGCGGGGGTTCATTGCGCTGGCGCACGGCGGCTACTTTGAGAAGGAGGCCGACCGGCTGCTGCTGGAGCGCAAGATGGATTTCCTCGAGCTGCTGCAATTCGGCGAGCACCGCAGCCTGGGCCTCGCGGGCTGGTATGATTTCCTGAACATCGGCTTCCGGCTCCCGATCATCGGCGCCTGCGACTACCCGACCACGCAGCGCCTCGGCAGCGAGATCACCTACGCGTGGAGCGACACGGTGCCAACGCCGCGCGGCTACGCCGAGGCGCTCGCGGCCGGCCGCAGCTTCGCGACCTCGGGCCCGATGCTTTTTCTCACGGTCGACGGGAAGAAGCCGGGCGAAATCCTGCGTTTCACCCACGGCACCCCGCGCACGTTGCGCCTGGAGGCCCGCGTCTATTCGCCGCAGCACCGGGTGCGCTTCCTCGACCTGATCGTGAATGGCAAGGTCGTCGAGCGGCGCTTTGACGCCGCGGGCCGCTCGGAGTTTTTCCTCGCCCACCTGCTTCCGCTCGGGGGCAGCTGCTGGATTGCCGCGCACGCGCACGGCGACGGCGGCACGGAGGCCCACACGAATCCGGTCTTCGCCTACGTCGACGACCGGCATCCCTTCGTCCCCGCCAGTGCGCGCAACATCCTCGCGCGCCTCGACGGCTCGGCCGCGGCCATCGCAATGCCGGAGGTGAACACGCGCATCGACGCGCTGAAGGCAGAGCTCCAGCGCCACCTCCGCGACGGCCGGTCCGCTCTGCCCCTCCCGCCCATCCCGCCATGAAACGGCTCCTCTTTCTCAGCCTCGCGGCGCTCGCGATCGCTTGCGCCAACGCCGCCCCGGCGACGGCACCCGTCAAAGTCGCAATCCTCAAGCTCATCCCCCGCGTCGGCGCGAAGGCGGAGAATTTCTCCAAGCTCGACCGGCACGCCCGTGAAGCCGCCGCGGCCGGCGCCAGGATCCTGGTGACCTCGGAGTGCTACCTCGACGGCTACCCGGGCAACATCAAGCTCAACCCCGGCCTCACGCTCGAGCAAATGCGCACGATGTCGGAGCCGATCGACGGCCCCTATGTGCGCCGCGCGTGCGCGCTCGCCAAGGAACTTGGCGTCATCCTCGTCTTCGGGTTCTCCGAGTGGCGCGCCGGCAACGTCTACAACACCGCCGCGCTGATCGCCGCCGACGGGCGCATCCAAGGCACCTACTCGAAGACCCACACGCGCGGCGAAATCTACGCGCCCGGCTCGGAGTTCCCGGTCTTTGACACCCCGCACGGCCGCGTCGGCCTCCTCATCTGCTACGATCGCCAGGTGCCGGAAAACAGCCGCCTGCTCGCGGTCCGCGGCGCCGAGATGATCCTGATCCCGGCGCACAGCCCGAGCGTGCAGCTCGTGAACGAGGACCTGATGATGCAGGTGCGCGCCTACGAGAACAACGCCTTCGTTGTCCTCGCGAATCCGTTCAACGCCCTCGCCGCCGATCCCGACGGCCGCCTCGTCGCGCGCAACGCCGACCGCGACGCCGAGGGCATCGTCTACGCGACCTACGATCCGCGCGTGCGCGCCGAGCGCTCCCGCACGCCGATGAACGAGCGCCGCCCGGAATTCTACGGCGACCTCGCGACACCCAGGTGATGCGCTTTCGCCCGGTTCCGCGCACCCCACCCCGGCTCCCAACGTCAGTCGCCCGTGGCCACCCCGCTCGTCCCGCAGCGCTCCTCGCTCGTTGCCCAAACCGTCGCCGTGCTGGAGCGCGGCCTGAGCGAGGGCCGCTGGCACGGGCAACTCCCCGGCCAGCATGCGCTCTGCGCCCAGCTCATGATCAGCCGCACGACGCTGCGCGCGGCCCTGCAGGAAATCGCCCAACGCGGCCTGATCGACCTGGCGCAGGGCTTGCCGACGACAATCCGCCGGAATCGGCCCGGCGCGCGCAAGGCCCCGGCGATCACGCGAGCGGTGCTGCTGCTGCCCGAGCCGCTTTGGCGCCTGCGCCCCGCCATCGCGCGGTGGGCCGGCGAGCTGCGGCCCCTTCTGCAGCGCGGCGGCTTGGAATTGGAGCTGCGGGAGGGCGGACCGCACTACGGCCGGCAACCGGCGCGATCGCTGGAGCGGCTCCTCACGGCCCATCCGCGCGCGGCGTGGGTGTTGTTCGGCAGCTCCCTCGCGATGCAGCAGTGGTTCGCCGCGCGAGGCGTGCCGGCCGTGCTCGCCGGCTCGGCGTTTCCCGGGATCGAACTGCCGTCCGTCGAATATGATCACGCCGCGATTGCCCAGCACGCGGCGGCGCAGCTCGCCGCCGCCGGCCACCGGCGCACCGCGATCCTCCTGCAGCGCACCGGATCGGCCGCGGACCGCGCCACGTGCGACGCGTTTGCCCGCGCCGGCACGCCAGCGCCACTCGTGCTCGAACACGACGGCTCGCTCCCGCAAATCGAGGCGCGGCTGCGCCGCCTGGCGCAGCTCGCGGAGCGGCCGACGGCGCTCTTCGTGACAAAGTCCCACGCCGTGCCGGCGGCCCTCACCATCTTGCCGCGCCTTGGCCTCGAGATCCCCCGGGACCTTTCGGTGATCTGCCGCGAGGACGATCCGTTCCTCGGTTTTCTCGTGCCGGCGGTGGCGCGCTACAGCTCCGATGCCTCTGCGATCGCCCGCAAGCTGGCGCGCGCCCTCACCCGTCTCGCCGCCGGCCAGCCGGCTAGAGCGACGCACGAGCGGATCATGCCACGCTTTGTCGACGGCCATTCCCTCGGCCCGCCGCGCGGCCCCGGGGAGTGACGCGAGCCGTGCTTGTCTCGCAGCGAGACAAGCGGATTGGCAGTGCATCAGGGGCTGATTTCCTCCTTCGTCTCCCATCTTCAGGTTGCCTTCCATGCCCCCAACGCCGCCTGCCCCCGCGCCTCTTGGCCTCATCGGCATCGGCCTGCTCGGCTCCGTGCTCGCGGAACGCTTGCTCGCCGGCGGATTTCCCGTGCTCGGTCATGACGTCGATTCGGCGCGGCTCGAGGCCTTCCGCCGCGCTGGAGGCGCAGCCGCCGCCGACGCCGGGGATGTCTTCCGGCGTTGTGATCGCGTGCTCCTCAGCCTGCCGTCCCATTCCGAGGTCGCCGCCCTCCTCTGCGCCCACGGGGCCGCGCTGCGCCCGGGCCAGGCGTTCCTCGACACCACCACCGGCGATCCCGACACCGGCGAAGCGATCGCCCGCGATCTCGCCGCGCGCGGCGTCACCTACCTCGACGCCACCATCTCCGGCAGCAGCGCGCAGGTGCGCGCCGGCACCGCCGTCGTGATGGTGGGCGGCGATCGCGCGGCCTTCGACGCCTGCGCCGACATCTTCACGCGACTCGGCTGCGAGACCTTTCACACCGGCCCGGCGGGAAGCGGCGCCAAGATGAAGCTGGCGACCAACATCGTGCTGGGCCTCAACCGCGCCGCGCTGGCCGAGGGCCTCGCCTTCGCGCGCGGCGTCGGCCTCGACGCCGCCCAGGCTCTCGCCATCATGCGCGCCGGCCCCCCCTATTCGCGCATCATGGATGGCAAGGGCAGCAAGATGCTCACCGGCGACTTCAAGCCCGAGGCCCGCCTGTCGCAGCATCTCAAGGACGTCCGCCTCATCCTTGAGCAGGGCCGCGCCGCGGGGCTGCCGATGACGCTCAGCGCCGCCCATGGGCAAGTCCTCGAGGCCGCCGAGGCCGCGGGCCTCGGCCAGCTCGACAACAGCGCCCTCATCCGGGTGCTCGCCGCCGAGACGCACCCGGCGGGCAAGTCACCATGACGACCTCCGCCCCGCTGCCCCGCGGCCAGAACCTGGCCGTCCTCGCCGTGGCCTACCTCGGGCTCGTCGGCGCGGGATTTCAGCTCGGTCTCATGCCGCTCGCCGCGCTCTCCGCGACCCGCGAGCTGCTG
>JAEUHB010000173.1 GCA_016794665.1 Opitutaceae bacterium
GGTGCCGCCGGCTTTCATCCAGGATCGCCGCGACGTGCGCGCGCACGGCTACGAGCTCGAGATTGTGGCCAACCTCTCGAAGGCGCTGCGCGTCTCCGCCAACTTCGCGCTGGCGCGCACCGAGGCTACCAACGCGAGCGATCTCACGGCGGCGTGGGTCGACCGCAATCTGCCGGCGCTCCGCCAAATCGTGCTCGACGCCGGTGCGCGCCTCGACGCCGCGAATGTCGCGAGCATCGATCCCGCCGTGCCCGTCGATCGCCGTCCGCCGGACCTCAACACGACGATCAACAGCTGGAACAGCATGATCGCCGCCCGCGCCAACATTGTGGAGGCCGCGCAGCTCCTCCAGCGCACGAGCTCGGGCAACCTCTACGCCGACTACACGTTTGCCGCCGGCCGCCTCCGCGGCCTGCGCGTGGGCGCCGGCGCGCGCTACCGCGGCCCGATTATCATCGGCTACCGTGGCGCCGACACGATGGTGAACCCCGCCAACCCCGCCGCCGCGATCGACGACCCGCGCGTTGACGGCTTCACGCCCGTCTACGCGGCGGGCTACACGGTGGCGACGGCGACGCTCGGTTACACCTGGCGCGGCCTGCGCAATCAGCCGGTGGTTTTCACCCTGCGCGTCGACAACCTGCTCGACGAAAAAAAGCCCCACTACATCAACACGCTCCAGCGTCCGCCCGGCGGCGATGTGACGAATCCCGCGCGCATCGCGACACCGCGCGACCTCTGGTGGAGCGTGCCGCGCGGTTTCACGCTGACGGCGAAGCTGGCGTATTGAGCGGCGCGGGATCGACGGTTGGGTGTTACCGCTTCTTTTTTCCGCGCTTGCTGTTGCCGTCGGGGGCGGCGGCTGGGGAGAGAGGGACGCTCCCGTCGTAGTCCTCGCCGGCGAGGCTCTTCAGCGCGGACGTCTTCCACGCGGCGAACTCCGCCGTCATCTTCGCGACGCGCTCGGGTTGGCTCGCGGCGAGGTTGGTGGTCTCCTTCGGATCCTTCGCGAGGTCGAACAGCATCACGGGCGCGGTGGGCAGATCGCCGCCCCGCTTGGTTCGGTTGCGGTCGGCGTCGAGATGCAGCTTGTAGGGCCAGTCGATCAGGGCCCCGTGGGGATTTTCCTGGCCGAGTCGGGACACGAAGGGAATCGCCTTGCCGCGCGCGGACATCTGCCGGTCGAACAACGGCAGCAGGTTGATGCCGTCGAGAGGCTGAATTTGCTTTTCCGCTTTCGTGCCGGTGGCGGCGAGGATCGTCGGATAAATGTCCAACGTGGAGCAGGGGACATCGCTGACGAAGGGCTTCGCGATGCGCGCCGGCCATTCGACGATGCCGGGCACGCGCAGGCCGCCGTCCCACAGCGTTCCCTTGCTGCCGCGCAGGTGGCCGGTGGACTTCGGGCCGTTGATGCCGCCGTTGTCGCTGCAATACCAGAGGATCGTGTTGTCCGCGACGTTCAGCTCGCGGAGCGCCGCCCGCAGCTTGCCGACGCTGCGATCGATGCCGGTGAGCTCGCCGTAGTAGTTCTGGTCCGCCTCGGAAAACTTTGCGTAGGGCGCCTTGTCGGCCGGCAGCGCTTCATGCGGCGTGTGCGGGTTGCCAAACCACACCACGGTCAGGAACGCCTTGCCCGCGGCGGCCTGCTTGCGGATGAACTTCAGCGCCTCGGCGGTGACGATGTCCGAGCCGTCGCCGCGGAATTTTTCCGCGACGCCGTTGCGGCCGAGCACCGGATCGAGGTCGAAGAAATTGTCGGCGGACAGCCACTCGTCGAAACCGAGCTTGCCCGGCGACAGCGGATCGTCGGCGAGGATCGCGCGGCCCGGCGGGGTCTTCGTGTCGCGGTCGCCGTTCTTGCCGTTGAGGTGCCATTTGCCGAAATGGCCCGTCGCGTAGCCGGCGGATTGCAGCACCTGGGCCAGGGTGAGCTCCGGCGCGCGGATCGGGGAGCCGGGGCCGAAGGTGCCCATGCGGTGCGGATGCCGGCCGGTCATGATGCTCGCGCGGGTGGGCGAGCAGTTGAAATGCGCCGTGTAGAACCGATCGAGGCGCAGGCCGGCGGTGGCGAGCGCGTCGAGGTGGGGCGTCTTGAGATCGGGGTGGCCGTTGTAGCCGGTGTCGCCCCAGCCTTGGTCGTCGGCCATGACGAGAACGACGTTGGGGCGCTGCGGCGCGGCGGCGAAGGAGTGGCAAATCGTGAATGCGAGCAGCATAGAGAGGTAGGCCAGCGCGCTTGCGCGCGCTCGTTCTATGCAGAAGCGGCGCGCGCAAGCGCGCTGACCTACGAGGCGGATGATTTCCGGGAAGCTTCTATTCATTTTGATTTTTTCGGGGCGGACCAACGGGCGCGTGGGCTGGCGCCGCCTTGTGCGCCGACAAGCACGTCTCGTGGGCGCCGGTGAGGCGAGTGAGATCGGCGGCGCACCCTCAAAACACGCCCTTGATGCCAAACGTCCAGAACGTCCCGACGCGGACTTGGCTGACGGGATAGGTGGTGTCGATTTGGTAGCGGTCCTCGGGGGCGTTGAAGAGATTGCGCACCTGGAAGAACACGCCGGTGCGGCGCGTGAGCTGGTAGCCGCCGTTCACGTCGATCATCGTGCGGGCTTTCCGATAGGGGATGACGCCCGTCGTGGCGAACGGCGTGGCGTCGGTCCACTTGCCGGCGACGCCAAACGTGATGCCGCGGTGGCGCCAGCTGAGCGTGCCGCTGATCATGTGCGGGACCATCGCGGAGCGCGGGGCGCTCGCGTAGGTGCGGGTGTAGCTGGCGGAGGTGTTGAGGCCCTTGAGCAAGCCCGGGAGGAACGAAAGCGCCTGGCTGTATTCGAGCGTGGCGCCGCGCACGCGCAGCGTGCCGGGGCGGTTGCCGGTGGAGATGAAGCGGTAGCCGGAGTAAAGCGGATCGTCGTCGAAGCCGAAGGCCGAGGCGGGAAACTCCTGCTGCGTCACGCTGTTGTTGATGTCGTTCTGGAAAAGCGTGAGCGCGAGGTTGCCGACGGGCTCGAAATAATACGCGACGCGGCCGGAGAAGTTCTTGGAGCGTTCGGGCAGCAGGTCGGGGTTGGGCACGGTGGCGATCAGCGTGGTCTCGTTGAACTCGAGCACGCCGCCGAGGTTGCCGAGGGCGGGGCGCGAGAGCGTGGAGCTGTAGCCGAGGTGGGCCTGGAGATTCTCGCTGACGTGCAGCTTGGCGCTGACGGACGGGAAAAAATTATCGTAGGCCGACGTGCGCACGACCTTGGGCAGGCTCATGAACTGGTAGGTGAGGCCCTCGACCGTCGTCGCGCGGCCGGTGGCGGGCGCGACGGTGAAGCCCGCGGCGCGCACGGCGGCGGCGGTGCGCTGCTGGAACTCGCGGATCGCGATCTCGTTTTCCTCCCACCGCAGGCCGCCCTGCAGCTGCACGCGGCCGAGGCGCACGTTGGCGAGGCCGAAGCCGGCGAGGCGGGTCTCCTTGATGTAACTCGTGTTGTTGATGTAGGCGGTGTAGAAATTCGCCGGCGTGGAGATGTCGGTGAACAGGGGCCGCTGCTCGCGGAAGAGCGTCGCGATGCCGGGGCGGTTGGGAAACACGGGCGGGCCGCCGGAGAGCGAGGCGACGGTGACGCCGTTGTCCATGGTCCAGCGGTTGGCGGGAAACGCGAGGTTCGCGAAGCTCCCCGTCGGGCCGCCGCCCGGGCCGTCGTAGCGCCAGGTCTGCGCGGCGTTCGGGTTGCGGAAGCGATGGTAGTCCTCGGTGATCTTGCCGCCGAACTTCAGCCACGTGGGGAGCCGCCACCCGGTGGTCCAGCGGGCGTTGGCCTGGGCCTGGTAAACCTCCTGCTCGGCGAAGCGCATGTCGTCGCCGATGCGCGGATTGATGAAGTTCGCCGGGTCGCCGAGATCACGGCCGGCGGTCTGCGTGATTTTCCAATCGATGTCTTCGAGTGCGGAGCGGCGGAAATTCACGGTGAGGCCGGTGAGGGCGTTGGTGACGACCGTCTGCGGGCCGACCCGCGGGAGGGCCACGTATTGGTTGGTTGAGACGGTGTAGTGCAGGCCGCCGTCGACAAGCCAGTCGCCGCGACGAAACTCGAACTTGGGCGTGACCGTGCGCGTCTGCGCGTATTTGTGCTCGTGGTTGGTGGTGAGCGCGAGCTGGGCGTTGTTGAACGTGAAGTTATTGAGGCCGTCGCCCGTCACCGAGGCGCGCCCGCCGGGCACGCTGAAGGCGGCGCTGCGCGTGTCGATGAACGCATCGAAGTAGTTATACATCGCGCTGAGCGAGAGCACGAGGGCGGGCGAGACCTTCCAGTCGAGCGTGAGCGAGGGCGTGAAGCGCTCGGTGAAGCGCGGGTTGGTGAGCGCGGTGACGTTGGTGAGCACGCGCGGCCGCGGATCGGCGGCGGTGGCGGCGGCGTTGTAGGTGTGATCCACGCGGCTCTGGACGATGTATTGGTTGGACTCGCTGATGTTGAGCACGAGGCCGAGGCGCTGGCCGAAGAACACATCGGAATACTCGATGATGGCGCCGGGGCGAAACTTGCTCGTCCGCACGTCGCTCGGGCTATAGGTGCGGCGCCAGGTGAAGTTGTCGCCATTGGCCATGAAGTGCGCTTGCCACGAGAGGCGGCGGCCCTTGCGCTCAAACGCGCGCTTGGTCTTCAGGTTGATCGTGCCCGCCGGGGCATCGGCGTCCTGATCGGCGCTGGTGGTGTAGTTGACCTCGATGCGATCGAGGGCGTTGACGGAGACTTGATCAAAACTGAACGAGCGCGCGCCGCCGCCGAGCGCCTGCGAGCCGTCGGCGCTCGCGAGCGTCATGCCATCGACGCTCACGCCCACGTATTGCGGATCGAGGCCGCGCAGGCGCGGGCCGCGCGCATCCGGGCCGACGTAGTCGACGTCGACCCCGGGGACATTCTTGAGGAACTCGCCCACGCTGCCCTCGGCGACGTCGCCAAACACGTCGGACGAAAGGCTGTTGGTGAGGTTCATCGAGCGGCGCTGCTCCATGAGGGCCTTGGCGTTGCCCTCCCGCTCGGAGCGAACGACGAAGGCGTCGAGCTTCTGCACGCCGCCAGCGGCGC
>JAEUHB010000265.1 GCA_016794665.1 Opitutaceae bacterium
CCAGGCAAATGTGTCGGGCGCGCGCTCGGTCCAGCCGGAGCGGCGGAAGAAATCGAGGCACGGTTGGTTCTTCGCCGTCGGCAGATGCACCGCCTCGATCTCGCGCAGGTCCGCCTGCCGGGCCCAGTCGGCGGCCACGCGCAGGAGCGTCTCCTCGACGCCACGGCCCATGACGCGGCAGCTGAGCACGTAGTCGGCGATGACGGCGCGGTCGCCGTCGGTCTCGATGCTGAGCACCCCGGTCAGCCCGGAATCACCCAACCGATCGGCGACGCGGAAGGCCCACACCTTGCGGCCGGGCGCCGCGGCCCATTGCGTGAGCTCGGCTTCGGTGAGCCGGCGGGTGCGCAGGTTGAGCTGGTTGGTCTTGTTCAGGAGCTGCGCGACGCGCACCCGGTTGCCGTCATCGAGCGCACTGACGGTGACGACGATCTTCAGGCTCGCCTGCCAGTCCTCGATCGAGCCGGCGGCGTTGCGGATTTCGGTGCGTTTGCGCTCCTCGACATACATGCGCGCGCGCTCGCGGTCCTCGTCGGTGACGAGCGGCTTGTCGAAGCAATCGAGGCCGAGCAAGGTCTGCACATAGAGCCGCTTGTCCTCGGGCAATTCGGGCACAAGCACGTCGGGAAAGGTCTCGCGCACCCGCGCGCGCTCGACGGGGTTGTCGTCGAAGAACACCACGCTGTCCAAGCCGAGGTTCAGCTCGCGCACGAGCTCGGCGAGGTTTCGCGCCTTGTCGTTCCAGTTAATCCGCCAGCCAGCGAAGTCGTCGGGCCGCAGGACCATCTCGGGGTGCGCACGGAGGGCGCCGAGCGCCACGGACTCCTCATTTTTGCTCAGGATGCCGAGCGCCACACCCCGGCGGCTGAGGGCCTTCAGCTCGCGCTGAAAATCAACGAGGGCCTCGCCCACGGGATCGTGGCCGCCAAGCTGCAGGCCTTCCCAACCGGTCTCGCCGACGGTGCCGCCCCAGAGCGTGTCGTCGAGGTCCAGGAGCACGAGCTTGCGCGCGCGGCCACGGATGCCGCGCAACGCGGCCGCCACGTCCTTGGCCGCCTGCTTGAAGACGTCATTGGCGAAGGGCACTTTGGCGCCATACCACAGCCGAGGCGAGTAGGCCGCGGCGCCGGCGAGCTCCGTCCACTTCGCGGCGGCGAGCGGAAACGCGCCCTTGGTCGCCTGGATTTTTTCCAGCAGCCGCAGGTTGGCCGCCATGAGCAGGCGCACGGGCCCGAGCGGCGTCGCAAGATCCGCGAGGCCATGGCCGGCGTGCAGCGGCGGCAAAACCCACGTCGGCACAAAAAGGACGGGCGTGCGCGCCGCGGCCTTTTCCAGCAGCGCGCAAAAATCATCGACCTCCTGCAGCACCGCGGAGGCCTCGGCGGGCTTGCCCTCAAGCACGGCCTGGAACGACGGCAGCACGGCCTCGGGCCGCGTCCAGACCACGGCGCAGTCGGGCCGCGGTTCCCAAAGCGACGCCTCCGCACCCAACAGGACCTGCGGCACCTGGCCAAACGGCGCGATGGCCACCTCAGTCGCACCCGGGGCCGCGATTTTTTGGAGGTAGCCGGCGAAATTTTGCAGACTGAAATCCGACACCAACAGGATCTTCATGGCGCGCGCAGCGTATCCCGTGGGTTATCGGCCGAAGTCAGCGCGACTTGACCAGCTCCCAAAGAAAATCCGTCAGGGCGCCCACGTTGCGCCAGGGGTCGCCTTGCCCGGTGGTTTCCCCCCCAGCCGGGATCGTGATGGCGACGCCGTAGCGCTTCGCGAGCCGTTCCTCGATGGCTGACACGAGGTTGATGACGCCAAGGGAGTCGAGCCCGCCGGATTCGCCCAGCAGCACGGTTTCCTCCGCCGAGCCGATTTGTTCGGCAGCGGATCTGAGTTCGTTGATTTCGGCGACGGCGTCGCGCACGACGGCGAGGATGTCTTCCCGGGAGGCATTCATGCGAATCGAGGCCAGAGCATAGCAGCGCGCTCCTTTCGCAAGGGGAAACACCGCGCGGGGCGCTTGACCGCGGGGCGCGGCGGGCGCTTCGTGTTCGTTTCCATGCCGAAACCACGCCCGATTGCCGTGCGCAGCGTGCAGACGCCCGAGGCGCTGGCGGCACTGCGCGCTTGGCTCGCGGAGCTGCCGGAGCACGGGCGCGACCGCGGGCGCGCCTACTTTGAAAGCAAGCAGGTGCGCCGTGTCTGGGCCGGGGCGGATCACTACGTCGAGGCACGCGTGCTCGGCTCGGAGCTCTACGGCGTGACGCTTTTTCTGACCCGCGGGCGTTGGAGCTCGCGCTGCTCGTGCCCGCGCAAGGCGGACTGCAAGCACGCCTACGCCGCGGGCGTCGCGTGGATCGCGGAGGTGGAGTCGCCGGCGCCCGTCGGCGTCGCGCCGGCGGCCGCGGAGCCTTCCCCGGCCCCCGGCGCGGCGGCGCCGCCGGCGAAGCCCGTCTTCGTCGAGAAGTGGGGCCCCGTGCTCGCGAAGAAACTCGGCCGCGTGCTCACGCCGGCCGAGCTGAACCTCCTCGGCAACCTTGCGGCGCTGTTCGCGGAGTTCACGGCGTCGCACGGCACGCTCTACCCGGGCACGCTGCTGCGGCACGGCTTCGAGCACACGCCGGCACCGGGCGCTCCGCTCTATGCGCCGGCCTTCGCGGGCTGGTGGGACCGCGCGAGCGCGCCGGCCGATCCGTGGGCGCTGTGGCAGTTCATCGCGCACGACTACGAGCTCGCCGGGCGCGCGATCCCGGAGATCTTCCGCCCGCTCACCGACACGAGTGCCATCCCTGCGGCCATCGAGCACAACCTCGTCCAAAAGGAACTCGCCGCCTGGCAGCGCGCGCTCGCCGACACCGGCGAAACCGCCGCGCCCGCGTCCGCGCACCCCGCACTGGCCGATGTCACCGGCCTGCGCGCGCGCGTGCGGCCGGAAGGCGGCCTCGCCATCGAGGTGCGCGGCGTCGCGGGCGGGCGCTGGCGCTCTCCCCCGCAACGGTGGTTCACGCAGCTCGCGGGCCTGCGGCCCGCCGATGTCGAGCATCTCGCGCCCGCCGAGGCCGCGCTTGCTATCGCCCTCGCGGCGGAGTGTGGCCCGGCGTTCCAAGCGCCCACCTTGCGGCAGGCGCTGCCCGCGGATGCGACGGCGAATCTCTTCCGCACCCGCGCCGCACGCGATGCCATCGTGCTGCCCGACGGCCGGCCGCTCACCGTCGAGCCGCACGCGCTCGCGCTCGAGGCGACCGTCTCCGCCGCGGCGCGCGATCGGCTGGAGCTCCGGCTCGTGACACCCGACGCACGCTCCGCCGCCCGCGCCGTGCTCATCACGCTGAAGCCCGAGCCGCTCTATTTTTTTGAAAGCCGCGTGTGGCGCGGCCCGCCGCCCGTGCCCGACGCGCCCCTGCCCACCGCCGCGCTCGGCGACTCGCGGTTGATGACCAAGCTCCGTGCCGCCGGCCTGCGCCTGCCCGCCGAGCTCGAGAGCAACGTCCGCCGCCTCGCGCTCCGCCCCGTGCTCAAATGCTGGATCGCCGCCGCGCCCGACGACCCCGACACGCTGGAATTTCGCGCCCAGCTCTTCGCCCGCGCCGATGATCTCCCGGTCGAGCAGCAGTGGGCCGCCACAGGGTGGCAGTGGACGCCGCGCGGCGCCCCGCCGCTTCGGCGCGCGAGCGAGCCCCTGCTGGAGTTCGATCTCGGCGCCGCGCAGGGCGCGAGCGCGCGGCTCGCCACCTTTGAGCTCACGTGGCGCGAGGCCGAGGGCGCGTGGGGCCGCGACACCGGGCCGGAATTCCCGGAGGCGTTCATCGCGTGGCACGCCACGCTGCCGCCGGGCCTGAAGGTCGACGTTGCGCCCGGCCTCGCCCATCTTCTTGACGCTCCGCTCACCGCGCACGTGGAAATCTCCGCGGCGCCGGCCGAGGCGGCGGGCCGCGACTGGTTCAACCTCACGGTCAAGCTCCGCGTCTCCGACACCAAGCTCACCGCCGAGGAAATCGCGCTGCTCATGAAGGCGCGCGGCAAATGGGTGAGCCTGCCGCGCCACGGCTGGCGCCGCCTTGAGCTCGCCGCTGATCCGGCCAACGACGACGCGCTGGATCGCCTTGGCCTCGACGCCGCCGAGATCCTCGCCGACGGCAAGCCCCGCACGCACCGCCTGCACGCCCTGCAGCTCGCCGCGCAGGCGGACTACTTCGACGCCCGCGACGCCAAGATCGCAGCGACGCTCCGCGAGCGCGCCGCCGCCTTTGCCGCCCAGCCGCCGCCGCCCCTGCCCGCCGGCCTCCGCGCGACGCTCCGCCCCTACCAGGTCGAGGGGTATCACTTTCTCACGCACCACGCCGCGCTCGGCCTCGGCGGCATCCTCGCCGACGACATGGGCCTCGGCAAGACCGTGCAGACCCTCGCGTGGTTCCTCCACCTCGCGGAGACGCGCGCACCCGACGCCCCCCTGCTCCGCCTGCTCGTAGTCTGCCCCAAGAGCGTGACGCACGGCTGGCTTGTCGAGACCGACCGCTTTGCGCCGTCGCTGCGCGCGCGGTCTTTTGATCCGCTCCGGCTCGGCCCGGCCGCCGGGGAGCCAAGCGCCCAGCTCCTCGTCGCCAACTACACCCAGCTCCGCCTCAACGCCGCCTGGTTCCAGGCGCAGCCGTGGGACGCCGTCGTGCTCGACGAGGGCCAGTTCATCAAGAACCCCGGCAGCCAGGTCGCCACCGTCGCGCGCGGCCTGCCGAGCCGGCACCGCCTCGTCCTCACCGGCACGCCGATCGAGAACCGCCTCACGGATCTGTGGAGCCTCTTCGCGTTCGCGCAGCCCGGCCTGCTCGGACCGCAGGCGGCGTTTCGCCGGCACTACACCGACATCAACCCGGAGACCCACGCGCGCCTGCACCGGCGCGTGCGGCACTTCCTCCTGCGCCGCACCAAGGCCCAGGCCGCGCCCGAGCTGCCCTCGCGCACCGAGGATGATCTCGTCGTCGAGCTCGAGGGCGAGCAGCGCGTGCTCTACGACGCGGAGCTGAAGCGCGCGCGCGCCCAGCTGCTCGGCGTCGACTCGCCCCACGCGCTCGCCGCCGTGCGCTTCAACGTCCTCTCCAGCCTGCTCCGCCTCCGCCAGATCTGCTGCCACCCCGCGCTCGTCGATCCCGCGCACCGCGATCTGCCGAGCGCTAAATTGGAGGCGCTGCTCGAGCGGCTCGAGGAGCTGCGGGACGAGGGCCACCAGGTCCTCGTGTTCAGCCAGTTTGTCGAGATGCTGGAGATCATCCGCGGCCGCCTCGCCGCCGCGGGCATCGGCCACCTGATGATCACCGGCTCGACCGAGAACCGCGCCGAGCTCGTCGACGAGTTCCAGCGCGACGAGACGAAAACCGTCTTCCTGCTCTCGCTGAAGGCCGCGGGCTTCGGCCTCAACCTCACCGCCGCGAGCTACGTGATCCTTTACGACCCGTGGTGGAACCCCGCGGCCGAGGCGCAGGCGATCGACCGCACACACCGCATCGGCCAGACCGAGGCCGTCGTCGCGTATCGCCTGCTGGCCGAGGGCACGGTCGAGGAGAAGATTCGCGCGATGCAGCGCGACAAGGCGGCCCTCGCCGCCGCCGTCGTGCAGGAGGAGTCGCTCGCCAACATCCTCGACCTCGACAGCCTGCGGCGGATTTTGGGCTGAAGGAAGGCGCGCTGTCTGTCCGCCCGCGGGCCTATCGTTTGTTGTGATCTGAAATCTCCGTCCGCCTCACGCTCTGCCCTAGGTCCCCATGTCCGCCGAGTCTCCCCCGCCCGCCGCCGCGGAAAATCCGCCGCTCTTCCGCACCGTGCTGCAGGCGCTCCGCGGCGAGCACCACGACTACACCGCCGCGCCGCTCAACCGCGCCGTGCTCCTGCTCGCGGTGCCGATGGTGCTCGAGATGGTGATGGAGTCGCTCTTCGCCGTCGTCGACGTGTTCTGGGTCTCCCGCCTCGGCAAGGAGGCCGTCGCGGTCGTGGGGCTCACCGAGTCCGTGATGACGCTCGTCTACGCGGTCGCCATCGGCATCTCGATCGCGGCGACGGCGATTGTCGCGCGCCGCATCGGCGAAAAAGACTCGGAGCGCGCCGCGCAGGCCGCCGGCCAGATCGTGCTGCTGGGCGCCGGGCTCGCGGCCGCGCTCGGCGTGGCGCTCGGCTCGTTTGCGCCGGAGATCCTGCGGCTGATGGGCGCCGACGAGAAGACCGTCGCGCTCGGCGCCGATTTCACGCGCGTGATGCTCGGCGGCAACCTCACCGTCTTCCTGATTTTCCTCATCAACGCGATTTTCCGCGGTGCGGGCGACGCCGTCCTCGCGATGCGCACGCTCTGGCTCGCCAACGCCCTCAACATCGCGCTCGGCCCATGCTTCATCTTCGGCCTCGGGCCGTTTCCCGAGCTGGGCCTCACGGGCGCGGCCGTCGCCACAAATATCGGCCGGGGCCTCGGCGTGGTCTACCAGCTCTGGCATCTCGCCGGCCACCGCTGCCGCGTGCGCGTGCGGTCCGCGCACCTGCGGCCGGATTTCGCGCTGCTCGGCTCGATCCTGCGCACGGCGGGGAGTGGCATCCTCCAGCTCCTCATCAGCACGACGAGCTGGGTCGGGCTCTTCAAGATCCTCGCGGTATTTGGCAGCTCGGCCGTCGCGGGCTACACGATCGCGATCCGGGTGGTGATCTTCGCCCTCATGCCCGCGTGGGGCCTCGCCAACGCCGGCGCCACGCTCGTGGGCCAGAACCTCGGCGCCAAGCAGCCCGACCGCGCCGCGGCGGCCGTGAAAATCGCGACGAAGTTCAACGTGATCTTCCTCGGCGCCGTGGGCGTGATCTTCGTCGGCGCCTCGTCGCTGATCGCCGGGCTGTTCACGACCGACCCGGAGGTTTTTCTGCACGCGAACCGCACGCTGTGGATCGTGAGCCTGGGTTTCCCGCTCTACGCGGCAGGCATGTGCTACGAGGGTGCGTTCAACGGCGCCGGCGACACGTGGACGCCCACGAAGCTCAACTTTTTTTGCTTCTGGCTCGGGCAGGTGCCGCTCGCGTGGCTGCTCGCGCAGCCACTGGGGTTCGGGCCGCTCGGGGTATTCATCGCGGTGCCGACCGCGTTCTCCGTCCTCGCCGTTTGGAGCGGCGTGCTCTTCAAGCGGGGCTGCTGGAAGGATCAGAGGGTGTGAGTGACTGTTTCGGGCGGTCGAAATAGCCAAGGGCGCTATTTTGATTTGCACTATCAAGTCAAAATAAGCTCTCGCCTTGTTTCGAGCGCCCATCATGGTGCGTTCCCATCATGCGCGGCCTCACCGGTCACTATGCCGTCACGCAGGCCGGCGGCGAGAAGGTGCGGGCGTTTGTGCCCGACCCGCTGCCACCGAAGCCCGCGGTCGTGTGGGACGCTTCGCTCCAGCGCCTTGCCCAACAGGCCATGCTCGCCATCGGCCGCCTGGATGGGCTGACCGGCTTGTTGCCCGACGTGAGCCAGTTCCTCTACGCCTACATCCGCAAGGAAGCCGTGCTCTCCTCCCAGATTGAGGGCACGCAGTCCTCCCTATCGGAACTGCTACTTTTCGAGAACGCCGATTCTCCCGTCGTCCCCACGGACGACGTGCTTGAGGTCTCGAATTACGTGGCGGCACTCGAGCACGGGCTTCGCCGGCTGAAGCGCGGGTTCCCCCTTTCGCTCCGCCTCATCCGTGAAGTCCACGGCGTGCTGCTGAAGAAAGGCCGGGGCAGCGAAAAGAGCCCCGGCGAGTTCCGCACGTCGCAAAATTGGATTGGCGGCACACGGCCGGGCAACGCCCTCTACGTCCCGCCGCCCCCCGATGAGCTGACAGCCTGCCTTGGCGCACTCGAGAAATTCCTGCACGACGATCCTGTGGCGACGCCGCCCCTTGAGAAGGCCGCACTCGCCCACGTGCAGTTCGAGACCATCCATCCGTTTCTCGACGGCAATGGCCGCATCGGTCGCCTGCTCGTCACGCTCCTGCTTTGCCACGAGCGCGTGCTCAGCCAGCCGTTGCTCTACCTCTCGCTGCACCTAAAGCAGCACCGTTCCACCTACTACGAGCTGCTCGAGCGCGTTCGCGCCACCGGCGCGTGGGAAGAGTGGCTGGCATTTTTCTATGAGGGGGTGATCGCCACGGCCGATCAGGCGGCCGGAACCACCAAGCGGGTGCTGCGCCTTTTCCAAGACCACCAGCGTTGCGTCGCGGCCCTTGGCCCCGCCGCACCCACCGCGGCACGCCTCCACGATCTGCTGCAACGCCATCCCCTGCTTTCGATCAACCGCGCGCGTAAGTTGCTCGATGGTGAGCCGGCCTTCTCGACCCTTGGCGCCGCGTTCTCCCGCCTTGAGGATCTTGGCGTGGTGGAGGAGAAGACCGGTGCGGCTCGCGGCCGGGTGTTCGCCTACAAGGACTACATCAAAATCCTCAGCGAAGGCACCGAGTTACCCGTCTAGCCGCCCTGCTCACTTCCGGTTTCATGAAACGCAAAGTCATCATCGATCAGGATGCATTTGGCCCCGGCGGGTCGAACCTCCAATCCATCCTCATGGTGCTGCAGTCCCCGGACCTCGAGGTGCGGGGCATCACCACCGTCACCGGCGACGG